>JAILOW010000044.1 GCA_024690635.1 Butyrivibrio sp.
CTAACTGGTATCAGGGCAATAGCTCTTTTGTATGTAACACCTTCCCTTATGATGCTTCTTGATGAATGCGTTTATATTTTTTACACGGGGAAAAAGCACCCTGATGTGGACTTTTATACTAATTACGGAATGTATTTTGCCAAGGCGATAATACCTACTTTTCTTTTTACTTTTCTTTGCTGTGTTCCTTTTATTAAATCCTGGAACAGAGTTATGGCAAGGATAGAAAGAGATGAGCTTGAAGGGGCGGCAGAGAGGTTTAAGAGTCTTTTCCGCAGAAGTGCCATGCTGATCATTCCAGTTATGATTTTTGTATTTATCCTGGCAGAGACGCTTCAGACAGCGATCTTTGGGAAAGGCACCAAGTTAAGCATTGGAATGGCGCAGCTTTCAAGCATAATGATAACTCTTTTGGCTGTGGCTGTATTTATTTCCTGGCTTATGAATCACATGGGGAAATCCCTTGTTGTGGTGGTAAATCTCGGTATTTTATGGGCTTTGCACGTGGCAGGACTTGTTCTTTTTATGATGGTTCTTGATCTTGGAGTATACGGAATGCTTCTTGCCTGCATTTTGTCGCTTATTGCTTACGATGCTGTGACACTTTTTATGGTGGGTAAGCTCCTTAAAATCCAGAGGTCCTTTTTCAAGGTTTGCCTGAGCCCTCTTATTGCATCAGCTCTTTCGGGACTTTTGGTTTATCTTATAAATCTACTGCTTGTTAATCTCATAGGTGAGATCCTGACTCTGATCATTTGTCTTGTGGCCTTTTACGGAGTATATTTGCTTATCATGGTATTTTTCATGGCCATCAGGCCTCAGGAGCTTTCAAAACTTCCTTTGGGATTTTTGTTTAACGGATTTTCAAGGGAATGATAAAAGAGGATAGATTTGAGTAAAAAAGTAATTGTGGCAGGAGGCGGAGCTTCAGGCATGTGTGCTGCGATCTATGCGGCAAGAAACGGTGCCGAAGTAACGATCCTTGAAAAGAACAGCGTCCTTGGGAAAAAGCTTTCCATGACAGGTAACGGCAGGTGCAATCTCACAAACCTCGATATGAGAAGTGACTGCTACAACGACGCTGCGAAAGGACGCATGAAGGACTGGCTTAACAGCTACGGAGCCATGGATGTCATTGACTTTTTTAAGTCTCTTGGCGTTGTAACAGTAAATGAGGATGGTTATATCTACCCAAAATCAGGGCAGGCTTTTACAGTTGTCAAAGCCATGGAAAACGAGCTTAATAGGCTTGGAGTGCAGGTTGTTTTTGATTCTCAGGTAAAAAAGATATTGCATTCCGGTGGCGAAATGGGAGCCTATGAGGTAAAGACTTCAACTGACTCATATTTTGCAGATTCTGTGATCATCGCAACAGGCTCTTTATCGGGACCCAAGAGCACAATGTCAACAGGCGACGGCTATTATATCTGCCAGCAGCTTGGAATGAGCGTAAAAGACAGATTTCCGGCTCTTGTAGGATTTAAATGCGCTGAAAATGAGTTATTGCCAAAGCAGGGAGTAAGAGCACAGGCTCGCATAACATTTCTTTTGGGAGCAGAAGAAATAGCTTCCGAAGAGGGTGAACTTCAGATTACTTCCGATGGTATTTCGGGAATACCTGTTATGCAGGCTTCGGGAAAGATCATCAGATTTGTCAGTGAAAATAAGCCCATAGATGCTATGATAGATTTTTTTGCAGACTACGACGATGAGGAATTTGCTGCATTAAAAAAGCAGATGCTTGACCTTAAGGAAGGCAGAACTTTGGAAGAGTTTTTGCAGGGATTTGCAAACAGCAATATCACAGATATGATACTCTGCAAGATGAAGCTTGGAAAAAGAATGAAGATGAAAAATATCTCGGATAGCATGTGCGAGTGCATCCTTGATAATTTCAGAGCTTTGAAGCTTCGCTTGTCGGAGAGCTATGGATATATTCCTTCACAGGTAACATCAGGCGGTGTCAGTATTGGTGATATTTCAGATGATATGTCATCTAAAAGTGCTCCCGGAATTTATTGCATTGGGGAGCTTCTTGATGTTGACGGAAGATGCGGCGGATATAACCTTCAGTTTGCATTTACAAGTGGAAGCTTAGCAGGCACAGCTGCTGCAAGATGATTTTTTATAGGATTTGATATGATCAGAATTAACCAGATTAAGATTGAAAAAGATGTAAACAGAATTACGGATGAAAATGAGCTTCGCAGAATGCTTGTGCAAAAAGCTGCGAAGCTTTTGCGCGTTTTGGAAAAGGATATAGCAGATCTTAGGATAATAAAGCATTCTTTGGACTGCAGGAAAAAACCTCAGATATTTGACGTCTTTATGGTTGATGTTGCCCTCACAGGCAATCTAGAGAAAAAGGTTCTTTCTAAGATAAAAAATAAAGATATTTCGTTATGTGAGGAAAAGACCTATGACTTCAGGGAAAAAGTCGGAATGCGACCGGATGAGACTGTTTGTTCCGACTTGGGTGAAGTGGTTGTTATAGGTTCAGGACCCGCCGGACTTTTTTGCGCTTATGAGCTTTCAATGTGCGGATTTAAGCCGCTTTTACTTGAAAGAGGAAGTGATGTTGATAAGCGTATGGAGGCTGTTGACAAATTCTGGCAGGGAGGAAAGCTTGATACAAGGACCAATGTACAGTTTGGTGAAGGCGGTGCCGGTACGTTCTCGGACGGCAAGCTAAACACCATGGTCAAAGACAAAGAAAAAAGAGGCCTTGAAGCTCTTAAGATATTTGCTCTTAACGGAGCTCCCGAAAAGATCAGGTACGAAGCCAAGCCCCACATAGGCACGGATATTCTCTGTCATGTTGTAAAAAGCATGAGGCAGGAGATCATAGAAAGGGGCGGAAAGGTTCTTTTTGAAAGCCAGGTTACAGATCTGGAGGTTAAAGACGGCTCGCTGCAGGCAGTTTTTGTGGGAGATACCAGGTACCCTTGCAAAGCTGCTGTTCTGGCCATAGGACACAGTGCAAGAGATACTTTTTATATGCTTAGGGACAGGGGCGTTTCAATGGAGAAAAAGCCCTTTGCCGTAGGCTTCAGGGTAGAGCATCCTCAAAAGCTCATAAATATGTCACAGTATGGAATTGAAGATCCCAAGGGACTTCCTGCCGCAGCCTATAAGCTTGTTGCTAATACCGATGCCGGACGAGGTGTTTATTCGTTTTGCATGTGCCCCGGTGGATATGTGGTCAATGCTTCCTCTGAAGAGGGGATGCTTGCAGTAAACGGAATGAGCTACAGCGCCCGTAACGGAGAAAATGCCAACTCTGCCATCATCATTACCGTTGATCCAGGGGACTTTGGATCTGATGATGTGTTATCCGGAGTGGAATTTCAGCGAGGTCTTGAAAAGAAGGCTTTTGACATCGGAAAAGGCAATATCCCCGTTGAATACTACAGGGATTTCAAGGATAAAAACCCGGAGCCCAAAGAGGATGCTGATAATAGGATCAGACCCAATATGAAAGGCGCATACAGATTTGCGCCTGTTCATGAGATACTGCCCGGTGAGCTTAATGAGGCATTCTGCGAAGGTATGGAGAAATTCGGAAGGATGATAAAGGGCTATAATGATGATCATGCCCTTGTTTCCGGTGTTGAGAGCAGAACCTCTTCTCCTGTCAGGATCATGAGAGATGCAGAAGGTGAGTCTGTGAATATATCAGGTCTTTACCCCTGCGGTGAAGGAGCGGGATATGCAGGAGGCATCATGTCTGCTGCAATGGACGGCATAAGGACTGCGGAGCTTGTAGCAAGGAGGCTTTTGTCACATGACCAAGGATGAGATGAGAAAAACCTTTATGTCAAAAAGAGATGAGCTTTCTTTGGAGCAGATCGAGGAAAAAAGCAGGTCTATCTGCGGTATTGTTACGGAAATGGCGGATTACCGGGAGGCAAAGGCTCTTTTGATATATGCTTCCATGAAAAGCGAAGTGATGACGGATGATATCATACTGGATGCACTTAGTCTTGGGAAGAAGGTTTTTTGCCCTAAGGTTACGGATAAAAACATGGGCATCATGGAGTTTATCAGGATATATGGTCTTGAGGATTTAAAAGCAGGCTTTTACGGAATAAGAGAGCCGTTTGGTGATGAAGATAAAGAAGTTTATAATGATAGTATGTTAAGCGAATGCCTTATGATAATGCCGGGTGTTGCTTTTGATAAAAAAGGCGGCAGGATCGGCTATAAAGGCGGTTTCTACGACAGATTTCTGGAAAAAAGGACAGATATGAACAGGCTTGCGATTTCCTTTGACTGTCAGATTAGTAAAGAGACGATCCCTGTGACCTCGCAGGATATAAACGTCCCTAAGGTTGTGACTGAGAGCGGAGTCCTTTAAACCGCTTGGATGTATGGGGAGAAAAAAGAGAGATACAATTGAATTCAGGTTTTATGAGATCCCCCAGGGACAGAGCTGTCTTGCTCTTTTGGGGGAGAAGTGGGTGATGAAGTATGGAGAGGCCGATAAATATCTTCATTTCCACAATCTCTTTGAAGTGGGATATTGCAGGAACGGCGCGGGAGAGCTGATACTTGATGAAAAGACCTGTCTCTATGACAGGGGCATGCTCTCTGTTATACCGGCCAATTATCCCCACGCTACCTTCAGTCCTGAAGTTAACTACTGGGAGTACATATTCTTTGATGCGGAAAGTGTTGTAAAAGAGATATTTCCCGATAACCCTACAAAGCAAAGAGAGGCTTTGGATATTGTTAACAAAAGGGCGGATCTGTTAAACGGTGAGGATCATCCCGAGATGGTGGAGATCATCACCCGGATCATGGAGGAGATGAGAAAGCAGGATTCCTATTACGTAGAAACCACAAGGAATCTGCTTCGGGCATTTGTCCTTCTTTTGATCAGGCTCCAAAAGACCATGGATGCTGATAAGGGAACCTTTATCGACACCAAGGACAGGGCGGCTCTTATGACCATAAGGCCTGCACTTGAGTATATAGATTCCAATTACGCAGAGGTCATAAAGGTGTCAAAACTGGCAGAATGTTGCAGTATGAGTGAAACCAATTTCCGCAGGATCTTTGACGGTGCCATAAATATGTCTCCCATGGATTATGTGAATCTTGTAAGGATCCAAAAGTCCTGTGACATAATGAACAAAACAGATCATTCAATGGAGATAGTGGCCTCGGAATGCGGCTTTACAACCTTTTCAACCTTTAACAGGAACTTCCAAAAGTACCTTGGAACCTCACCTTACCAGTGGAAGAAGAATAAGGAAAACTATGTAAACAAGCTTCTGGACTACAATATCAATGCTTTGAAGGGCTGGTAGATTATAATATTTCGTTCAGAATTGGTTCAAATTTTATTCATAATTGGTCGAAAATGCACATTTTAGAAATTAAAATGTGTATTTTTTTTGAATTCGATTGATATAATTTACATATATCTGATACGGAAATCATAAGTTTCCGTCAAATTGCACAATAAAATCTTTTTCATTTAGGGAGGGTAAAAAATGAAAAGAAAAGCATTATCAATCTTACTTGCATCTGCAATGTCTCTTTCACTTTTAGCAGGATGCGGAAGCTCAGCTTCTGAGGCACCTGCAAACACAGAGACAGCAGACGCTACACAGACAGAGACTCAGGCTGCTGATACAACACAGACTGAGGCAGCTCCTGCAGCTGATGTTTCAGCAGAGGGTGAGCATGAGCTTTCTGTTTACGCTTGGGATAAGAACTTCAACATCCCTGCACTTGAGGCAGCTGAGAAGGCTTATCAGACTGTAGATCCTGATTTTAAACTCAATATCGTTGAGCAGTCAGCTTCTTCAGACGTTGAGAACGCAGTAACACTTGCTGCTTCATCAGGCGATTACAGCCAGCTTCCTGATATCGTTCTTTTCCAGGATCACTACATTCAGAACTATGTAACAAACTATCCTGATGCATGGATCGATCTTGAGGATGCAGGCATTGACTGGTCTGACTTCGGTGCAGAGAAGCTTTCATATTCAACAGTTAACGGCAAGCACTACGGAGCTCCCGTTGATAACGGAACAGCAATCTTCGCATATCGAACAGATATCCTTGAAGAGTGCGGATACACACTTGATGATGTTACAGGCATCACGTGGGATCAGTGGCTTGAGATCGGCCGTGTTGTTAAGGAAAAGACCGGCAAGTACCTTGTTTCCATGGACCACAACGGAGATGACCTTCCTTACATGATGATGCAGGCTGAAGGCAAGTCTCAGTGGAAAGACGGTGAGCCTAACTTCGTAAACAACGATGACCTTAAGGCAATTCTCAATGTTATCATCACAGGCGCTAAGGACGGCGTTATCTACCTTTGCAATGACTGGTCTGAGTATACAGACACATCCATCATTGGCGATCAGGTTGCAGGCGTATTCAACGGTAACTGGATCATTCCTACAATGGAACAGGCTACAGAGAACAGCGGAAAGTGGGCTATCACATCAGCTCCTACACTTACAGGTAAGGAAGGCTACGCTGCAAACGGTGGTTCTTCACTCTATATAACAGGTAACTGCTCAAAGCCCGAGCTTGCAAAGGCATTCCTTGCATACACATTCGGCGGCGGAGAAGGCGCTATGGCTACATACGATGATTCACTTCGTAACGGTGGTGTTATCGGAACATGTATCTCAGCTTCCAAGTCTGATGTTTACCAGGAAGGCGTTGACTTCTTCAACGGACAGTCAATCTACGCTGACATCGTTGCTATGGGTGCTAACGTTCCCGTTATCGAGCAGAACGATTACCACTACACAGCACGTACATACATCCAGGCAGCTATCACAAACGTGATCAATGGTGCTGACCTTGACTCTGAGCTTCAGGGCGCAGAAGACCAGGTTAGATTCGAGATGGGACTTTGATCACTTGGTGAGGTTCTTACGAACCTAGTGAGCAAAGCCGTTCCGGCGAGCACAAAGTGCGAGAGCGGAACTTCCTTAATTCACTTCGCAATCAAAGGTTATATGAAGTACATAAGGGGAGTCGGTTAATCCGATTCCCCTATTTACTAGAAAGATCTTTAAAAGGGGTACAAAAATGAAGACAAAAAAGAGAATGGGGCTACTTGCCAAGCAGCGCGCTGCCGGCTGGGTATTTTTGATAATAGCTTCTGCCATGATAATCGTCATGAGCTTTTATCCCATGGTGCAGGCTCTTATCACATCCTTTAAGACAGGCTCAAGTGCCAACCTTAAGTGGGCAGATCCTGTGATCTACAATTACAAGAGAATGTTTCAGGATAAGATGTTCATGAAATCCGTGGGCAATACTTTCCTGTATCTTATCGTTCAGGTTCCCATCATGCTGATCCTTGCCATTTTGCTTGCTCAGCTTCTTAACAACAAGGACCTGAAATTCCGCGGACTTTTCCGTACCTGTGTATTTCTTCCCTGTGCAGTTTCACTGGTTTCTTATTCACTTATTTTCAGAACTATATTTGCAACTCAGGGACTTATAAACATCATTCTTTCAAATCTGGGTATCATCCATGACAATATTAACTGGCTTGGTACCACCAATACTGCAAGACTCGTTATCATCATCGCCCTTATCTGGAGATGGACAGGATATAACATGGTATTTTATCTTGCAGGACTTCAGAATATTGAGTACTCTGTATACGAGGCAGCCAAGATCGATGGCGCAAACGGCTGGAAGACCTTCTGGTATGTTACGGTTCCCCTTCTTCGTCCCGTTATCGTTATGACATTCATCATGTCTATCAACGGAACACTGCAGCTCTTTGATGAGTCTGTAAACCTTACAAACGGTGGACCTGCAAATACGACCATCACAATGTCTCATTACATTTACAATAATTCCTTTGGACAGGGTGTTGCCAACTTTGGCTACGCCTCAGCCATGTCATTCTTTGTATTTATTCTTGTTGCCATACTTGCTGCAATTAACCTGAAAGTAGGTGATACACGTGACTAATAAGAAAAACAGAAGTGCAATTCAAAGAAGACTTGTTCCCACATATATCTTTTTGATCATCGTATCATTCTTTTCAGTATTTCCGCTGTATTGGATGGTTTCGGCAGCAACCAACATGTCTGTTGATGTATCAAGAGGAAGGATAATCTTCGGAACATATTTTTTAGAAAACTTTAAAAACCTAGTGGCTTCCACAAATCTCTGGTCATCATTTAAGAACTCTTTTGTATATTCAACGGTTCAGACGCTGCTTTGTATTTTCGTCTGTTCCCTTGCAGGTTATGGATTTGAGCTTTACCATGACAAGGCAAAAGACATTCTTTTTGCCATCCTTCTTATGGCTATGATGATCCCCGGCGTAGCTACAATGATCCCGCTGTTTACAATGATGAGCAGAATGCATTTCCTTAACTCTGTTTGGGGCTTTGTTCTTCCTGCGGTATCAACGCCGTTTATGATCATGATGTTCAGGCAAAATTCCAGAAATTTCCCGCCTGATATCATGGAGGCGGCCAGAATAGACGGTCTTTCCGAGTTCATGATCTTTTTCCGCATGTACATGCCTGTTATGAAATCCACTTATGCAGCTGCAGCGGTTATCACATTCATGAATTCATGGAACGCATATATGTGGCCCAGAGTCGTAATGACAGATAACAGGGCACAGACAATGCCTATGCTTATTTCAAACCTTGCAGGCGGTTACACAATCGACTACGGCATGCTTATGATGGGCGTATTGTTCTGCTCACTGCCCACTATGATCATATTCTTTATTCTTCAGAAACAGTTCGCAGAAGGTATTACAGGCTCTGTAAAATAATAGGTTGAGAGAGTGTTATGAAAGAATTTATTGAAACAATAATCGGGGATCCGAGAGTATTTGAAGAGAACAGACTGCCTGCTCATTCCGACCATGTGGCTTATGCCTCCGTGGCTGAAATGAATGCAAAAAAGAGCAGCTATATTACTGATCTTGACGGAGTCTGGCGCTTTCATTATTCAAAAAATCTTAATGACGCACCAAAAGAGTTCTATAAAGAGAGCTACGATACTGAAGGCTGGGACAGGATCCATGTTCCTGCGCACATTCAGCTTGAGGGGTATGATATACCCCAATATGTAAACATCCAGTATCCCTGGGACGGAAGAGAAGAGGTTGCTTCAGGCGACGTACCCCGCCTGTTCAATCCCGTTGCAGACTATGTTAAATACATAGATTTGCCTTCCGCTCCCAAGGGTGATGGTATAAACATCTCTTTTCAGGGAGTTGAAAGCGGCTTTGCCCTTTGGGTAAACGGAAAGTATGTTGGCTACAGTGAAAATTCTTTTGATCCTGCGGAATTTGAGATAACAGGGTTCCTTAAAAAAGGCAGAAATAAGATCGCTGTCAGAGTATTTAAATGGACAAGCGGAAGCTGGCTTGAAGATCAGGATTTCTTCAGGTTCTCCGGAATTTTCAGAAGAGTTTATCTTCAGAGGATCCCAAAAGTCCATGTGAGCGATCTTTTGGTTGAGCCATCTCTTTCTGACAACTTTAAAAAAGCAAAGCTCAGATTCAGAGCTCTTACAAGCGGCACCGGAATCATGGAACTTAAGCTCTCCTATGAGGGAAAGAATGTTCTTGAGGGGAAAGTGCCAATTAAGGCGGAGATTACGGAAGGAAGCATCGATATTAATGCGCCCTGCCTCTGGAGTGCCGAGGAGCCAAATCTCTACGAGCTTTTACTTGTTGTAAAAGACAGCCACGGAGCTACTGTGGAAGTCATCAGGCAGCTTGTGGGATTCAGGAAATTTGAGATGAAGGACGGCATTATGCTCTTAAACGGCAAAAGGATCGTATTTAAGGGTGTTAACCGTCATGAATTCAGCAATAAAAACGGAAGAGTCCCAAGTAAGGATGAGCTTTTGACAGATATCCTTACCATGAAAAGAAATAACATAAACGCCATCAGAACAAGCCATTATCCTGATGATTCGGCGCTTTATGAGCTCTGCGATATCTATGGACTTTATCTTATTGCAGAGAACAATATGGAAAGCCACGGAACCTGGGAGCCATATCTTAGGGGCTACAGACCTCTCGAGTATGTACTTCCCAAGGACAGAGAGGAGTTTAAGGATCTTCTTCTTGACAGGGTCAATTCCTGTTATCAGAGGGACAAAAATCATCCTTCCATCCTTATATGGTCCTGTGGTAATGAGTCATTTGGCGGCAGCATTATCCATGAGATGTCTCTTTTGTTCAAAAAGCTTGATAAAACAAGGCTTGTACATTATGAGGGACTTTTCAGGGACAGAAGCTATAATGATACTTCCGACATGGAAAGCCAGATGTATCCATCGGCTGCTAGTATTGAAGAGTTTTTGAAAGAAAATCCTGATAAGCCGTTTATCTGCTGTGAATATTCTCATGCCATGGGAAATTCCTGCGGAGGAATGCATTACTATACCGATCTTTCCGACAGAGAGCCAAGATATCAGGGCGGATTTATATGGGATTATATCGATCAGTCCCTTACAAGAAAGAACAGATACGGTGAGAGCTACGAAGCTTACGGAGGAGATTTCTACGACAGACCAAATGACGGTAACTTTAGCGGAAACGGCATAGTATACGGAGACAGAACACCTTCTCCCAAGATGCAGGAAGTAAAGTTCAACTATCAGAATATTTCCGTTGAATTTGAGAAAAACAAAAAGAAGTTCAAGGTAATAAACAAAAATCTCTTTGTGGGAACTGACAAGTATGACTGCCTTATAAGTCTTTTGGCAGACGGAGAAAAGATTTTTGAGACATATGCAGATGTTAAGGTTGCACCTTTAAGCTCCAAGTCCTTTGTGGTTCCGGCTGAAATCTTTGATCATATCAGGGATTATGACGGTGGTATCTCTGAGACCGGCCTGGACACAGAGTTTGCTTTGACTGTTTCCTTTGTGCTAAGAGAAGATGAGCTCTGGGCATCTAAGGGACATGAGGTCGCCTTCGGACAGTGCGTATTACATGACGTTAAGTTTAGCGTTAAATGCAAGAAGCCTCTTAGATGCGCATGGGGCAATAATAACCTTGGGGTTTACGGAGATGATTTTTCCGTTATGTTCAGCGGAACAGGCCCCGGACTTATATCTTATGTTTATGGTGGCAAAGAGATGATGGAGAAGCCTCCGGTACCAAACTTCTGGAGGGCACCTACTGATAATGACAACGGATATCTTATGACCAATTCCTATGCACAGTGGAAGATTGCGAGTCTTTACGCAACGCTTCGTGGCAAGGAACTGTTTGATATCAGACCTCCCTATATCAAGGAGGGCAAAAACAGCGTAACAGTGGGATATACATATTATATTCCCACCAAACCGTCAACTGAATGCAGCATTACTTATGAAGTGTTCGGGGATGGAACGGTTAAGTGTGACATGTCCATGGAGCTTTTAAAAGAACTTGGGGACTGCCCTGAGTTTGGCGTAATGATGCGAATGAACGCAGATTATGACAACGTAAAGTGGTATGGACTTGGTCCTGAAGAGACATATGCGGATCGAAAGAGGGGCGGCAAGATTGGTGTTTACAAAAACCATGTTATTGATAACATGGCCAAGTATCTTGTTCCACAGGAATGCGGAAACAAGTGCGATGTAAGGCTTGCCAAAGTAACGGATGAAAGAGGAAGAGGACTTATGTTTTACGGTGCGCCCTTTAACTTTAGTGCACTTCCCTTTACTCCGCATGAAATGGAAAATGCTTATCATGCCTACGAGCTTCCAAAGCCCAATTACACTGTAATAAGGGTTTCAAAAGCTCAGATGGGAATTGCAGGAGATGACAGCTGGGGCGCAAAGCCTCATCCCGAGTATCTTCTTCCAAAGAGCGGAAAGCTTTCATTTACATTCTGTTTCAGAGGAATTTAAGATAACAAAACAGTACCTATTTATAAAAAAGCATGTCACAGGGCATGCTTTTTTATATGAACTTAAAAAGTAATGGAAACATGCATAAAATATAGACTTTTGAGCATTTTTATGTGATAATTTTAGAAATTGCGTGACATAAAAACACGGAGGATTTTGGTATGACCGGTATAGAAAATCTGTGCTCAAATGCTGTAAGAGTAAAATTTGAAGCTTCAAACCTTTCCACCAGTGAAAAGAATAATGCACTTAACATGGTTGCGGATGCTCTTTTGGAAAATGCCCGCGATATTATCGCTGCCAATGAGATCGATCTTGAAAACGGCAAAAAGAATAATATGCATCAGGGTCTTCTTGACAGGCTCATGTTAAATGACGACAGGATCAAAGCCATGGCTGAGGGCGTCAGAGAAGTTGCGGATCTTCCCGATCCCATAGGTGAAGTGACCGAAGAGTTTTCAAGGCCCAACGGCTTAAAGATCAGTAAGGTACGTGTACCCCTTGGTGTTATTGGCATTATCTATGAGTCAAGGCCCAACGTTACTGCTGATGCTTTTGCACTTACCTTTAAATCAGGCAATGCTGTTATTTTAAAGGGCGGAAGTGATGCTATTAACAGTAATAAGGCAATCACGGATGTGATCAGAAAAGGTCTTTCAAAAGCAGGCATAGATCCTGATGTTGTTCAGCTCATAGAAGATACAGACAGAGAAGTGACCAGAAAATTCATGCAGATGAATGAGTATGTGGACGTTCTTATTCCAAGAGGCAGCGCAGGGCTTATAAGAGCCGTTGTGGAAAATTCCAATATCCCCGTTATTGAGACAGGAACAGGCAACTGTCATATTTATGTTGATAAGGATGCTGATATAAATAAGGCAATTCCCATCATCATTAATGCCAAGACTCAGAGGATCGGAGTCTGCAATGCCGCAGAGTCTCTGGTTGTGCATAAGGATATTGCAGAGAGCTTTCTCCCTGTTTTTGAAAAAGAAATGAGAGAACGCGGAGTGGAAGTAAGAGCTGATGAGGCTTCAAGAAAGTACCTTTCGGGAGCTCTTGCAGCCACGGAAGATGATTTTGGCAGGGAGTACCTTGACTATATTATTTCTGTAAAGACTGTTTCAAGCTGCGATGAGGCTATTCGTCACATCAATAAATACAACACGGGCCATTCGGATGCCATTATCACTGAGAATAAAGAGGCTTCCGAGGATTTCCTTAAAAGAGTGGACAGCGCCTGCGTTTATGTGAATGCTTCCACCAGATTTACAGACGGCTTTGAATTCGGATTTGGAGCTGAGATAGGCATCAGCACGCAAAAGCTTCATGCAAGAGGTCCTATGGGACTTAAGGAACTTACTTCCTACAAATACAAAATAGTCGGAGATGGGCAGATAAGATAAGATGAACAAGGCAGAAATCGAAGAAGCAAAGAAAACTATAATAGATGTATCAAAACAGCTCCACGATATGGGGCTGCTTGTCAGAACCTGGGGGAATATCAGTTTCAAAGCGGATGAGGATCACTTCCTTATTACTCCAAGCGGCATCAGATACGAAGATCTTACACCTGATATGATCCCCATGGTAAATATAAACGATCTTTCCTATGAAGGAGATTACAAGCCGTCTAGTGAGAGCAAGGTCCATGCGGCGGCATATAAAGTTAGAAAGGACTGCGGATTTATAGTCCATACACATCAGGTATACGCTTCCTGTGCAGGAACTCTTGGACTTAAAAAGATATTGTCATACGTTGAAGATGAGGATGTGGTAATTCCTGTTGCGGCCTACGCACTTCCCGGAACTGAGCAGCTTGCACAGAATGTGCAGCACTCCATAGAAAAATATCACGACTGCAACAGCTTTATTATGGCAAATCATGGAACCCTCCTCCTTGGAAGAGACGCAAAAGAAGCTGTAAGAGAGGCGGAGGACCTTGAAATAGCATCTAACAATTTCCTTATAGATGTCTGCAAGACCGATATGGAGCACGGCATTGTTGAGGGCTTTGGATCACATCTTGAAAACGGAGAGATCATCTATGATGTAAAGGATACTCCCGCTAGAGTCATGAACATCCATAAGCACATTTATGCAAAGAGACCGGATGTTAAATATATAGTACACAATAAGTCCGAGGCAGTACTTACTGTATCAAGACGCGCCAACAATATGAGACCTCTTTTGGACGATTTTGCACAGCTGATCGGCGTCAGCATAAAGATCCCCAGTAACGAACACGGCAAGGACGGACAGAACTTTCATAATATCAAAAAGAATGTGAATGTGGTCTTTTCTCTTGGGGATGGCGCATATTGTCTTGGAGGATGCGAAGACGATGCAAGAGCTGTTGCGGATGTCCTTGATAAAGGCTGCATTGCCTATACTGCAGTAATGAGGCACGGAGAAGGACATTATCTTTCTCTTTTGGAATGCATAAAGATGAACAGGCATTACAAAAAGACTTATTCAAGACTTGCAGATGCTGTAAATAACAAGGAGTGACTTTATGATACGAAGACCTCAGAATATAAAACCCGGTATGAATATCGGAATAACAGCCCCTTCTTTTGGCCCCGGAACAGAGCCCTACAGATCAATGTATTTTCTTTCAAAAGAAAACATTGAAAAAAGAGGCTATAAGATAATTGAGGGAGAGACTCTTTTTAAAACAGACGGTCTTGGCATAGCAACTGATCCAAAGTTTGCAGCAAAGGAGCTGGTGGAGTTCTGGAACAGGAGCGATATTGATGCCATTATTTCTGCAGGCGGCGGAGAGCTTATGAACGAGACCATAACCAATGTGGACTTTGAAGCCCTCAAAGGCTCCACGCCCAAGTGGTATATTGGTTATTCCGACAATACGAACTTTATTTTCCCTCTTGTTACCATTTCAGGTATACAGGGAATTTACGGCCCCTGCATCTCCGGTTTTTCCAAGACCTGGGAGGAGCCTGAGTATGATGCAATGGCTTTGCTTGAAGGAAGTAAAACCTCTTTTACCGGATATGAGAAATTTGTGAACCCTTATCTTATGGAGAAAACGGATGAGTCCGGAGAAAAGACCTGTACAAAAGAGGAGCTGATGGCTCCCTATGATTACAATGACGAAAAGGTTCTTTCCACTTATGTTTGTAATGGCGGAAAGAGCGTTAAAGTTTCTGCGGATGAAAATGTAGTCATGGAGGGAATCCTTATCGGAGGATGTCTTGATGTTCTGGCAAACATGGTAGGGACAAGGTTTGACAGAGTAAAAGAGTTTAAAAAGGAAAATCCACAGCTTATCTGGGTGCTTGAAGCCTGCGATCTTACTCCCATGAGCATCAGAAGGAGCCTTTGGAATCTAAGGGAAAGCGGATGGTTTGATGGAGCTGCCGGATTTGTGATCGGAAGATCCCTTGCGGCCTTTGAGCAGGATATGATGGGCGTTAACAGATTCAACGCCGTTACCGACGTACTAGCACCTGTGGGAGCTCCTGTTATTATCGATGCGGATATAGGGCACATCGATCCCATGCTTCCTGTCATAATGGGAGCAAATGCAAGGGTCAGTGCAAAGGGCAATGAATTTAAAGTAGAATACATCTGACTTTTCTCATCTTTTAAAAATTATTTATGTGCAAATATGCATATTTGGGATTACAATAGATAGTGAAATCTAGATATATCTTGGAGGGATATGTACATGAAAAAGATTATGAGAACAGTCATCGCGGTTATATCTTCACTGGTTTTTGTATTGGGAGCTTTTTCTCCTAAGGTTTACGCATTTAGCGAAAGGATGGATGTATTTGATTTTGAGGACACAATGCTTGATATTGCGGCAGGATCTTCAAGAACAATGAAATTCAAATCCTATTTTGATTACACCTATTATATTAAGAACTGCTCAAGCAGTGGCACTTATATTGATTGCTCATTCGGAAGCGGAACTCAGGACATTACAGTTCATATCGGAGCAGATGAGCAGGAAAAGAACGTGGAATTTGTTTTCTATGTAGCAGATGATAAGTATCCTTCAACTGATGTTCACGACAATATCATTGTTCATGTTAAAAACATTCAGGCTGCAGCACCTGCAGGAGCACAGGTTCCTCTTGCAAAAGGAAACGGAACAGTATCAGCTGCAAACAACATCGCAATGCTTTACAGCGCAGCAGGAGTTCCCATGGCATCTTTCTCTCTTACAAAGGGAGAGGGAAACATGGCAAGCCTTCTTTATAAGGGCGTTGTAGTAAACGGAAGCAAGTACTTTGATGTAACAAGCGGAAATGACTACGCAAGTCCTGTTATTTCAGAGTCTGACAAGAATGTGATGCTTGCCAACGGATTTGCCGGTGTTTGTGTAAACGGTGTTTACAAGAACTGGCCATAAGAAATAATTGATGTAAATAATAAAGACCTTACACTCGTACGGGTGTAAGGTCTTTTTTATGCAATAAAATGGTCAATTGCTGGATTTTACTTTCATCCAGGCGCTGTTGTAAGCTTTGTCGGATTCTTCTCCAAGATACTTGTAGGCTTCCGAAGGAAAACTGTCAAGATCGGGGAAGGCCACCTTGGAATCCTTTATATCAGGATCTGTAATGTTGTTTTGAGCTTCGATATTGGGAGTGGAGTAGGTGATGTACTCAAAGTTTTTAAGAGCGATATCGCCTCTGCACATGAAATCGATCCATTTTTCCGCGTTTGAAACATTTTTGGAATCCTTGGTTATTACCCAGGAATCGATCCAGATATTGGTGCCTTCCTTGGGAATAACATATTCAAGATCCGGATTTTCTCTTGCGGTGTAGATTGCTTCTCCGGAATATATAACTCCGAGAGCAGCTTCTTCGCCGATCATTTTATCTCTTACCTGATCAACGACATATGCCTGTACAAGGGGCTTTTGAGCTATGAGATCCTCTGTGGCTTTGTCTATCTGAGCCTGATCTGTGGTGTTCATGGAATAGCCGTTTTTCAAAAGAGCTACCATATAAGCATCTCTTACGGAATCCTGCATAAGGATCTGTCCGCTGTATTTTTCATCCCAAAGGATATTCCAGCTGTCAACCTTGTCTGTGACCATGGTCTTGTTGTAAAGGATACCCACGGTTCCCCAGCAGTAGGGGACTGAATATCTATTGCCGGGATCAAAGTCCTCACTGGTTTTGTAATACTGTTGGCCGATGTTTTTGTATCCGGGTATGTTGTCGAAGTTGAGCTCCTGGATCATGTCGTTTTCAATGAGCTTTTGGATCATATAATCCGAAGGACAGACAACATCATAGGCTGAAGTGTCCTGTGCAAGCTTGGCAAACATGATCTCATTGGTCTCATACATATCGTAGATGACCTTGATGCCTGTTTCTTTTTCAAACTGCGTGATAACATCCTCATCTATATATTCGCCCCAGTTATAAACATAGAGCTTTCCGTTTTTGCCGTTTGATTCCGAGGCTTCTGCAGACGGAAGATCAGACTTTGAAGATCCGCATCCCGAAATAAGTGATGCTGCAAGGGTGGCAGTCATCATCAGCGATAGAATTCTTTTTTTCATAATTTATTTCTCCCTGTTCTTGTTGGAAGGTGTTCTGTACACCACCATCAAAAGCAATAACACAACCACGAAGATCATGGCTGATAAAGCATAGATCTCAGGCTGAATGCCTCTTTTTACTTCATTATAAATAAGAGTTGAAAGAGTTTCAAATCCAGAACCCTTGGTGAAATAAGTGATGATGAAATCATCAAGGGACATGGTAAATGCCATAAGGGCGCCTGATACTATACCCGGAACAAGATCCGGAAGTATGGTTTTTGTAAAAGCATAGGCAGGTGATGCTCCAAGATCAAGTGCTGCTTCATATACGTAGAAATTCATGTTTTTGATCCTTGGCATAACGCTTAGCATTACGAAGGGAATGTCAAAGGTTATATGGGCCAGAAGGATAGTGGTAAAGCCTGATCCGATGTGCAGGATTCTAAATAGCAGCATCAGTGATATACCGGTTACGATGTCGGCATTTATCATGGGAATATTGGTGACACCCATGATCACTGAGCGGAGCTTTGTGTTTAGTCCTATCATCGCAATACAGGTAACGGTTCCGATTATAGTAGAAAATATTGTAGCAAGTATAGCTATGGCAAGAGTGTTTATCAACGCAGATGCCACAGCGCTGTCCTCAAACAGACTGATGTACCATTTAAATGTGAAGCCGCCCCATTTAGCCCTTGATTTACTTGAGTTAAAAGAAAGGACTATCAAAGTGATGATGGGAGCGTACATAAAGATCAGTATCAGTGCAAGATAGATCTTTTCAAGAGTCTTTTTCATAATACGCCTCCTTCCTTGTCGGAAAGAGTCTCGATTATCATATTTATAAAGATAAAGAGCATAAGTATGATGGAAAGACCGCTTCCAAGATGCCAGTCATAGAGCTGGGTAAACTGCTGTTCAATGATGTTTCCGATAAGCAGTATCTTGGATCCGCCAAGCATGGTGGATATGGCGAAGGTGGTAAGCGCCGGAATAAACACCATGGTGATACCGCTTAATATTCCCGGAAGAGAAAGGGGCAGTATTATGCGAAGAAAGGTCTGAAAGCTGTCGGCCCCGAGATCTCTTGCCGCATTTATAACGCTGTCGTCTATGCGGCTGAGGGAGTTGTATATGGGCAGTATCATAAAGGGAAGGAAGTTGTATACCATACCAAGTACGATAGCTGCTGAGGTGTTGATGATATTCATGGTGGGAAGGTGTAAAAACTCAAGGACTGTGTTTATTACGCCTTTTCTTTCAAGGAGAGTCATCCATGTGAGGGTTCTTAACAGAAAGTTCATCCACATGGGGAGAATGAACAAGGTTACTATATAGGTGTTTTTTTTAAGCTTCATGGAAGAAAGGATCATTCCAAGGGGGTAAGCCAAAAGCAAACACACAAGCGTGCAAATGAGAGCCAGTTCTACGGATCTCCAAAGAGCTTTGAAATAGCCTTTTTCCAGGATCATGGCTATATTTGCCGTTGTGAAAACGCCGCTTTCGTCAGTAAGACCGTAGTAGATGACCATGCAAAGGGGTACAACTATGAAAATAACTGCCCAGGCCATATAGGGAGAAGCCATAAGACCTGCGCTTTTTCGCGATTTAAACAGTTTCACTTATAGCCTCCTCGTCCTCTGATTCGGGAACATTCATGATCTGTATGTTAAAGGGATCAACCTTTATTCCGACTTTGGAGCCGACGGGAGAGAGCTTTGTGGAATGAACAAGCCATTCATAGCCGTTTGCCTCAACGTCCATTTCGTAGTGAACTCCCTTGAAAGTAAGATCTGTAACTACGCCCTGTATGGTTCCTTCTGACGGATCCACAAGCTCCACGTCTTCGGGACGTATAACAACGTCTACGGGCTTGTTTTCACCAAATTCCTTATCAACGCAGGCAAAGCGTGCACCAAGGATCTCTACAAGTTCGTCTCTTATCATGGTGGATCTGATGATGTTGCTGTCTCCGATAAAGTCGGCAACAAAGGCGTTTTCCGGCTCGTTGTAGATCTTTTCTGGAGAGCCTTCCTGCTGAATGTAGCCCTGGTTCATGACCACGATGTGATCTGACATGGTAAGGGCTTCTTCCTGATCGTGAGTTACGTAGATGAAGGTGATGCCAAGCTCTTCTTTAAGCCTTTTAAGCTCATACTGCATGTCCTGACGCATCTTAAGATCAAGAGCTCCTAAAGGCTCGTCCAAAAGAAGCACCTTGGGCTCGTTTACAATAGCTCTTGCGATGGCGATCCTTTGCTGCTGACCGCCTGAAAGAGAGTCGGGTTTTCTGTTTTCAAAGCCCTCAAGATTAACCAGTTTAAGGGCGTATTGTATCTTGTCTTTTATATAGCTGTCGGATTTATTCTTGATCTTAAGTCCGAATGCTATGTTTTCGGCAATGGTCATATGGGTAAAAAGTGCATATTTCTGGAAGACTGTATTAAGCTGTCTTTTGTTGGGAGCAAGAGTAGTGATATCACTTCCGTCAAAAATAATCCTGCCCTGATCAGGCTTTTCAAAGCCGCCAATGATACGCAGAGTTGTGGTCTTTCCGCAGCCGCTGGGGCCAAGGAGAGTTACGAATGAATTCTCATAGATAGAGAGGCTTAAGTCATCAAGAATAATATGACCGTCGTAGGATTTGGAAATATGTTCGAGTGTGATCAGGTCTTTTGGCATTTATTTTCTCCTACCTTATTATTATGAAAAAAAATTTCAATCTACTTTATTGTAATTGAGTTAAATACTGTGTCAATTACTTTTTTCATATATTATTTAAAGATTTATTTACATGTGATAGAATGTAAAAAAAGCTTTAGGAGGCATTTGGTCAGATGGCCGGAAAAGACAAATATGTAGCATATGTGTCCAGCTATACATCAGGACTTGGCACAAAATACGGAATCAGAATATATGATGTGGATATGAAGAACGGAAGACTCACCGAAAAACAGAAGGTTGAGATCACCAACTCCTCATATATCAACATATCTCACGATAATAAGACTCTTTATTCCATCACTGATGCGGGAGTTGAGGCTTATCATATCCTTCCCGACGGAAACCTTGAGTTTGTAAACGAGGCATCCATCAACGGTATGAGAGGCTGTTACGTAAACATGGATCAGGAGGACAA
The DNA here is from genome assembly GCA_024690635.1 of Butyrivibrio sp. The sequence goes on from JAILOW010000044.1 coordinate 20,544, forward strand.
ATTCCTTTTGACAGCCGGATACCATGACGGCAAGGTTACGATCCTTCGCCTTAACAAGGACGGAAGCATCGGAGAGATCACCGATGAGAGATATCACAAGGGACTTGGAACTGCAGCGGGCAGAAACCATGTTCCTCATGTTCAGTGCATAAAGGTTTCCAAGGACAATAAGTTCCTTCTTGCAGCTGATCTTGGAATGGACAGGATCAATATCTATTCACTTGATAAGGAAACAGGCAAGATCAAGGAAGCTGACGTTATTCACTGCGATCAGGAGTCATCGCCCAGACATATGCAGTTTTCTCAGGACGGAAGATTTTTGTATGTATGTCTTGAGCAGAAGTGCGCTATAGATGTTTATGAGTTTACTGTAGATGAGGACGGAGTCCCCGAATTCAACAAGATTCAGGAGGTGTCCAATTCAGAGGAGTCCGATTCCATCGGTGTTGCATGCAGTGCACTTAACTTCTCCAAGGATTATAACTATCTTGTAAGCTCTACAGCTGGAGAGAACAATGCGATCGTCTACAAGGTAGACAAAGAGATGGGACTTCTTACAAAGTGCATACAGCTTCCTGTAGCGGGAGAATATCCCAAGGATGTGGCTCTTTTCCCTGATAACAAGCATCTTGTATCACTGAACCACGAGTCTGATTCTCTTACATTCTTTAGTGTGGATATGGAAAAGGGAACCATGGTTTTGAATGGACCAGAGCTCCCTGTTTCAAGGCCTAACTGCATTTTGTTCCACAAACTTGAGCAGTGATTTCAGGCTTTATAAAAATCTATAATATCTGAACTTTTTGAATGCATGTTTGTCATCATGAGATCAAGAACCGTGATGGCACACATGCATTCTGCAACTACAGCGGCTCTTGGAACGATGACAGGGTCGTGTCTTCCCTTGATGTTGACGGTGATGTTTTCACCGTCTTTATTTATGGTCTCCTGAGTCTTTGCGATACTTGGAGTTGGTTTAAAATATGCTCTTACAACTATTTCGCCGCCATCGGACATTCCGCCGGTGATGCCGCCTGCATGGTTGGTCTTTTTTGCGATTTCGCCGTCTTTTATTTCAAGAGCATCGTTGTTTTCAGAGCCTTTCATTTTGGAGACTTTTATTCCATCGCCGATCTCGACGGCTTTTACAGCACCTATGGACATAAGAGATCTTGAAAGAAGAGCGTCAAGCTTATCAAATACAGGCTCTCCGACACCGATAGGAAGACCTGTGATACGGCATTCAACCACGCCGCCTATTGAATCTTTTTCCTCTTTAAGAGATTCGATGAGAGCTACAGCCTTTTTGTCTGCATCTCTGTCGGGCATGGAGGTTACCGTGTCTGTAATGGCGCTTCTGTCAAAGTTTTCGTAATTTATTTCCACTTCTCCGATGGACTTTACATAAGCAAAAACATCGATATTCATCTTTTTAAGGAGCTTTTGACAAACTGCGCCTGCGGCAACGCGGCCTATGGTCTCTCTTCCGGAAGATCTGCCGCCTCCTCTGTAATCTCTAAAGCCGTATTTTTCGTCAAAACAAAGATCTGCATGTCCAGGTCTGTAATAGGTTGAGATTTCGCTGTAATCTGCCGATATATGAGATGTGTTTTTAACAAGCATAGAAATAGGAGTTCCGGTGGTCCTGCCGTCAAATATTCCGGAAAGAACCGTTACTTCGTCAGCTTCCTTGCGGGGAGTTGTCACGCTTGAAGTTCCGGGCTTTCTTCTGTCGAGATAGGACTGAATATCGGATGTATCAAGCTCCATGCCTGCGGGGAAACCGTCTAAAACAACCCCCAGGGCGGGACCGTGTGATTCTCCGAAAGTAGTGACTGTAAGGTTATTTCCAAAAGATGATCCGGCCATGATTAGCTCCTTTATGCTGATTTTTTATTTCGATAAGTATAGCATAAATCCTGAATTATATAAAAATAGTGAATTTTCTGTGAAAAAGGGATATAATATATTTTGTAATTTTATTTTTTTATGACGGATATTTGATGAGGGGATTTTTTTATATATGAATGCAAGTAACCTGCAGATGAAGCTCAACTTTAAAAGTAAGGTTATTTCATCTGTCGAACGATTCAACAGAAAGCATAAGGCTCTTTCCTTTTTGGGTATAGCCTATGCACTTGTTGCCATAACAGGATATAACTTTCTGTTTTACTTCTACAGAAATGCCAAGAGATTTACCGCTTTGGCATGTATTATCTTGTTCTTTGTTTCAAGCAGCAGTTTCTCTTATCCTGCATTGTCTTTGAATATCAGTTTTGCATCCGATTTTGATGTTGAGAGTAACGATGGACAGGCAAGTGACGACGTACTTTCCGGTGAGGAGGTTGCGGAGTCAGATGCTGAGCTTGCGGCGTCCGTTGATGTGGATTCATCCGTTTTAAGAGAAGCAGAAGATGTTGTTAACCCTGATGCCGCAGAAGCTGAGCACATGGTTTCTTCATCCGAGATCCTTGATGACAATATAGGTGTGGATCTTTTGACAGAGGAGGTTCCCGAGGTCCTTGGCGGAACCGACAAAGAGATAGTATTTGATCGTAACGACTGGAAGATAATGCTTGTAAACAAGCATCATCCCATTCCTGATGATTATACATTCCCCCTTGGAACCATCAGCGGAAACATGAGATGCGACGAAAGAGTTATCTCACCTCTTCTTGAGATGCTCAAGGCAGCAAGAGCAGATGGCGTAAGCCTTATTATCTGTTCTCCTTACCGTGACATCGACAGACAGACCATGCTCTTTGACAACAAGGTGGGCAGATACATGAGCGGTGGAATGTCCTATATGGAAGCTTACAATCTTGCTTCTCAGGCAGTTACCGTTCCCGGATCTTCCGAGCATCAGGTCGGACTTGCCATCGATATCATCACAGAAGGATACTCGAGCCTTGATGAGGGCTTTGGAGATACCGCAGCAGGCAAGTGGCTTGCAGCAAACAGTTATAAATACGGCTTTGTGCTTAGATACCCCAAAGGAAAAGAAGAAATAACCAGTATAGAATTCGAACCCTGGCATTTCAGATATGTGGGTGTTGACGCAGCGACCGTTATGGCAGAAAATAATATCTGCCTTGAGGAGTTTTGGAACCTCTATGTAAATTAAGATTATTTAGCAAGGATTTTTTATGTACAAAATATTAAAAACAGAAGGCAGCGCCAAAAGAGCAGAGCTTGAGACCGTTCACGGCAGTATTTCCACTCCTGTATTTATGAATGTCGCTACGGTTGCTGCTATAAAGGGCGGTGTTTCCACTGAGGATCTTGAGGGTATTGATACCCAGGTGGTCCTCTCAAATACTTATCATTTGCACTTAAGACCGGGTGACGACCTTATCTACAAGATGGGCGGACTTCATAAGTTCATGTCCTGCAACAAGCCTATTCTTACGGATTCGGGAGGATTTCAGGTCTTTTCTCTTGCAAAAACCCGCAAAATAAAAGAAGAAGGTGTATATTTCCATTCACATATAGACGGACATAAGCTCTTTATGGGACCTGAGGAGAGTATGAGAATTCAGTCTCATTTGGGCTCCACAATAGCCATGGCCTTTGATGAATGTCCATCCGCCAGAGCTGAGCATGAGTATGTTCAGATGTCCGTTGACAGGACAACCAGATGGCTCAAACGCTGTAAGGCGGAAATGGACAGGCTTAACGGTCTTCCTTATACGGTGAATCCTCATCAGATGCTCTTTGGAATAAACCAGGGTGCCATATTCGATGATATAAGGATAGAGCATGCCAAGGTCATATCCGATATGGATCTTGACGGCTACGCTGTCGGAGGACTTGCGGTGGGTGAGACTCATGAGGAGATGTATCATGTGCTTGAAACCGTGGTTCCTTATCTGCCAAAAGACAAGCCTACATATCTGATGGGCGTTGGAACTCCCGCAAATATCCTTGAAGCTGTGGAAAGAGGCGTTGATTTCTTTGACTGCGTATATCCAAGCAGAAACGGAAGACACGGACATCTTTACACCAACAGGGGACATATCAACATCCTTAATTCCAAGTATGAGCTGGATGATACTCCAATCGAGGAAGGATGCGGCTGTCCCGCCTGCAGAAGATATTCCAAAGCATACATCAGACATCTTCTTAAAGCAGGAGAAATGCTGGGCATGAGGCTTTGCGTTCTTCATAATCTCTATTTCTACAATCATATGATGAAAGAGATCAGAGATGCCCTTGATGAAGGCAGATTTGCTCAGTATAAAAAGAATAAGCTTGAAGGAATGCTTGAATTTGACGGCGGTTTAAAAGAAGACACTTACAATATTGCAAAAAACTGGCGCAAAGGATGACCTTTTTCACACTTGAATTTGCTAAAGCTTTTTAGTATTATTGTTGGGTGTATATAATTAACTTTGGTATGGAGGAAGTTATGGGTTTATTATTAGCAAGCGAAGCAACAAATAATACAACCAGCATCATCTCTATGTTGTTGGTATATGGAGCGGTTATCGCGGTTTTCTATTTCCTTTTCATGCGTCCGCAGAGAAAAGAACAGAAGCAGAAAGCTCAGGTACTGGCTGCACTTGCAGTTGGCGACAGCGTTAGAACAACCGGCGGATTTATCGGAACTGTTATCGATATCAATGATGACATGGTTATCGTAGAGTTCGGTAATAACAAGAACTGCCGCATACCTATGGTAAAGGAAGCCATAGTTGAGGTTGAAAAGCCTGAAGATGCAGTAAAGACTGCTGATGATACTTCTGATTTAAAAAAGAAGTAATTATTGATATGCATTTAATTAAGAAGCCTGACCCGGTATGCCCGGTCGGGCTTTTTAAACATACGAATAAGTTAAGGGAGGAGCAGCATTATGAAAATGAACATTACTTGTATTCCCGGTGACGGAATCGGACCTGAGATCGTAGCAGAGGCAAAGAAGGTCCTTCTAAAGACAGCAGAGGTTTTTGGTCATGAGATCAGTTTCAGGGATGTTCTTATGGGAGGCTGTTCCATTGATGCCTACGGAGTGCCTCTTACAGATGAGACCATTGAGGCTGCAAAGAGTGCAGACGCTGTACTTATGGGATCTATAGGCGGCAACACTTCAACATCACCATGGTATAAGCTTGAACCTCATCTTCGTCCTGAAGCAGGACTTCTTGGTATCAGAAAGGCGCTTAACCTTTTTGCTAACCTTCGTCCCGCCTATCTTTATCCTCAGCTCAAGGATTCATGCCCTTTAAAAGAGGAGACCGCTTCAAAAGGCTTTGACATGCTGATCATGAGAGAGCTTACAGGCGGTTTGTATTTCGGAGAAAGACATACCGAGGAAAAAGACGGAGAGATGGTTGCGATTGATACCCTTGTCTACAGAGAAAGCGAGATCAGACGCATTGCCATAAAAGCTTTTGAAGTTGCAAGGAAAAGAAATAAAAAAGTTATCAGCGTAGATAAAGCAAATGTCCTTGATTCTTCAAGGCTTTGGAGAAAAGTTGTAGAGGAAGTCAAAAAGGATTATCCTGATGTGACTTTGGAGCATATGCTTGTTGATAACTGTGCAATGCAGCTCGTTAAGGATCCCACGCAGTTTGATGTGGTCCTTACCGAGAACATGTTTGGTGATATCCTTTCCGACGAAGCCAGCATGATCACAGGCTCCATCGGTATGCTGCCCAGTGCTTCCTTAAATGAAACATCCTTTGGCCTTTATGAACCCAGCCATGGAAGCGCCCCGGATATTGCGGGCAAGGATATTGCAAACCCCATTGCAACAGTTCTTTCTGCTGCAATGATGCTCAGATATACCTTCGGACTTGATAAGGAGGCGGATGCCATAGAAGGCGCCGTTTCAAAAGTTCTTGAGGACGGTTACAGAACAACGGATCTGCTTGTCGGAGTAGCAGGCAAAAACGAATATAAGCTTGTAGGCTGTAAACAGATGGGAGATTTACTGGTTGAAAGAATTGGAATCTGACAAATTAGAAAAGAAAATATATGATTTTCTGCCACATGAGCCAGAGACCATGATCATGACACTTTTTGTCATTGTTATGGCAGCCTATTACTTTTGGAGACTTTTTGCAATAACTCCTCAGTATGATGAGCTTTATACCTATTACACTTTTATCAGCAGAGGAGCGCTATATTCAGCTATTCACTGGCCGCTTCCCAATAACCATGTGGGATATTCGGTTCTTTCGGCGCTGCTTGATCATCTTGGCAATCCATATATAGGACTTCGCGGTATTTCGTATATATGCGCGGTAGCCAATCTTTACCTTGTTTACAAGATCTGCAAGAGATATTATTCTCACGCGCTTTCCATCGGAGCGATGTTTTTATATGCTTCAATGCAGGTTGTAAACGAGTACAGCGTACAGGGAAGAGGCTATACACTTGCAACTACATGCTTTCTTGTAATGATCTATGCTGCAGGAAGTATCTGCAGCATAGAGGATACAAAAAGGTCCACATATATCATGATGGCAATAGCTCTTATTCTGGGGCTTTATACTGTTCCCAGCAGTATCTACTGGGTGCTTCCCGTATGCCTTGCAATTGCCATTTATCTTATTGTCAATGCGATAAGGAGCACCGATCAGTCTGAAAAGCTGTCGGACAGCGCATACTTCAAGAAGTTTAAGAGATATTTCAAAACCGGTATCATAGCAGCTCTTTTGACAACGGTTTTATATATGCTTATATGGCTTGCAATAGGATCAAATCTTCTGGTAAAAGATCCCGAGAGTAGGTTTTTTGGGCTTTCTCATGTGACTCTTCTTGTGAGATCCCCTGTCAGTGCGCTTACAGCCGGCATAAAGTATATGCTTTCCCAGCCTTATATCCAGAGTCTTCCCAGGGACGTTTTTTGGGAGGATTATCCGGGATATATTCTAAGGCTCTTTAACTACATGCTGCCGGGGCTTTCCTATATCATCACTTTTGCTCTTATAATAGGTTTTTTCATTGCAGTGATCGAATGTGTAAGGCATTTTGCCTACAGCAGAACAGTTATAAATATTATTTTCTCCACATCTGTTGTAGTGACCTTTGTGCTTTTGATGATCCAGCACAAGCAGCCTTATCTAAGAGTCTTCAGTTATTTTTCTTTTATCGTGGTACTTGCTTTTTGCAATGCTTTCGAGGCCCTTATTAACGTATCTGTCCGTCTTTACAATAAAGGCATCATGAAAAAGAAAGCTATTGAGTATTCTCCGGGACACAAAGAGACAGAGCAGACCATTAAAGACGGTAAGTGGTATCTTGGAAACGGCGTATATATACCTGCCCTTGCCATGGTGATAGTATTTATCATCAGGTTTGCGGGAACGGATTTTAATATGCAGCTGGGAAGCAGGGAAAATGATGTTTTTAACACCATGTACATAGCAGGTGTAGAAAAAAGGCAGAATCCTGCGGTTCTTGACTGTGATCAGCAGTATCTTATGAAGTTTGGATGGGATATTGACTGCCAGAAAACCGATGTTGATGATTCAGATTGTGTTATCATTGATAAAAATATGATGACTCCGGGGTATGCGGGACCTGATTTCTGGAAGTTCTATCAGACCTACGAAACCATAAAATGGGACTATATTAAGACAATGCGTGCTGTGTATGAAAATGACAGCTTCATATTGTATATAAAGTAAGCAGGAGAGGAGATTATGACATGAACAGTGAAAGAGTATTTAAAGGAGTACAGCAGGCCCCTCACAGGAGCTTGTTTAATGCACTTGGATTTACCCAGGAAGAAAGAAACAGACCCCTTATCGGTATTGTGAGTTCCTATAACGAGATCGTTCCGGGTCATATGCATCTGGACAAGATCGCCGAGGCGGTCAAAGCTGGAGTGCGCGCGGCCGGAGGGACTCCGATCCTGTTCCCTGCGATCGCCGTATGCGACGGTATCGCGATGGGGCATATCGGAATGAAGTATTCTCTTGTCACCCGCGATCTGATCGCGGACTCGACA
>JAILOW010000089.1 GCA_024690635.1 Butyrivibrio sp.
AGATCGATCAGGATATCTCCCGTGCGGACTGCCTTTCTCACAAGAAGGTGGCGAAGATATCCCGTCTGTTTCATCCTGTGATAGAAAGTAACCTCCTGCCTGTCATACATGGGAGAAAAATAATCCAGAGTTGCTGACAAAATAGCCTTATAATCGTCATCTACGATCCTGCAGCCGCTGACGGTCACGATATCGTAAATGCTGCCCCTCTTGTGCATGCCAAGACAAAGCGGACCTCCCATAACTTCGTCTCCAAAGGAAAATTCCATCTTATTTCTGTAGGCAAACTTAACAGGGCTGGTCTTTATACCCTCCCAGGTAAATCTGCAGTCCTGTCTCTCAATGGCAGGAGCAAGAAGCCTTTTTACCTGCTGCTCCTTTAGCCCTAACTCTTTTACATAAGGCATCGTAAGATAACTACAGCCTCCGCACTTACCGAAATGAATGCAGGGGCTTTCAGTAGAATCCGCAGGCTCCTCAAGGACTTCCAAAAGGCGCCCCTCGGCTTTATCTTTTCTGACCTTTGTAATCTGGACAGATACACGTTGATCGGGAAGGACGCCCTTTACGACGACCTTCCCTTCTTCAGTTTCAATAATTCCTTTGTTTGGAAAATCGACTCTTTTTACGATTCCCTCGATCACATCTTTTTTCTTCACGTCAAAAATCAGCTTTCTCTGATGAAATCTTCATCCTCAAAGTCATCCTCAAAGTCGTCGAAATCATCATCATAATAATCATCTTCAAATTCAGGTGTCATGTAGCGATATACCAAAAAGGCAATAAGAGCTACAGCTGAAATCGTACCGATAACTGCAAGGACCCAAAGAATAACGTTGGAAGGTTTCTTGGCATTTGCAGCTTCTCTCTTATCAAGAAGTTCGTTGATACGTGTCATTTCAATAAGGTCTTCAAGTTTTGATTTTGCTTCCATAAGTAGCCCCCTTTATAAAAAAATTTTACTCTTTATATTATAACACAGAACACTTACAGTTTCTTGAGCTTTGCGAATGCTGCGTACATTACCTTTTGCCCGCAGGAATCAAATTGCACGGTGACCTTGTAGTCCTTTGGTCCTTTTTCAAGGCTTGTGACTATGCCCTCGCCGTATTTTATGTGAGACACCCTGTCTCCTGCCACGTAATCAGGAGTAGCGCCAGCCGCAGGCATTCCCTTCTGAAGTCCTGCAAGAGAGCCCTTCATATAAGATTTAGCAGCACCTGCTATATAAGGCTTTTCCGAAGGCACGGCCCTTGGCTTTTTGGGCGCAGGCTTTGCCTTTAATTTGTAAGTAGATGAAAGAGACGATGCCGATGAAGAGGTGTCAAAAGACTTGTTTCTGTAATTTGACTTTACTCTAAAGCTTCCTTCATCCTCATCGATGCTCTCACCGCCTTCATATAAAAACGAAGGTGCTTTCGGCGCAGGCTTTTCACCTGATATAAGCTCTTTGGGAATCTCGGTAACAAAGCGGCTTAGCCTGTTGTACTCGTACTGTCCCCACATCCTTCGGCATTTTGCAGCTGTCATTGTGAGGTGATGCTTGGCTCTTGTGATGCCCACATAGGCAAGCCTTCTTTCCTCTTCAATACTGTCAGGATCAGAATCCTCAACATTAAGAGCCATCTGGCTTGGGAAAAGACCTTCCTCCAGCCCGACAAGATAAACATCTTCAAACTCAAGTCCCTTGGCCGCATGAAGCGTCATCAGAAGAACTCTTTCGCCCTCATCATTCATCCTGTCAAAATCGGTCATAAGAGCTGCTTCTTCCAAAAATCCCGAAAGCGACGCCTGATCACCGGCTTCTTCCATACGTTTTTCATATTCAAATATGGTAGATACCAGAACATCCACGTTCTGCGCTCTGTCGTTATCGCCGCTCTTATCTTCCTCTTCGTCTATTTCCCTGACGTAATCCATGTAGTTGGTAACATCGATAACATCCTTCAAAAGCTCTTCCAAAGAATATATTTTTTGTTTTGCCCTGAAAGCACGGATCATGGTAACAAAGTCAGAAAGCTTTCCTGCAGCTCTTGCAACTGTAGGAATCTGATCCACCTCGCAAAGAGCTTCAAAAAAGCTGATCTGCCTTCCGTCAGCATACTCCTGAACATGATCTATGGTAGTAAGACCTATGCCTCTCTTTGGGATATTTATGATTCTCTTTACAGCCACATCATCAAGTCCGTTATCAATGGTCTTTAGATAAGCCATAAGATCTTTTATCTCACGTCTTGAATAAAAGGCCGTGCCTCCCACGAGATCATAGGGGATACCCTCTGCGTTAAATACTCTCTCAAGTATGGCAGACTGGGCATTGGTCCTGTATAATACGGCAGTATCGCCGTATGTAAGATCGCCTTTTTTCCTGAGTTTGCAAATGTCTGATGCAACAAACTCAGCCTCTTCCTTATCAGAGTCCAGGGTTACAAGCCTAACGGCGTTTCCCTTGGTCTCATCTGACCAAAGAGACTTATCTTTCCTTCCTCTGTTGTTTCGTATAACCGCATTGGCAGCATCAAGGATCTGCTGAGTGGATCTGTAGTTCTGCTCAAGCTTTACAACCGTTGCATCCGGATAGATCTTTTCAAAATCAAGGATATTCCTGATATTGGCGCCTCTGAATCTGTAGATACTCTGATCGTCGTCGCCCACAACACACAGATTACGGTTCTTTTGCGCAAGAAGCCTTATAAGCTCAAACTGTGCCGTGTTGGTATCCTGATACTCGTCCACCATGATGTACTTGAATCTGTCCTGATAGCTTTCAAGAACATCGGGATTATTCTTAAAAAGCTCAACGGTCTTCATGATCAGATCGTCAAAATCCATGGCGTTGTTCTTTTTAAGAGTAGCCTGATACTCAAAATACGCCTTTGAAATTCTCTCTTTGTTCCAGTCTCCGTCCCTTGAAAGAGAGTATTCCTCCGGCGTAACCAGATTGTCCTTGCATTTTGAAATGGAGTTCATTATCTGGCGAAGCTTAAGCTGAGTGGTCTCAAGCTGATATCTCTTGCAGATGTCCTTCATTACTGTCTTGGAGTCATCTGTATCATATATGGTAAAGTTTGTGTCATAGCCAAGCCTGTCTGCATAACGCCTCAGGATCCTGACGCAGCTTGAGTGAAAGGTTGAAACCCAGATGCTCTCTGCGCCAAAGCCAACGATCTTGTCAACTCGGTTTCTCATCTCGCCTGCAGCCTTATTTGTAAAGGTAATGGCCATTATGTTGTAAGGGTTCACTCCGCATTCATCTATGAGGTATGCCACCCTGTGTGTCAAAACTCTGGTCTTACCGGAGCCGGCTCCCGCAAGGATCAAAACCGGTCCGTCAGTCTGCTGCACAGCTCTTTTCTGCTGAGCATTAAGTGTATCGTAAATTCCCATTATTTATAATCTTTCTTATTCCTTAGTTCTCTTTTTCCCGGACTTTCCGTCCTTTTTTCCCGCAGCATCTTTATCGTTTATATTATCAAGTATCTTTTCGATAAGGAGCTTTTTAACATAAACGTCGTAAGATAAAAGAGTTATGAAAGAAAAAATCTGCATTCTCTCGCGCTCTGCCTCGTCGATGTTCGCATCCAAAAAAGTCTTTCCGGCTCTTTCGTATTTCTTTTTAAGATCCTCTATAACAGGCTCAAGCTCCTCTTTTTCAAGTTCAAAGGCCGTCTCATAGATATCACTAATGTTAAATTCATCATCACTTACGCAGAATCTCTCTTTTAAAGGACCGATAAGAGTCTGGATATCATTTATTGACAGGATGCTCTTACAGTAATAGATAACGATCAAAAGGATCAGGTGATCTTTGGTGTATTTCTTTCTCACAGGAGGAGGAAGAAGGTCGTTTTTGGCATAATTGTTGATCATTGTCTTTGTAAGGATCTTGTCGCTATCAGGATATCTTGTGGTCCTTTTTAGCCTCTCATCCATAAAAGTTGTGAGCTGATCCATATAAAGATCAATGTTTGGCATCTCTTTTACAGATATGGGATCAATCCTTTTAAGTGAAGCAATTATGCTGTTTAAAAGATCGTCGTTATCAATGGTCATCTAAGGTTTCCTCTTTTTGTTTCCTCTGCGGTCTTTTTCATCTCAATTGCATTGGATATAGCGGTTTCAGTGATCTCGTCGCTTCCAAGAAGCCTTGCAAGCTCTTTTACGCTGTCTTCCTGTTCAAGGCTGTGAATACCGGTCACTGTTCTACCGTCATCAAGGCCCTTTTCGATCAGGAAATGAGTATCCGCCATTGCTGCGATCTGCGGCAAATGTGTGATGCAAATGATCTGATGTTCCTTTGCAAGTATACCAAGTTTCTGTGATACTTTCCATGCGGTTTTTCCGCTGATGCCGGCGTCGATCTCATCAAAGATAAGGGTACTGATATCGTCCTTGTCGGCAACAACTGTCTTTAATGCCAGCATTATCCTTGAAAGCTCACCGCCGCTGGCTATCTGGTCAAGAGGTCTCAGCTCCTCTCCGGGGTTTGTGGAGATCATAAATTCCACATCATCATATCCCTTTGCGGACAGCTTCTCCTCATTGCTTCTTACTTCAATCTCAAATCTCACATCAAGGAAGTTCAGATCGATAAGGGCATCCTTTAATTTCTCCTGAAGCTCAAGAGCCCCTTTCTTTCTGATATCAGAGATCTTTTTGCAAAGAGAAAGAGCTTTCTTTCTGCTTTCTTCTGCTTCCTTTGAAAGCCTTTCCTTGTGAGCTTCAAAGTCAGTTAAAACCTCAAGTCTTTGCTTTTTCTTTAAAAGCTCATCCTGAACCTTCTCAAGGCTTCCGCCGTACTTGTCCTTGAGGTGATTTATAACATTAAGTCTGTCCTCGCAGGTCTTAAACTCTTCATCGTCAAATTCAAGGTCACTTAGGTAATTTGAAAGAGCATGATTAAAATCAGAAAGAAGACTGTCTATATCGGAAAGCTGTGAAAGTATATCTCCCAGCTCCTCGTCATAGGAAGACACTGAAGACAGTTCCCTTACTGCCCTTCCCACAAGGTCCGATGCTGTTTCCTGTGAATCGGATGTTCCCGTCATTGAAAAAGCTCCGTAAGCTGCCTCAGAGATCTTTCTGGAATTTACCATTTTTCTGTAGGCATTTTCCAGCTGCTCATCCTCGCCCTGTACAGGAGCTGCTTCTTCGATTTCACCAACCTCAAACTCCAAAAGCTCCTGCTCACGCTTTCTTGCGGATTCATCCATATCAGCTTCCGAAAGCTCTTTTTCAAGCTTTACAACCTTGTCGTATTCATCCGAAAGCTCGCCAAAAAGATCCTTAAGATCACTCTCAAGGTAATTATCAAGGATCTCCATATGTTTTTTCTTGTGAAGAAGTTCCTGATGGTCATTCTGACCATGGATGTTGATAAGAATATTAGAAATGTCTTTCAGCTGCCTGGCAGTGACGTTTTCACCGCCGACTTTGGAAACGCTGCGCCCCTGCATGAGCTTTCGCTGGATGACCAAAGTTCCGTCATCCTCATAGGATATGTCCATTTCCTGAAGCATCCTTTTCTGATCATCATTTTCAAGCCCGAATACCAGCTCAACAAGAGCATACTCCTCCCCGGTCCTGATAAGAGATGCGTCAGCTTTTCCTCCCAGAGCCAGATTTACCGAACCGATGATGACAGACTTACCTGCGCCGGTCTCACCGGTCAGTATATTCAGCCCCTTAGAAAACTCAACCTCCTGCTCCTTGATAAGAGCAAGATTTTTAACGTGTAAACTATAAAGCATATTACCTCTCTCACTTTTCTAAAAAATGAGAACCCCACCGTTTGATTTATTCACTCAGCATAGATTTGAACTCTTCCATCAATTCCTCTGCGTCTTCTTTTGTCTTGATGGCAACCATTATGGTGTCATCTCCGGCAATACATCCGATAACCTGCGGAAGATCCAAAGCGTCTATTGCTGTAGCAAGCGCCATAGCCATTCCTGAAACAGTCCTGATCACAAGGAGTGTCTGGGCAATATCCATACCCTGATACCCGGCCTTTAATACGCTGATATATTTATCCTGCATGGCATCCTTGTCTGCAGTGGTATAAACATATTTCTGCTTTCCGTTCTCTGTCACCTGCTTGGTAAGTTTCATCTGTCTGATGTCCCTTGAAACAGTAGCCTGAGTTACGTCATAGCCGGCGTCCTTTAAAAGAGCTGCGAGCTGCTCCTGGGTCTCGATCTCGTACTTGTTGATCAGCTCAATGATCTTGTCGTGTCTGCTTCTCTTCATCTTTTGTTTTCCCTCTTTTTCCCCTCATTTGATTACTCTAATTTTTTACCGATATTTTCCAAAAAGCTCACCCTGTTGAGCCTAATGATCCTGGTAGTCATGTTAGACCGTTCAATATATATTTTATCACCGCTGTTCATAACGGGCATGATATTTCCGTCAAAACTTGCAAGAGCGGTCTGTGGCATGTTGTCTCTTCCCTTTGCTATCTCCACGGTTATCTTTGACTGCGGCGAGAGCACAAGGCTTCTGGAATTGAGTGTATGCGGACAAACAGGCGTTATCAGTATCATACTTCCTGAAGGCTCAACGATAGGACCTCCTGCCGACATATTGTAACCGGTGGAACCTGTAGGCGTCGACAATATGATGCCGTCTGCATGATAGCTGTACAAAAACAGATCATTGACATAAATGTTGTAATTGATGGCAGCTGTATTGTTTCTGGTAATAACAATATCGTTAAGAGCACAGTCCTTTTTATCGCCAAAGCGACCTTCGAGCATCATGCGCTCTTCTATTTCATAGTCACCTGAAATAAGGCGTTCAAGGGCAGCATCGATTCCCGCTCTCTCAACCTCCGCAAGGTAGCCTACAGTGCCAAGATTAACTCCGATAAGAGGAATATTTCTCTCTCCCACACTGCCTGCAGCCTGAAGCACAGTGCCGTCGCCCCCAAGAACGATAACGCACTCGCAAGGCTCAGGGATCACACTGCGATGCTTTCTGATGCTGTCTTGATCCTCCGGCAGCTCTTTAGCAACAACGCAGCTTTTACCTTTGCTCTCCAGGTACCGGGTAATGTAGTCGGTGACCTTGAGATCTACGTCTTTTAGTCTGTTTACCACAATACAAAAATTGTCCATACCTTCTCCCGCAGATCACTGTATCATTCAAAATTGCCGTGAGCAGCTCCAACTGTAGCATCGATCAGCTTTGACATCTCAGCATCATGTGAAAATCCCGTTCCGTCCAAAACTGTTTCCTTTAGAAGCTTCTCGCCATCGGCTTCCGTAAGTTCTTTCACACTTTCATTCATATCCGGATCTTTCCTGATATGGATCAGATACTCAATATTTCCCTCCGGTCCCTTTATGGGTGAGAAGTCAAGGTGCAGCACCTCAAAACCTGCGATATGCACAAAATCCGTGATCCTGCGCACAACCTCCTCATGAACTTTGGGATCTCTTACTACGCCTTTTTTGCCGACCTTTTCTTTACCGGCTTCAAACTGAGGCTTTATGAGACAAACCATCTCGCCTCCGTCCTTTAAAAGTCTCCTTGCAGGGAGCAGTATCTTGGTAAGTGATATAAAAGACACATCGCAGGATGCAAAATCAAGATCATCCTCAATGTCATCCCTTACCATATATCTGAAATTGGTCTTTTCCATACAGACAACACGTTCGTCGCTTCTAAGCTTCCAATCAAGCTGTCCGTGTCCCACATCAACCGAATAAACCTTCTTGGCTCCGTTCTGAAGCATGCAATCCGTAAATCCGCCGGTTGATGCGCCTATATCCATACATACTTTATCCTGAAGAGAAAAGCCGAAATTGTTCACGGCCTTTTCAAGCTTCAGCCCGCCTCTGCTCACATACGGAAGGGTATCTCCCCTGACTTCAAGGGATGTGATCTTTTCTTCCTCAAATGTGGTTCCCGGCTTATCTTCTCTTTGTCCGTTTACAAAGACCTCTCCTGCCATGATAAAGCTCTTGGCTTTTTCTCTGGAGGTTGCAAGTCCTCTGTTTACCAAAAGGACATCGAGCCTTAATTTCTCTTTTGCCATATTTCTTACCTGTGTATCTCCTTAAGGATCCTGTCTGCAACAGACTCCGCATCGATACCCAGCTCTTTTCTGAGTATGTCCACGCTTCCGTGAGTCACAAACTTATCCGGGATCGCGATCTGAAGAACAAAAGCATCGATCCTGTTTTCATCTATAAAAGCTCTGACCTTTTCGCCGTAGCCACCGCATGCCACATTTTCTTCCATGGTAACAAAGAGCTTGTGGCTTCCGGCTACTCTTTTGATATAGTCCGTATCAATGGGCTTTGCAAATCTTGCATTCACAAGGGAACAGTTAAGTCCGTGGTCCTTGAGAATGAGCCTTACTTCTTCTGCGATCTTTACCATGCTTCCAAGAGCAAGCAGGCAGATATCCTTTTCCTCGTAAATAGGCTCGCAGACTCCCATTATGACAGGCGCTCTGAACTCTTTAAGGCCGTCATAAGCTGTGCCCCTCGGATATCTGATGGCTATAGGGCCGTCAAAGGTAGTTGCATACTTGAGCATATCGGAAAGCTCCCATTTGTTCTTGGGCGCCATCACATGCATGTTTGGCATGGTAGACATGTAGGAAATATCAAATATTCCCTGATGCGTTTCGCCGTCACTTCCCACAAGGCCGGCCCTGTCGATAGCAAAGATAACAGGGAGATTTTGAAGACAAACGTCCTCAAGGATCTGGTCGTAAGCTCTTTGAAGGAAGGATGAATATACCGCAAAAATGGGCTTATAGCCGCCTGTAGCAAGTCCTGCGGCAAAGGTAACCGCATGTTCCTCGGCAATTCCCGCATCCACAAATCTGTCGGGATAGATATTTCTGAATCTCTTAAGGCCTGTTCCGTCCGCCATGGCTGCTGTAATGGCAACCACCTTGTCATCCCTTGCCCCAAGCTTACACATAACTGTGGAAAAGATATCCTGGTAATTGGCAGTTGTTCTGGGATTCTGGGGAAGTCCGTTCTCAACTATAAAAGGCTCTGTACCATGGAATCTGGCGGGATGCTTTTCAGCAGGTTCATACCCTTTTCCCTTTTTGGTCATCACATGGATCATAACGGCCTTTTTGACTTTTCTGGCCTCCTTGATAGCCCTTATAAGACCTGCGGTGTCATGACCATCCACAGGACCAAGGTAGGTTATTCCAAGATTTTCAAATACCATTCCGGGCACAAAGAGCTGTTTAAAGCTGTTCTTGGCCCTTCTGATACTGTCAACAACCCTGGGCTTGGTATTAAGCTGAGCGTATACATCCTCTTTCAGATTAAGATATCCTTGTGCTGTACGCACGTTGTTAAGGTATTTGCCCATTCCTCCTACGCTTTCGGAGATGGACATCTCATTGTCATTGAGGATTATGATAAAGTTAGTCTCAAGTTTTGAAGCGTTGTTCATGGCTTCGTAAGCAAGTCCGCCTGTAAGTGAACCGTCACCAATAACCGAAACCACCGCGTAGTCCTCTCCCATCAGATCTCTTGCCTTTACCATTCCAAGGCCTGCTGATATGGAGGTTGAGCTGTGTCCTGTATCAAAACAGTCCGCATCGGATTCGCATCTTTTGGGGAATCCGCTCATTCCGCCGAACTTACGAAGATTGTCAAAGCCCTCTTTTCTGCCTGTAAGAAGTTTGTGAGTATAGGACTGATGTCCCACGTCCCAAATGATCTTATCTCTGGGAATATCCAAAGATGCATGAAGAGCCATGGTAAGCTCCACAGCTCCAAGGTTTGAAGCAAGGTGCCCGCCGGTCTTTGAAATCTTTTCGATCAAAAATTCCCTGATCTCCCTGGCAAGCTCCGGATACCTTGACTGAGGGATGCTCTTTATATCACCTGTCTTGTTTATCTGATCAAGAAGCATGTCATTCACCGCCTGAATTATTTCTTTCTGTAAATCAAATATTCAAAAAGATCCTGCAAAAATGAATCCTTAAATCCAAGATCCGAAAGCCTGTCCTGCGCTTCCATAGAAAGCTGCTGAACCTTCTGCCTTGATTTATCAAGGCCGTAAAGAGCAGTATAGGTGCTCTTATTGTTCTTTTCATCGGAACCTACGGGCTTTCCAAGTTCCTCTGTGGTACTTGTGATATCAAGGATATCATCCTGTATCTGGAAAGCTATTCCTACAGAGGAGCCGCATTTTTCCATAGTCTGCGTCTCAATGCTGCTGGCACCTCCAAGGATCGCACCTATCATAAGACTGCTCTCTATAAGAGCTCCTGTCTTGTTCTCATCGATGTAATCAAGAACCTTCATTCTCTCGGTTTTGCCTGCGCCCTGAGTATTTTCCGCCATGATATCGGCACACTGTCCGCCTACCATTCCGTAAATCCCTGCCTTGGTGGCTAGCACCGAAAGAGCCGCCATATATCTGTCCTTGATTTCTCCGTCATAGCCTGAGAGCCTTTTTCCAAAGGCTGCGCCCTTTATGGCTGTTTCAAATGCAAGGTTCAAAAGGCCGTCTCCTGCAAGAGTAGCCATACCTGCTCCGTAAACTGCATGGGTGGTTTTTCTGCCTCTTCTGTATTCATCATTGTCCATTGCAGGCAGATCGTCATGTACAAGAGAATAAGTGTGGATCATCTCCATTGCTGCCATAAAAGGCCATACAACGGATTCATCCGCATCCTCTCCCGCAAAAAGCCTGAACGCTTCAAGCATCATGACCGGGCGAAGTCTCTTTCCTCCCGCCAGGAGGCTGTAATTCATAGCCTCAATAACTGTCTTTGCATATCCTTCCTGGGCAGGCAGATATTTGCTTAGGATCCCCTCTGCATGCTCAGCTCGTAATTTAAGTTCCTTTTCAAAAGCTTCCCCGGGCATTTACTCAAACTCCTCCAGACTTCCGTCACCGGCTATTTTAGCCACCTTCTGCTCCACCTCTGCGATGGCCTTGTGGCAGTACTGCAACAGCTCCATGCCTTCCTTGTATTCCTTAAAAGAATCCTCAAGGGAGATGTCCTCTTTTTCAAGCGCTTCTATCTTTTCCTCGATACCGGCGAAGGCTTCCTCCACACTGATCTTTTTCTCTTCGTTTTTCTTTGCTGCCATTACTCTCTCCTTGAAAGGATACTAAAAATCTATCTTTTCCGTACTCTCCACCGTGGTTTCAACACGTCCGTCGCTGACGTAAACAGAGAGTTTTTGTCCTTTTTTAACGTTTTTGATGCTGCGGATATTCCTGCCGTCTTCTGAGGCCACATAGGAATAGCCTCCCTTTAATCTGTCCAGGGGCGAGAGACCTTTCAGCCTCTCAATATCCACTTCCAGCCTGTGGCGGTTATCATTAAGCTTTCTGTCCATAAGCCCCTGTAACCTGTCCTGATACTGGTCGATACGAAGAAGTCTGTCCTTTATCTTTCCCATGGGACTAAGAAGCCTTAATGTCTCGGCATATCTCTTTTCATCCCTTGAAAGATCGTTTATCTTTTTGTCCATTCGCATTTTCAAAGCCTGCGAATAGTCCTCAAGATCCTGCAGGAATCTTCGATACTCAAATACCGCGATCTCTGCCGCCGCAGAAGGCGTAGGTGCTCTTCTGTCTGCCACATAGTCCGCTATGGTTGTATCCGTTTCATGTCCGACTGCTGAAATAATAGGAATGGGGCAATCAAAGATGGCCTGTGCCACGATCTCTTCATTGAAAGCCCAAAGATCCTCGATAGAACCTCCGCCTCGTCCAACAATGATCACATCAGCTTCGGCTTTTGTCAGAGTCTCTATGCCTCTGACTATGCTCTCGGCTGCCTGATCGCCCTGTACGATGGCAGGATATAGAATGATCTGAATGTGCGGGTTTCTCCTGGTCGCCACATTTATAATGTCGCGAACTGCCGCTCCCGTAGGAGCCGTTACTACACCGAGAGTTTTTATGTATGCGGGAATTGGGACTTTGTACTCTTCCGAGAACATGCCCGACTCCTGAAGTCGTTTCTTTAACTCCTCATACTTTTCGTAAAGAGCTCCAGCCCCGTCAAGTTCGATATTTCTGGCATAGAGCTGATATTTTCCGTCGCGCTCGTATACATCCACTGTTCCGGATGCCTTGACCTGCTGGCCTTCTTTCATCTGAAATCTAAGGCCGCCCTTGTCCCTGTCGGAGCGAAACATCACACAGGAAATAGCACCACCTGCATCCTTTAGTGTAAAGTAAATGTGACCGGATGAGTGGTACTTGCAGTTGCTGACCTCTCCCTTGATAGTAACGGTTCTAAGGAGAAAGTCCTGGGTAAACATATTCTTTATATACGCATTAACCTGTGTAACAGTATATTCACTTCGCAAATTTTGCCAGCACTCCGTTTACAAAAGAAGGTGATCCGTCCTGTCCGAACTTTTTAGCCAGCTCAACAGCCTCGTTGATGGCTACGCCTGTAGGAACCGAATCATCGTATTTTATCTCGTAGAGAGCAAGTCTGATGATAGTAAGGTCCACCTTGGCCATTCTGTCTGTATCCCAGCCGGTGGTTTCCTTGTTGATAGCTTCGTCAATCTCAGGAAGCTTTGCAGCTATCTTCTCATATTTGTCTCTGATGT
>JAILOW010000102.1 GCA_024690635.1 Butyrivibrio sp.
ATATCTCTTCACCTTACATAGTCCTTACAATCTTATAAAATAATTATAATCTCTCTCTGTTCCAACCCGCAACAATTAGAAACGGCCAGGCGCTGGGCCTAGCCGAGATTCATTTAAATTCAGCATTGTTTTTCTTCAAAAAGTTTATATTTTTGCCATATTCCAAGGCTGTTTCAACATCATTACATAAAAAGCGTTCATAGAGATCAGCAGGTATCCTGCATGGACGCGTTCTCTCATATATCGTAAGGTTTTTGGAATGTTTGCATTTCTTACATCGATAGATCAGCCAGACATCAACTCTTTTTCCGTTGGCATTTACTCTGAATTTGCAAGAATTGATATACTCCTGTTTCTTTCCGCACCCTCCGCATCGAAAGAACACTCTTATTCCGGTATGATCAGACTGATTCAATGCCTTCACTCAAGGCAAGTCTCTGACCCCTGAGAATCCTCTGAATACTTTTCTCTGAT
The DNA here is from genome assembly GCA_024690635.1 of Butyrivibrio sp. Next base: position 475 of record JAILOW010000102.1, read on the forward strand.
AATGAAAATCTCCCGGCAAGTTCACGCAGTCCCATTCCACCTTTGTAGGTTTCATAGATCTTTTCGTTACGTTCACGAAAGAAAGCCTTGGCGGAAGTGGAGCTACCCCACTCCTGCTTTTCCTTGCAAGGGATATAAATCAATTTGCCATCTACATATTGCTGAATCGCTTCAATTAATTCCTGTGGCAGTACATTCTCTGCCTTAATATAGCTCATTATGTTCCTCCTATTTTTTTGGGGGGCATCTGAGCTTACGATTCATTTATTTAAGCTCAGACTACTGAGCAATAACAACTCTGATTTTCATGCGATCATGCTCCTTTCCTGTAAATATCATTCTTTTCTTGATTGTATGCAAGCTTACTCCAACTATCAACCTTAAAAACAATTATAATCAAACTTGCGCCGGAGCGGACGCCGTATTTCAATCATTTTCCTCTGTGTTTTTCTTTTTTCTTTTGCTGCTTAAGCTCAAACATCCGCTTCGCCTCAGCCAGTTTTTGCTCACGGCTTCTTACCTTTCGCTCCAGTTTGTTTTGCTCCAGCTGCATTTGCAGTGCCTGCTGGGATTTTGTTCCGATCCCTGTGTTTTCAAGTTGTTTTCTCACATTCTTCCGGCGTCGTTTCGGATTGTCTGCTCTCTGCTTTGATTCGACCTCGATATCCGGACTGAACTTCAGTTCATAATAATGTCTCAGGACAAAGTCCCACAGATCATAGTCCTTCGGTTCTGCACCGAATGTGACCTTACATGCGGACATTTTTCCTTCCGAAAGACGTTCAAATACGCCAACCCAAAACGGCTCCTCGAAGTACACCGTTAATTTGTTGCTAACCTTTTCCATGACTACTCATCTTACGTTTTATACTTGCCTCACTTAACTCTTTCAAACAGCCTGCCCAAAATGGACCACTAACCCCGTCCCCGATGGCTCCTTGTACCATCATCAAAAGAGATAAAGAAGGATCTGAAATCCGTATTCTTATTGTGGTAACCGTCATTCGACTTTCCGCCAAAGTATCTTACGAAAAAGTCTCTGGCAGCCTCCAGGTCACTCACATACATTGCCACATGCTCAATTCTCATTCTAAAACCTCACGTTGTTCTATGATCCTTTTCCCGAGAAGGGTAATTGCCTGCTTGGGACATTTGTTTATGCATCTGTAACACATTGTGCACCGCGATCCCGAAACGGCTTTCTGTTCCGTAACAGTGATGTTTTTCATCGGGCACAGTGTTTCACATTTTCCACAGCCGATACACTTTTCTTTATCAATCTTCAGTTTTGATGTATACTCTTTTGTCTTATGTCCGAAATATAATCTCTGTCCAAAGAACCCGGCAAGCCGATAAAACGGACCTAAACCCTCTTTCGTAGGATGTCCTTCTTTCAGATTCTTAACAGCTTCCTTCATCTTTTGCTCAGCCTGACTGACAAATTCTTTATTCTTTTCCATCGGTCGTTTTAATGCTTTCACATCTGCAACTATATCCGGCATCTTGAGGTGAAGTCCACCTACCACTTCCGCGCCACAACTTTTCAACATACGCCCCAGTGACCCCGCTCCGTCACCACTGAAAAGCCCCATCGTCGCAATCACAAAGACCTTTTTATTCTGCCACAGTTCCTTATTATCGATGATATAATCACGCAAGATCTTTGGAACCGTACTGAATTGTACAGGATAAGCAAACACTAGCAGTTCAGCATTTTTAATTGCCGGCAGCGCATCATGATCTTCAATAGAAAATGTTGCGGCTTTTCCATCATATTCC
>JAILOW010000134.1 GCA_024690635.1 Butyrivibrio sp.
TTATATGGACATTTATCCCTCAAGTTGAATTGCGCCATAACCTGCTAAACTAGTGTAGCTGTTTTATATTTCTCGACTATATTGATTAGATATGATTTGTAATCTACAAGGCGGAAGAAGGCGTCGATGGGGTTCCATCGACAACTGATGACAACGCAGTAGATTCAAATTATAGCAAGCATATAGTCGAGAAATATAAAAACAGCTACACTAGTTTAGCAGGTTATGGCGTAATTCAACTTGAGGGATAAATGTCCATATAAAAAGCCGGGAGGATAATATCTTTTGGAAGCCGGATAAAACCCATATATCAAAGGACGAATTCGATGTAAAACTTGCTGAGATCCTTCGCTGCGACAGCTGGATCTTGAGCTGGTGGAGCTTGTAAAAGAATATGAGAAGGTACAAAAGCCAAAGCTCTTAGCGTTGTTTGAAAAATATCCAAATAAAAAAGTCATCACATTGCATTCCAGGGAAGAAGCAAATGAATGGCTGAAGATGGAGAAAAACAAGATGTTTTCAATAGTACCTGTAACAGACAAAAATATACATGAGGCTGCCAGGATACATTCCATATCCTGGCAGGAATCCCATCGTTCGTTCTGCGATGCGGATTTTATAGAGATACATTCAATCGAACACCAGCAAAAGTACATTGCTGAAAAGATTGCAAAAGGCATTGAGTTCTTTATCCTCTGTGACAAAGATCCGGTAGCAGTGATCTCTATCGACGGAGGGCTTATTGAGGACCTTTATGTTCTTCCGGAATGCCAGAATAAAGGATATGGAACAAAACTACTTGATCATGCGCTTTCTTTGATACAGGAGCGCGGCTTGCAGCCATCTTTGTGGATACTGGAGAATAACCACGGAGCAGAACGCCTGTATCTGCGCAAAGGATTTGTTCCCTCGGGAAAGAGAAATCAGATCACAGACAAACTTGATGAAATTGAATTTCTCTATGAGGGATGAGGCCCGACAGTGCTTTTATACTTTTTTACATTATAAATTAACGTGAAATGGTAAAATTATTCTGTAATAGTATATGGTTTGCTTAGCTGTTACAGAGAATGCAGATTGAAGAGAATTTATATTATCATCATTAATGTCTTGATAATAGGTTTGATCCTTTTGGTTATCGTAAAGTATGCCAACGATAGAGCAGAAGAATCAAACCATGCTTCAGTTGCGTCTTTTGAAAAAATGACAACAAACACAGAGCAGATCATCTTATCTATATTGACGATGGTTCTATGAAGGGGATTTCGACTACCCCCAGCACAACAGATCCGTCGGATTATTCTGTCAGATATTCTAATATTCCTATTTTTGAAAACCTTGAGATCAGTAACGTAGACGGAGTGGTTAACCTGACAAGGGCCTATACTAATCCCCAAAACGGCGTTCAGTCCATAGCATTTTTGAACAATGTAAAGGTTTTGGACAGTGATACAGGCGCTATGCGAGAAGGGCTTCTTATCCGCGTGGTACCTGTAAGTCGTCTTGAGCAAAAGCTGGTCTTTTTAAAGGGTGAGTATGAAAATGTGGAAATCTCTATTATAGACTGGGACGGCGACTATATGATCCACGGCAAGTCGCTGAAAAACAGCAATTTCTTTGAATATTTCAGATCCTACAATCCTATGTCGGCGCAGGAATATAACAAGGTGGTGGATACCATTCGTACAGACATAGGATCCATGCATATCCGCAATTCAAAAAAGAGGACAGTGTGATAGCTTATACTCCTTTGGGGGGGCTTGATAACTGGTTCCTCGTAGCTTATATTCCGGCAAAACAGGCAAGCGAAGCAAAGTCACAGTTTCTATCAACTATGTCTCACGATATCAGGACACCTATGAATGCCATCATTGGTATGAATGAAATGATCTTAAGAGACAGCCGGGAAGAAGAGACTATTGTATACGCTGAAAACATCAGAACCGCAGGAAATACACTTCTTGGACTTATCAATGATATTCTCGATTTTTCCAAGATCGAAGCAGGCAAGATGGAAATCATAAACGTGGACTACAATTTTGTGTCCCTTTTAAATGACCTTGTAAATATGGCCCATCTTAAGGCTGAGGAAAAGGGACTTACTTTTGAGCTTGATGTGGACAGGAATATACCAAGGATTCTGCACGGAGATGAGATAAGGATCAAGCAGGTTATCACCAATATACTCTCAAATGCTGTTAAGTATACCAGAGAAGGCGGTATTGTCTTTTCTGTGACCGGAAGTAAGTGTGAAGATAGCGAAGACTGCGTGAACCTCCATGTAAGCGTCAAAGATACGGGAATAGGAATTAAGAAAGAAGATCTTTATGATGGGTCTTCTTCATGATGTTGGTAAGATCGGCGTTCCTGACGAAGTGATCAATAAACCCGGAAGGCTTACGGATGAAGAGTTTGCATGCATCAAAAAACATCCTGCCATTGGAGGCAAGATCCTTGGCAATATCAAGGAAATGCCGGAGCTTGCGGCAGGAGCAAAATGGCATCATGAGAGGTACGATGGAAAGGGTTATCCGGAGGGACTTTCCGGAGAAAACATCCCTGAAGAAGCCAGAATCATCGCAGTTGCCGATGCTTATGACGCCATGACCAGCAATCGAAGCTACAGAGGAGCGCTTCCTCAGGAAAAGGTCAGAAGTGAGATAGAAAAAGGCAAGGGAACCCAGTTTGATCCAAAGTTGGCTGATCTGATGCTGAAAATGATAGGTGATGACAAAGACTATCTTATGAGAGACAGAACAAGAGATGAATAAATCTGTGATTTTGTGATAAAATCATACGTATAAGCGTAAAGTTGGAGGCGGGGGAAATGGATCTTAAATTATTTGCACAAGCGCTTACCAAGCTTGTTATGGGAATTCTTCTCATGATCTTTTTGCTGTTTTTACCGGCGTGGACCTGGAATTATCCCCAGGCGTGGCTCTTGATGGGAGTTCTTTTTATTCCCATGTTCATTGCAGGGATCGTGATGATGGCAAAATCGCCGGAGCTACTCAGAAAAAGATTAAATGCAAAAGAGGAACAGTCGGAGCAAAAGGCAGTGATCTTCCTAAGCGGAGCGATGTTCATGGCATCCTTTATATCCGCAGCTCTTTGCTACAGATTTGATTTTCTGATGCTTCCCTTTACTGTGTCTTTGGTGGGAGCAGTGATATTCCTCATAGGTTATGGGCTCTTTGGAGAAGTGCTCAGGGAAAATGCTTATCTTTCCAGAACCGTTGAGGTACAGGAGAATCAAAAGGTTATTGATACAGGACTTTACGGAGTGGTGCGCCATCCCATGTACATGGCAACAGTGCTGCTGTTTCTGGCTATGCCCGTGATCCTGGGATCTGTTATTTCTTTTGTGATCATGCTCTTATACATTCCCATTATCGCAAAGCGTATCCGCAACGAGGAAAAGGTTCTTGAAGAAGGACTTGAGGGATATGCGCAGTACAAGAAAAAAGTTAAACATAAGGTAATACCGTTTATCTGGTAATTCGCAGAATTGGAGGAGAAGTGTATGGAAGGGTTACTTGCGTTTATTACGGCTGTGTGCGGGAAAATACAGATCGTGTCGGATCTGTTCTGGGATTTTCCAACGAACTTTGAATGGTATTCGAATATTCCCATATTGGGAAATTTTTCTCTGGCCATCATACTTCTGATCGGTTCGGGAATATATTTCACCGTAAGGCTTAGGTTTATTCAGGTCCGCAGATTTTCTTACGGTATAAAGGTTCTTAAAAACAGTAAGGCCAAAACGGGCATAACTCCTCTGGCGTCGTTCTTTCTTTCAACTGCCATGAGAGTTGGCCCCGGAAATATTCTTGGTGTTACGGGCGCTGTCTCCGTCGGAGGCCCCGGAGCACTTCTTTGGATGTGGATCTCGGCGTTCTTTGGAATGGCAACAGCGTTTGTTGAGTCCACGCTTTCCCAGATATTTAAAGAGAAAAAAGATGATGAGTATATCGGAGGTATGGCCTTCTACGGCAGAAAGCTATTAAAGAACTCTGCGGTTGTGGGCGTTATCCTTTCGCTCATGTACATCATATATGCTATTCTTTGCTTCCCGGCTCAGGGCTTTAACACTGTATCAGCCATGGGGCAGATCGCCAGCATCGTAAGCGGAACAGAGCTTCCCACAACTCACGCTGTATACTGGATCGGCTTTGCTATCGTGATCATTGCTACCTGCGCCGTATCCTTTGGCGGAACAAAAAAGATCTCCAAAGTTACCGACGTTCTTGTACCTGTAATGGCGCTTGTATATGTGGTAACAGTAATACTTCTGATACTTATCAACTTTTCACGTATACCGTGGTTTTTCTATGCGGTATTCTCAGAAGCGTTTAAACCGGAAGCAGTATTTGGCGGAGCCTTTGGTATCGCACTTATGCAGGGCGTAAAAAGAGGCCTCATGTCCAATGAAGCCGGACAGGGTACCATCACAATGCCTGCGGCTGCATCAGATGCAACACATCCCTGTGATCAGGGCTGCGTACAGGCAGTTGGAGTATTCCTCGATACCATCGTTATTTGTACTCTTACGGGATTTGTAGTGATCATGGGAAGAGTCTGGCTGACAGATGCAGGAGATGCATGGTTTGAGCTAGGCAAGCTTCCCAAGTATCTTGCTTCAGTTGCGGAGCTTACTCCCGGTACAGCCTTTAACAGCATAGTTACACTGCTTGTTTCCCTGTGTTTCGGACTCTTTGCATTTACCTGCCTCCTTGGCTTCATGTCTTTTTCAGAGATATGTGCCAACAGGATCAGCAGGAGCAAAGTGTTTATCAATGTTATCAGAGTGATAGACATTGCGGTTATCATTTTCGGAATGCTTACATCTATCGTTGGAATGGATCTTGGAGCTCTCTGGGATCTTTCGGATTTTGCCAATATCCTCATCGCATACTGCAACATCCCTCTTTTGTACATAGGCTTTAAATACGTTAAGAGGGCACAGGAGCATTTTGAAAAAAGGGACGGAACTCCCTTTACATCAAGAATAGCAGGGACAGACGTCCCTGTCTGGGATGATAAAGCCAAAAATGATCGCTAGATCATTCTGACAGAGCGATCCTTATGACTGCGCCTGTCAGATCGGCAAATTTAAGATTTCCCTTGAAGGTTTTCTTTTCACCCATAAGATCAGTGAGAGTGATTTCAGCGCCATCAATATTGATGGCGCTTACATATTCCATTAAAACCTCATCGGGTTTTGAATCATTTACAGCTGTAGAAAGACACATAAGCCTTCTCCTTTTACATGAGCTTAAGCGCTTCCCTCAGGGAAGCGTTTCCTTTTGCAAAAAATTCTTTTGCTTTCAGAACTTCTTTTGCTGCATCTTCATTTCCGAAGGAAGTGAGCTTTTCTGCCATTTTATCAAGTTCATCCGCATGACTTTCGTTGTGCTTGCAGGTGTACTCCAAAAGTGCAAGGAGCTGTTCCTTGTTTTCCATGGGCCCGTGACTGTGGCCGTGTTCATGGTCGTGGTGATGCTCGTGATCATGTTCGTGGTGATCGTGTAAGTGTTCTTCGCTCATAATCAGCAACCCCCAAAATATATAGTTTTTGTAACCCTTATTCTACTGAATTGATAAGTCCAAGGATTTCTTCCTTGATCTGCGCATTGACTTTAAGTGCATTCTCTCTTGAATCCTGATTGGAGTAGAAATAGAACTTGATCTTGGGCTCAGTGCCGCTTGGCCTGATGGCAAACCAGGAGCCGTTCTCCAAAAAGATCCTGATGGCGTTCTGAGGAGGAATATCCTCGTAGCCTGAAATGTAGTCAATAACCTTGGAAACCTTGGAGCCCGCAACCTCTGTGGGAATGTTGCCCCTAAACCACTTCATCATGCGCTGGATACGCTCTGAACCTGCGATGCCCTCCAGAACGATGTTGGGTTCATCCTCGGCAAAGAAGCCGTATTTTGCGTAGATCTCGTTAAGCACATCCCAAAGGGTCTTACCTTCTTTTCTGTAGTAGGCAGCAGCCTCAGCCACCAGCATACCTGCGGAAATACCGTCCTTGTCGCGGATATCCTCACATGCTGCATATCCTACGGACTCTTCATAACCAAAGAGATACTGGTATCCGTTCTCATGAAGATAAGGGATCTTGCCGCAGATGTTCTTGAATCCTGTGAGGGTCTCAAACATCTCTACGCCGTAAGCCTTGGCCATGATGGTTGAAAGAGTTGAAGTAACTATGGACTTTACCATAGCTCCCTTGGCGGGAAGAGTTCCTGCACTCTTGTGACCTTCAAGCACATAGTTAACAAGAAGGTAACCTGTCTGATTTCCGTTAAGAGGCACATAATTGCCGTTGTCGTCTCTGATCTCGATGGCGAATCTGTCTGAGTCGGGATCTGTTGCCATCAAAAGCTCTGCGCCAAATTCCCTTCCGTATTTCTCGGAGAGGGCAAAAGCCTTGGGATCTTCCGGGTTAGGATAGCCGACTGTTGTAAAGTTGGGATCCGGGTTTTCCTGTTCGGGAACGATCTTCCAGTTGGAGAAGCCTCTGTCTGTGAGCATCTGTCTGAAAGGAATGGATCCGCAGCCATTAAGAGGCGTGTAAACAAGAGGAATGGAAAGATCCAGCTCATCCCCTTCATGGATCGCAAGAGACTCGATCTTGTCCAGGTACTTTCTGTCGTACTCTTTTCCGAGAACGATGATCTTACCGGACTTTACGCCCTCGTTGTAATCGGATTTTTTGATGCCTGTCCACATATCTACAGCATTGATGCACTCTGTCATTCCGTCGGCAACTTCTGCTGAAACCTGGCAGCCGTCATCCCAATAAGCTTTGTAGCCGTTGTAATCCTTGGGATTGTGAGAAGCTGTGATATTGATTCCGGAAACAGTGCCAAGCTCTCTGATGAGATAAGCAAGCTCCGGAGTGGGACGAAGTGAAGGGAAGCAGTAAACCTTTATTCCGTTTGCGGCAAATATGCCTGCAGCAAGCTCTGAGAACTCTCTGGAAAAATGTCTGGGATCATGAGCGATGATAACGCCCTTTTCCATGGCATCCTTTCCTTTTGATACGATATAATCCGCAACGCCCTGGCTTGCTTTACCAACGGTAAGGAAGTTCATGCGGTTTGTGCCTGCACCAACCTTGCCGCGAAGTCCTGCGGTACCAAAGGACAGATCCTGATAGAATCTTTCTTCCTTGTCTTTTTCGTCGCCTTCAATGGATTTGAGCTCCTCAAAAAGAGGATCCGAAGGATCAAGCTTTTCAAGCCATTCGTTGTATCTTTCGTTGTAATTCATTTTTCTACCTCCTTGATCAGAAATAAAATCAAAGTCCGTAAACTTCTGTATAACGTTTTTTAAAGAACTTTATAAGAGGCTGAGCCGACAGCTCTTTTCCGCAGACCTCTTTTAACACTTCGCCTGAGATCCTGGTGGAGCCGTACTGATGTATGTTTTTGCCAAGCCAGCCGGTGATCTTTTTGATATCTCCTGCAGCAAGGATCTCATCCACAGATCCAAGATCGGCTTCAATAGCCTCCAGGAACATACCGTCGTAGATGCTTCCGAGAAGATATGAAGGGAAGTATCCAAAGCTTCCGTCTGACCAGTGCATATCCTGCAGGATTCCCTCACTGTCAGTAGAAGGAGTGATGCCAAAAAGCTCTTGCATTTTCTTGTTCCAAAGCGCCGGGAGTTCATCAACGGATACGCCGTTTCTGAAGATGTCGCGCTCTATCTCATAGCGAAGGATAATGTGGAGACAGTAGGTGAGCTCGTCAGCTTCTGTTCTGATAAAGCTGTTCTCCACGTGGCAGATCTCTTTGTGGAACTGCTCCAAAGTTACGTCCTTAAGCTCCGGAACGATCTCCAGAACCTTGGGCCAGATGGGCTTCCAGAAATTGATGTTGCGGCCAAGGATGTTTTCATAGAACCTTGACTGGCTCTCGTGAAGACCCATGTAGTTGATGATGCTGCCGCAGGTGCCTTCGTATTTGTGATCCACGTTCTGTTCAAAGAGCGCGTGACCGCCCTCATGGATTGCACTGAAGATAGCGGCTATAACTTCATTTTCGTAGTAGTGGTTGGTGATCCTGACATCATCCAGATTCATGTTGGTGGTGAAAGGATGCTCGCTCTCTGCCTGAGCGAATCTGTTCATATCCATGCCCATGTATTCCACAAGGAATTTACACAGCTCCGCTTGTTTGTGAGCGGGAACTTTCATGGAAAAGAGCTTGTGATCGGGCTGGGGAGCAGATGTAACCTTTTCAACAAGGGGAACCAGCTCCTGTCTGAGCTCGGCAAAAACCTTGTCTATGATCTCGCAGGTCATGCCCTCCTCATAGGTATCAATAAGAGTGTTGTAAACCTCTTCGCCTGGATGAGTGTATTCCTGCATCTTTTTTACTGACTCTATAGTCTTTTTCAAAGGTTCTTTGTAGGAATTCCAGTCATTATTCTGCTTGGCTGCAGGCCAGGCAATGGAAGATGCGCTCATGGTCCTTACGTGCTCTTCATAGAATGAAGCAGGAACTCTGCGCATCCTGTCCAGATCTCTTTTAGTCCTTGCGATGTCGAATTTCATTACATCATCAAGCTTTTCGAACTCTTCGGGTTTGGAAAGCTCGCACACAAGATTGTAATAGTCATCGCTTGTGCTTTTTTTAAAGCTTTCCGTGGAAAAATATGTAAGAGAATCCGCAAGTTTTTCTTTTGCGCCTTCCGGTGCTCCTGTCATCAAGTCCCAGTTCATAAGGGCCACAGCGTGGGAGAGATGATTAAGCTCCCGGTTTTTCTCTTTGTACTGCTCAAGTAGTGTCATGTTGCCTCCGATAAAAACAATTTGCTGCAAAATTTAAGTAAAAAAAGCGGCGTGGCACTTAAAAAATGCCACACCGAAAGTATAACATATTTGAGGGTCTGTTACTATGAACAGCCCTTAGCTGTTGATGCTCAAAAAGTTTTTAAGAAGGGTCTTTCCCTCTGGAGTCATGATGGATTCGGGATGGAACTGAACCCCGTAAATGGGATGGCTTTCGTGCATCACCGCCATTATTTCTCCGTCGTCTGCTCTTGCCACGACCTTTAGCTCAGAGGGCATTGTGCTTTCCTCAGCAGCAAGGGAATGGTATCTGGCAACTGCCATATTTCTGGAACATCCCTTAAAAAGAGGGCAGGAGGAATCAAGATCTATCACAGACTGCTTGCCGTGCATGAGCTTTTGCGCGTGAATAACCTTTGCGCCAAAGGCTGCGCAGATGGCCTGATGTCCAAGGCATACCCCGAGAATAGGGAAGTCTTTTCCAAGAGCCTTTATTCCCTCAATGATCATGCCGGCATCTTCCGGCCTTCCGGGACCGGGGGATACTATGATATGACTGGGGTTAAGAGCCCTTATTTCCTCAGTAGTCATTTCGTCATTTCTGATAACTTTTATATCAGGGTCTATCTCGCCTACGTACTGATACAGGTTGTAAGAAAAGCTGTCATAGTTGTCTATAAGAAGGATCACAGCTGCACCTCCTTGGTCATCTCAAGTGCGGAAAGCGCTGCTCTTGCTTTGTTCATGCACTCTTCAAATTCTTTTTCGGGATCGGAGTCCGCCACAAGACCGGCGCCGCTTCTGACATACACCTTGCCGCCTTTTTTATACAGGATACGGATGGCGATGCAGGTATCCATGTTGCCGGTAAAATCGATATATCCTATAGCTCCGCCGTAGATGCCGCGACTTGAGCCTTCCTGCGCTCTTATGATCTCGCAGGCTCTTATCTTGGGAGCGCCCGAGAGGGTTCCTGCGGGAAGCACCGATTCTATAGCATCCAGAGCGTCCTTATCATCTCTGATCACGCCGCGCACCGTGGAGCCGATGTGCATAACGTGGGAGAAGCGCTCGATGGAATGGAGCTTTTCAACCTCCACGGTTCCGAATTTACTGATCCTTCCAAGATCGTTTCTGCCAAGATCCACCAGCATGTTGTGCTCTGCAAGTTCCTTTTCGTCCTTCAATAGCTCTTTTTCAAGGGCAAGATCCTCTTCCTCCGTGGCGCCGCGTTTTCTGGTGCCTGCAAGAGGGAAGGTGTGAAGAACTCCGTCCTCAAGCTTTACAAGGGTCTCGGGAGATGCTCCTGCAACCTCCACATCCGTCCCTGAAAAATAGAACATATAAGGGGAAGGGTTTATGGTACGAAGAACTCTGTAGGTGTTCAGAAGACTTCCTGAAAAAGGAGCGCTCAGCATGTTTGAAAATACCACCTGAAAGATGTCTCCCTCAAAAATGTGCTTTTTGGCGGTTTCCACCATATTGCAGAAGGTCTTTTTGTCGAAAAGAGGAGTGACCTCTCCCAGTAGTTTTCCCGGCTCTTCGGAAGGTTTTTTGTCTGAATGGATAAGGGCTGCCATTTTTTCAAGTAAAGAAACGGCTTCACTGTAGCCTTTTTCCGGGTCATCCAGAGACATGTTAACCATGAGGATCATTTTCTGCCGCATATTGTCAAAGGCAATGACCTTATCAAAAAGCATCAGATCCACATCGTTAAAAGACTCCTCGGAGGAGTCGCCGGTGCGGAGCTTTGGCTCTGCGTAGCCAAGATATTCAAAGGAGAAGTAGCCCACAAGCCCGCCTGTAAATGTAGGAAGATAGTCAATGCGGGGGCTCTTGTGATCTGCGATAACCTCTCGAATGTAATGGGAGGGATCATCTGTTGTGATCTCTTTATCACCGATCTTTAAATGCCCGTCCTTGCAGGTGATAAGAAGCTTTGGGTCATACCCAAGGAATGTATAGCGGCCCCATTTGTCATCAGCCCTTGCGGACTCCAGCAGATACACGTGCTCTGAAACGCCCTTTAGTATGCGAAGAGTTTCAATGGGCGTAATAAAATCCGACAGCATCTCGGTGCTGATGGGCACGGTTTTGTATTGGCCGGTGGAGGCGAGTTTTTTCACTTCATCAAGCGTCGGTTGTATATTCATACACTTCCTCTTTCTCTTTAAAATATAGCAACATTCTAACACGTTAATGCGATAAAGGGTATAGTTTTTTGCATATTTAAGCAAAAGAAAGAGCGAACCCGCAAGAGTCCGCTCCGGATAGCATATAAAGTATTTTACTCCACAGGTTTTGTGGGCCCGTAGGGCGTTGTCAGTGCATCGGGACGCTTCATGTTGTCGAAACGCTTTATCATCAGCGGTTCCCAGATGTAGTAAAAGAATTTGCCGTCCAGATCAAAGTAAAATACCGCAAACAGTATTCCGTAGATCACAGCGGCGATCCTGAATATTTTGAAAAGAACTTTTATCACCTTGTTCATTGCTTTCGCCTCCCTTTCTACCAGCTGTTGGTGTCATCAAAGTCAAGAAGCGTGGGATCAAGAGGCTCCTCGCGCATAACTGTTGTCATGTAGTCGTTTATGATATCCCTGATCTCTGCGCGGGATACTGTACGCTTGTCGGGCAGCGCATGGGGAACCCAGATGGCGTGAATGTTACGCTTTCTGAACTCATCCTCGAATACGCCGTGGATACCCTGCATTCCCTTGCACTGAAGCTGGTCGTACATTATGACCATGTCGCAGTTGAACTTCTCCATGTAATCAAAGAGGGACAGGATATGCTCATGTCCGCCTACAGCCATGGCACGCATGGGAGCTTTTTCGTTGTACCAGGTAAGATCTTCAAGAGCGTGCTCGTAGGTGTCTGTACGCAGATACTGATCAAACATCAGAGAATCCATATTGATGATTGTGTTTATACCCCAGCAGTTGTAAGCCCAGGTGCACCAGTTGGAATAGTACAAAGGAGCACAGCTCCATGCAATGGCGCGGTGGCGGGTCTTTGGGAAGGTCACGATCTTGTTCTTTACAGTCTTGTTCATAATGCGCTTAACATGCGCATCTATCTCGTGCCAGATGGGCCTGTCTCCGTCCTGGGAATAATAGATTCGGTAAAGAGCCTGAGCTACGCTGTTAATGGGATAGTAATCGGTGTTGGCTGCCACATCCCATTTTTCCCATTCAAATTCAGTAAGCTTGTTAAAGCTCTCTGCGTACTTAACATACTGATCCCAGTCGAACTTGATACCGAACTGCTCCTCGATAAACTTCCAGCAGCCCTCGATCTCTTTTTTACAGTTCTCCTGTACAAGAGGATCATCGTATCTCATGGGCTGAGGCATTGCATAGAGCGGTCTGTTCAGGAACCAGTCCTGCAAAATTGAGGTGGCAACGGATCCGTCACAGGCTTCGTTGGAGGTTACCATTACAGGAGCGTAGTCAGGGTAATCATCGTGGATGAAAAGACCGTACTCTGCCTGACACATGGGACAAGGATCCGAAGGAAGTCCTATGGACTGAGCCGCGTCAATATAGTTAAGAACCGTGTGGTTATTTACATGGCAGGAAACGAAATATGGGATCATCTCAAGGGGAACATCATCCAGCACGTCTCGCCAGGGATAAAATATACTTCCGCTGACGGTTTCGTTATGGGCGATATTTTTGTTCCACTTCTCGGGAGTCTTGCCGTGATGGATCTTTTTATCCGACTGGAACATACGCACCATCTGCCTTATGGATTCGCTTACCATTCCGCGGTAATGCCAGGCTGAGGCTTTCAGGGCTTCTCCTCTCATGCCCTCAAGACCTCTGTCAAACCAGTGCATTACAGTCAGATAAGTCTGACCCATCCAGCGGTAGCGCATGGTGCCCTTTAAAAAGTCCACAAGCCCGCCGGGACCCTCTCCGTATTTCATGATGTCCGTCACCATGTGAGCGTAGTTGTAGAGCCAGATCATGTTGAAATAGTACATGGTATCCGGAAGACCACGCCACTCACGGTGCTTGTAAAGACCTGTATCTCCCACGTAGAGATCACCAAGACGCCTCTCTTCATGGGGCTTGCCGTACCAGAAATCATGGAGATCTTTTTTCAGATCTCTGGGCTTTGCTTTCTCCTCGGGACTTTTTTCCACAACAAAGAGTTCGCGATATTTGGCTTTTACATCTGATAATGTGATCTTCATGCCGTTCCCTCCTTGTTGATCTTTTTAAGTTCTATGCTCTCAACAAACGCCTGGAAGCGGGTTCGAAGCTGTCCCACAGCGTTGTTTACATATTCTTTTTCGATGGAACAAACGGGATAACCGTAGTCCCTTGGAAGTATCAGTGTATCTATGGTGCGCTCGTAGCTCCAGTATTCGCAGAACTTCATCTGGGAAACGATGATGCCGTCAGCCTTGTACTCCTTTGCCACATCTGCAAGGTACTGCTTTCTTTCACGCATGATATGTTGATCCATAAAGCGCGGGCACATGCTGGTTTCAAGGTAATGCCTTGCTATTGCGCGAAGGGGAGTCTCGCCCTCTTTTACCACGATCTCCTCTCTGCCGGGAAGAGAGCCATAGCAGTGCCTGTCGGCTACAACCAGAGCGCCGCACTCCTCAATGAGCTTTACAAAGTCAGGATCGTCTTCTTCCGAACCGGTCAAAAGAACCTTGCATCTGTAGGTCTTTTTCTCATCGGGCTTTCTGGTTTTAAGCTCTCCTGCGATATCCCGAAGCTTGTCCATGATAAGGTACTTGGGACAAACCTGAGTCACCAGCTGGATTATGGAAAATTCCCAGCCTGTGATGGTGGGCTCATCAAGCTTTCTGTAGCTTCCTATCTCCCTTATGAGATGGCACAGTTCATTGTGCTCTTCTATTGCATCCAAAAGAGCTTCATCCGAGGTGTCTATGCCAAAGTGCTCGGAGAGCTTATCAAGAACGTGAGCCCTAAGCTGCTTTTCATAGTGATCTATTGAATTTTCGTTTTTCTTAAAGGGTACATCGGTGAATTCACAGAAAAAGTCAGGGCTTTTGATGATGTCCATCATCTGAAGGTGCTCCTGAAATCTGCAGGTTACGGTGCAGGTTTCGGTAGCCATCTGGGCATCGATAAAATTGAAGCCTCCTTCAAGAGCCCTTTCCAAAAGACAGCGGCCGTACATACAGGTACGGTTGCTCATGTAGTAGGTTGCCATATCCGGCGATCCGCTGCGGGGAGCGCGAAGACGCACAGAAAAACACCCCGGAAGATCCAGCAGAACTTCGGGCATGAAATAACAGGTATAGCCCAGAGCGCGCTTGCCATCCGCCTTGCCTTGGCGTACAAGAGTGTTGTTTGCTTCCTGCAAAAGGTCTTCGAGCTCAAAGATGTGCACGAGATCTTTCATATGTTGTTGTCCCCCTTGTTAGATAAGAAAAAGAGAATAAAAAATCCCCGTCAATTTAACCAACGATCAAAAGAAATATCTTAATAAAATAATAACATAAATACTAATTTATCGATAGAAATTAACTAAACCCTTGTGGATAATAGCCAAAAATTATATCATAGAAGAGGGAAAATATCTTTTGTGAGGGGAACTTATGACAGACAAAAATACAAAAGTCATTGCACTGGCAGGCAAAGGCGGCGTTGGGAAAACGTCTCTTTCGGCTGCTATCGTAAGACTCCTTACCGAAAATAGGCCTGACGCCAAGATCCTGGCTATTGATGCGGATCCGGCGGTAGGTCTTTCTGTTGCTTTAGGGGTAGATCCGGGAGAAACGCTGGATCAGATCAGGAAAAGAGTCGCCGAGGATGTGACGGGCAAGCTCAAGGACACCCAGGACATTCTCGCAGAAGCTAAATTCAGACTTTACGAAGCCATGGAGGAGCAAAGCGGATTTGCCTTTCTGGCCATCGGAAGACCCGAGGCAGCAGGCTGCTACTGCGCTATCAACACTTACCTTAAAAAGGTTGTGGAGATGCTGGTGGATGATTTTGACTATGTGGTGATCGACGGCGAAGCCGGCATCGAGCAGATAAACAGAAGGGTTCTTGAAAAGGTCACACATCTTATCTGCGTTTCGGATCAGAGCAGAAAGGGCCTTAAGATCATAGAGACCATAAAGAACGTGGCGGATGAGCTTGTTATGTACGATGAGATCGGACTTATCGTCAACAGGGCGCCACTTCCTGAAAAGATCACGGAGAATGAGATAGGCGGGGTAAAGATCGCTGCGGTGATACCGCAGGATGATGCAATGACTGAAAATGATATAGAGGGAAAGAGCATATTTGAGCTTCCTTCTGAAACGGGAATATTAAAGGGTGCGGAAGAAGCCCTTAAAAATATGAGAATAATCTGATCCGAAGGGTCAGGTCACAAGAGAGGGGGTACAGTAAGTGCAGGATCTGAAACATCTGATCACATTTGAAAAGCTTCTGGATGATGCTGCCAACGACCTGGTAAAAGAGGCGCAGTCCGAGGGACAGTATGCCATCGGCTACACCTGCTATCACATGCCGGAAGTCCTTTTGAATGTGCATAATTGTTTTTCAACCCGTATGCGTGCACCAAGAACGGGATCCATCGACATTTCCACCTACTACATGTCCAACTACACCTGTGAATTTGCCAGATCTCTTTTGGAGAGAGGCATAGAAGGCGGGTATGAGTACCTTGATGCCATAGCCGGCGTTGACGCATGTTCTGCCATGAACAGATGCTATGAGCACCTTGAGGTTCTGGACTGCAACAAAAAGCCTCACTTCTTTGTGACACACACCGACGTTCCTTATAAAGTTGAGGATTACAACGTGGATCAGGTGGCTACGCAGATGAGGCTCAGAGTCCTTAACGTGATGCATGAAAAGCTTGGAACCGATGTGTCCGATGCCGCCATCAGACGGGCTGTAGAGGAGCACAACGAGCTTTGCAGAGTCATCACAGAAATAGGAAACATGAGAAAGCTTGATAATCCGCCTATTACCGGATACGAGTTCCATGTTATCTGCCTTGTGAGCTACTGCTGTCCTACGAAAAAGATCCTTCCGCTCCTTAAGGAAACCCTTGAGGAGATAAAAGAAAGAAAGCCCGATCCAAAGCCCTGGTACAGAGCAAGGGTTGTGGTAGTGGGATCAGAGGTTGATGACCTTGATTTCACAAGGCTTCTTGAAGAGGCGGGCGCCATGGTGGTTGCAGACAGATACTGCTACGGCTCTTTCCCCGGAAGAGAAGTGATAGAACTAAACGATGAGGAAGATGTGGTCAGGCAGATAGCCAGGCATTACATGAAGACCAGCGAGTGTCCCAGATACATGGCTCAGGAAAAGATACAGCAAAGGTACGACACAGCTGACAGGCTGGCCAGAGAGTATAACGCCGACGGAATCATCTACGAGCAGATGAAATACTGTGATTTCTGGGCATTTGAAAGACCTCTTGCAAGCCACGTGATGACCGAGGAATTCGGATGGCCCACTCTTTCCATCGACAGGTCCTACAACGTACACAATTCGGGACAGCTTCGGACCCGCTTCCAGGCCTTTGTTGAGGCACTTGAGATCAAGCGTATCAGAAGCGGAAAAGAGAAAGCGGAGGTGCCTGTATGAAATATATAGATCCCAAAAACTTTCGATTAAAAGATGAAATAGACTGGAAAGCACAGGCCGCCAACATGAAAGAGATCGCCGGAATCGTGGGCGATATGATAAAGGAGACGGACTGGAAGGGCGTGGCAAAGGCTGTGGGCAAAGATGCCAAAGGCCTTAAAAAGCGCCTTGCCCATGAGGCAGACCTTCTAAAGAACATGTCTCCCAATGAGATAAAAGACCTGGTGCTGAACGGCGAGAAACAGCTTGGTAAGCTCTATGCCTCAGGAAAAATGGCCATGGTAAGACGTGAGTGGAGAGGCGTTAAGGACACCGGAGTTGATTTCTATGAGTGGACCAGAATGTGGGCAATGCTTCTTGCCACCTTCTCCAAGGATCTTGTTCCTGCCATGATGGGAGCGGTGCATTACAGATGGATGATCTCATACTTCTGTTGTCACTCCTTCATGGACAAGAATACACTGGGCCTTCGCGGAAGGGCGCTGAAGATGCACCACGAGCTGATCTACGCCATATTCAGATATGTTGCCGAGAATCTGGTTCTTCTTATGAAGGCCGATGAAAAGGTGGGCAACAGCACAGCTCTTTCCAAAAAGATAGTTCTTTTCGATGAGATGACCATGTCGCAGATCATGGCGGGTTTCCCGGACCTCATCGGAATACCTTATCAGCTTATGCCGGTATTTCTTTTGTCGGAGATCGATCAGCTGGCATGCATGCCCTATATAGATGCGGTTGAGTCCTACGGACTTCCTTCCGACACCTGCCCTGTTCCTTCATCGGAGTGCGGAGCGGTGGTTGTGGATGCCCTTCCTCACATGGGAGCCTGCTTTATCTCAAGCTCAATGCCCTGTGACGGTTCGGTAATGGCATCCTCCTATACGAACCGCAGATTCAAGGATCTGCCCACTTATCACCTGGCATTCCCTGTCAGATATGAGGACGAATCCATTATGGATGCGGCGGTAAAAGACATCCGGGGATGCATCAGGTTTATAGAAGAAAACACAGGAGCCAAGTGGAACTGGGATGCATACTTTGCAGCCATGAAGAGGTTCAACGAAGAGACAAAATACGAGCTTCAAAAGTGGGAGATCAACCAGACAGATTCTCCTCAGCTCATAGGTCCCTGCTACGAGCTCTTTAGAAAATGGAACTACGAAATGGACGGAGGACTTGATCCCCGCATTATCTCCACCTTCCAAAAGGTGGACAAGCTCATGTTAAAAGCCTATGAGCAGAGGGATGAAGCATGGCGGGGCAAGATGAAATACCGAGCCATCGTTTGGTCCATACCGGCTCATTACTATGCAAACTTCTCCAACTGGATGGCGAACTGCTGGGGCGTAGATATCCTGGTAGAGATGGAGTCACTGAACTTCACCAAGCCTCTTGAAACCCGGGACAAGGATGAGGCATTAAAAGACCTGGCAAGACTCTACGAGCGAATGGTCATGAGAAGACACACCAACGGCGGTTACGATCACGTGGTTACGGAGCTCTGGAGACAGTGTGAACTGTGGAATGTGGACTTCGTTCTTATGTACCAGCATGTTTCCTGCAAGAACATGGCTACGGTACAGGGACTTTTCGAAGACCAGGCAAGGGAGAGAGGAATAAAGCTCCTTTGGTGCAGCCACGACCTGATGGATCCCAGAACCGTCTCCCGAAAAGATATGAGAGCAACGGTAAATGAGTTCATGAGGACCGTAATGAAAGCAGAACCGGTGGATCCTTCACTACTTGATTTTGAGGACGACACGACATGGTGATATAGGGATTCAAAGCGGAGCCATACGTATATCACCAACAAACATAAAATAAAATGATACACGAACAATAAGGAGGAACTTATAATGAAATACTTTGGAGGATGTGACGTAGGATCAACCTACACCAAGGCTGTTATCATAGATGAGAATGGCAAGATGGTGGCAAACACCACACTTAAGAGCAAGATCATTGCTCAGGAATCAGCGGAGATGGCTATGAAGGAGGTTGTGGGACAGGTTCCCGAGCTTAGCTCAGCCAAGGACCTTACATATCTCATCGGAACCGGATACGGAAGAAACAAGGTGCCTTTTGCAGATGAGAATATATCCGAGATTTCCTGCCACGCCATGGGTGTTCACGTAACCAATCCTTCCGTTAAGGCTATCATCGATATAGGCGGTCAGGACGTAAAGGGTATCTCCATCGACACAGACGGAACAGTAAAGAACTTTGCCATGAACGATAAGTGTGCAGCCGGAACCGGACGTTTCTTTGAGGCTATGGCAAGATCCTTTGAGATGAGCCTTGAGGATTTCTCAAATCTCTCTCTCTCAGCCAAGAACGTTATCCCCATCACAGCTCAGTGTACTGTTTTCGCAGAGTCTGAGGTTATCACTCTTGTAGGTGAGGGTAAGCCCATGGATGAGATCGCTGCAGGTATCGAGATGGCTGTTGCAAAGAGATGCTTTGTAATGTCCAAGAAAGCCGGCGCTACAGACTCCATCACACTTACAGGCGGATGTGCTAAAAACGCAGGACTTAAGGCTGCAATCGAGCAGGTATTAAAGCTTAAGGTAGTTGAACTTTCAACCGACCCTCAGCTTATGGGAGCTCTTGGCGCAGCTGAATATGCAAGACAGAAAGGTCTCGCCGGCTAAGGTTCATTCCAATCTTGAAAGGATGGATTTTCATGAGAAAAGCCCTAAAGGTTATCTTTAAGATAATAAAGATCCTCTCGATCGTAACAGGAATCCTTTTTGTGATCTATTTCTGGAATCTGGATCAAAAGCTCATGGCATGGGCCTACACCCAGGTTAACAGGATCTTCGACCGCAAAAAGGCCGATATCAGATTTTGATCCGGGGGACATTTTATGAAGCTATATGACCATATAATTGACGACACCATGGAAGTGCTGGAGCGCTGTCCGAAAAAGCAGTATGCCTATAATCCCGGCAAGGCATGGAAATGTCTTGAAAGCACTGAGTTTATCATGCAAAGAGATGCATCCTTTGAGCTTGGGGGATCAGGCAAACCTTCCGTGAATTATACCCTTGTATCCACTTCGGGCAAGGTGGCTCAGGATGAGATCCTGGTTTACGGAAAAGACCTGCAGGAGATTGATTCTGCTGTTTCATTTGCAAGGATAGTTGTACTTGAAACAGAAGATCTGGGTGAAGAGACCGATCAGGAAAAGGCTTTTGCCGCTATAAGAAACCTGGAATTTGTAAGATACCATGTCTTTCCAGAAGGGTACATGGTAAGGGTATCTTCCCAGAGTAATCAGGAACAGGTAAGGATCAGCAAAGAAGCACTGAAAAAAGGAATAGATTTTGCCTCTGTGGGGGCTGCGTATATCAGTAAATACAAGGCTGCCCCTGGCGTAAAGAATGTGAGAGTGATTTTTGTGACGCAGGAACTCCCGGTGGAGGAACTAAAGCCCAACGCCGACAAAGCGGATGCCATCACAAAGACCCTTACACACATATTGGACGGACTTCCTACCGACTGCGGACACTGCGAGATGAAGCCGGTGTGCGACGAGGTGGAAGGAATGCGAGAGCTGCATCTTGGCAAAAAATAAGGATCAAACCACTTAGACTCAGAAAGGAAAACCCGTAATGAAACAGGAATACGAAGCCTTATTTACCCCGTGGAAAATCGGGAACGTAGAAATCAAGAACCGAATCGTTCTGGCACCTATGGGCGGCACCTGTATCTTTGGATGGATGGAGCCCACCGGCAGCCACTTTGACAAAGAGGCGGCCAGGCTTTTGCTGAAGATAGCAAAGCATGACTGCGGCCTCATCATCCCGGGCATTGCTCCTGTAAAGGACATGCTGGGCGGAAAGTGGCTCTATCAGAATAAAAAGAAATTTGAAGAGCTCTCTGTATTTATGGATGAACTTCATAAAACAGGAGCAAAGATGTTTGTGCAGATGACAGCCGGATTTGGAAGATCCATGGCGCTTACTGCACCTCTTGCAATGCTTGCAAAGAACAAGGCGCTGAACACTCTGGCAAAACCCATAATTGATGCGGAGTACCTGACTGCGGCACCTTCCGTTCTTCCAAACAGATGGGCGGATGATGTAACAACCCGTGCCATCACCGAAAAAGAAATTAAGGATATCATCTACGCTTTCGGAGAGACCGCAAGGCTCTGCAAAGAAGCGGGAGTTGACGGCGTAGAGGTACACGCTGTTCACGAAGGATATCTTCTTGATCAGTTTACGCTGAAATATACCAACAAAAGAACCGACGATTACGGCGGCTCTTTTGAAAACCGCTATCGCTTTGCCGTTGAGATCGTCAAGGAGATTAAAAAGACCTGCGGAGACGATTTCCCGGTATCCCTCAGATATTCCGTAAGATCCATGACAAAAGCCTTCCAGTACGGCGCAATGCCCGGGGAAGATTTTGAAGAAATAGGAAGAGACATGGAAGAGTCCGAGCGCGCAGCCAAATATCTTCAGGATGCGGGCTACGACATGCTCAACTGTGACAACGGAACCTACGATGCCTGGTACTGGGCTCATCCGCCGCAGTACATGCCTCAGAACTGCAACCTGGAGGATGTTGAGCATATTAAAAAGTTCGTGGACATCCCTGTTGTATGTGCGGGTAAAATGGAACCCGGGGTTGGCGCAGCTGCCATCAAAGACGGTGGCATAGATGCCATGGCTGTGGGAAGACAGTTCCTGGCAGATCCCAAGTGGGTTGCCAAGCTTGAAAGAGGAATGGAAAATGAGATCCGTCCCTGTATCTGCTGCCATTCAGCCTGCTTTAACCTTACCAAGCACAATGGAACGGCCAATGATCAGGATCTTTCAGAGTCTGCGGGTATGTGCAAATGTGCAGTCAATCCCCGCAGCATGCAGAGTAAAAAATACAAGGTTGTGCCCACCAGATCGCCTAAAAAGGTTGCCATCATCGGAGGCGGTATAGGCGGTATGGAAGCGGCAAGAATACTTGCCCTCAGAGGTCATGAGCCTGTGATCTATGAAAAGACAAGTGAACTGGGCGGAGTATTTATTGCGGCAGCAGCTCCTTCCTTTAAGGAAAAGGATAAGGAGCTCATTGCATGGATGAAGAATCAGCTCAAAAAGCTGAACGTTCCTGTGCATTACAATACAGAAGTAAGAGCGGGGGCGCTCCCTCAGGCTGATGAGTATATTGTGGCTACGGGTGCGGAAGCCAACAGGATCCCCATTCCCGGCGCAGCTGAATATGCAATGGATGCAACAGACTATCTTCTTGGCAAAAAACAGGTTGGAGAAAATATAGTCATCATCGGCGGCGGACTTACGGGCTGTGAGATAGCCCTTGATCTTTTCAGAAAAGGAAAACACCCTCAGATCGTTGAGATGAAGGATGATCTTATTGCTGTAAAGAACATGTGTCTTGCAAATACCAGTTACCTTCGTGACTGCTTTAAGACCAACGATGTGCCTGTGTTCCTCAACGCTTCCGTTAAGTCAATAAACGAAAACAATGTTGAGATCACCGTAAAGGATGGAAGAACTGTTAAGCTTCCTGCGGATTCTGTTATCATGTCGGTAGGCTATCATCCTATCCCCATCATGCAGGATGCCAAAAACGTACATCTTCTCGGAGACTGCAAAAATGTGGGAAATATCCGCTCTGCCATCTGGGGAGCCTGGGATATCGCCATGAAGATCTGATGATCGTTTTAATATACCAAGGCATAGTAAAAGCCCTGCTGCATATAGCGGCAGGGCTATTTATGTGCTTTGTTATCACAGTCTGGTCTTGATGCCAAGGGCTTCGTGCATCTTTCTCTTTATCGCATACATTCTCTGGTCGGCTATAAGATAAACCTCATGGGAAGGGCTGCCCTCGGGGCATTCGTGCCTGAAAGCATATCCGGAGGCAACGCTTCTGTGATACTCGGGATAAAGAGCGTTCATGACATTAAGAGCACTGTTCATTCTGCCCAGAAGACCGTCAATGTCTTTTGATGCGGCATCTCTTAATATAACAAGGAATTCGTCTCCGCCGATCCTTGCACAGAACCCGTCGTCTTCAAAGCTTGTGGTGAGAACCTTGGCGAAATCCTTAATATATCTGTCTCCCGCAAGATGTCCCATGTTGTCGTTTACGGCTTTTAATCCGTTAAGATCGATACTGATTATGCAGTAATCGTCCTCTGAACTGTCAAGATCTGACAGGAGCTTGTCTGCGCTTGCTCTGTTTGGCAGATTGGTAAGACCGTCGGCGTAGGCAAGATGAGAAAGAGAAGCGTATTCCTGCCTCTGGGCAATGGTCTGTGTTATGAACAGCAGATAGTTTGCAAGCTGTGATATTACAAATACCAGGCATCCCGTGGTGATTATCACCATGCTCACGATCTTTGGCGTCGAAATATGCATGTTATCCAGATTGTAAATGATTAGTTGAGCAACTTCAGCCAGGGCAAGGATCAGTATGCCTCCCATCTGTATTGCCCCGGAGCCTTGTATGTTCCGCTTTTTGATATTTCTGTAGGTGAAGATCATTATAAGGACAAAACCTACAACTCCCACGATATGGTACATGGGAAGGGTCTTTCTAAGATGAATGTTAAATACAAAATGAAGCAGATACTGAACAAGGACGGATCCTATGCTGGCTGCTGCAGCGCCCAGATATAGAGGCTTGTTTTCAATGTTTTGTATGAAGTATACGATCACGTAGCAGTATGGCACGATCATATACATGGTCAGATACTCAATTTCCGTCTCCTGCTGTATGTCCATGAAAAGAGGCATGACGTTGTAGTGTGCCATCAGACACAGACCAAGATTGATGCATAGAAGTGAGCTGAACAGGAAACTGAGGGCTTCATGAACAGAGGATATGTACAAAAGCGAAATGCACAGAAATGCTATGCCGAAAACAAACAGGAACATACCGGTGAAAATGATCATCATATGTTCGTTGACAAATTGTCCTCGGAGATCCGCAAGGCTTCCCAGATATATGGGTGTGATGGCAGAAAAGGGATTATCCTCTGCAACTGTCATCTTTATGGTAAGTCTCTTTCCTTCGTAGTCGGAAGGAAGGGTTATAAAATGATATTTCTTTCCCACAAACTGATGCTTTTGATAGCGCTTTAAACCGTAATCGCAGACAAGGTTATCATCTACATAACACTCTACGGTGCAGTAGCGGCTCTTGAACAAAAGACCCGGGAAAACAAGCGATTTGTTCTGAGGAAGCCGGGTTGACAAAATGATCTGATCTTCCTTTTTTAACTTGTCATTTGTTATGGTGTAGAACTTTGTTATATCTATCTTCTGGTATTCGCGGCCGTTCAGGGTAACATCAAACTGCGTTAGCGGATAGGTGACGCCTTGTGAGTTGTATCTGAGACACAACATAAGCACACAGTTTATAAGGATGACCAGTCCCATAAAGCATAAAAGGGAGGTTGCCCGTTTTTTAGTCATTGCTGTCACCTCCTTTTTCTGCAAGCTTGCCAAGAAGATCATCATAGAGCCTTCCAAGGGACTGGTTATGATGATAGTTCTTCATGGTATACATGTGCTTGTCTGCCAAAAGATACACGCTCTGGGCGCTTGCGCCGTGCTTAAGATCCTTGTCGGTACTTCCGGCGTATCCCCAGGACGCGGAGAATTTAAGCTTGGTCTCTGTGCTGTTTTTATATTCCATCTGATCTATTAGGCAGTTCAGGTCTCTGTTTGTCCGCTCATCGTCAACATAAGGAAGAACTGCGATAAACTCATCGCCGCCCATTCTACCCAGAAGACTTGCATCAGTAAAGCTGTTTTTCAGGATCTCGGCAAATTCCGATAAAAGCTTGTCGCCTGCCGCGTGACCGAAGTTGTCATTGGTATATTTAAGATAATCAAGGTCAAGACTGACAATGGTATATTTTCCGGAAAGAGATGTCAGCACCTGCTCGCATTTAGCCCTGTTGGAAAGACCTGTGAGGGTGTCGGAGTAGGCAAGGCCTACCAGATGCTCTTTTACGGTGGATTCGCTTATGTATTCAACGCAGTGATAGAAGTAGTTAAGGAGCAGGCAAAGAACAAACGCAAAGGCTCCCAGGGTAAGGAAATTGATGTTGGCATTCACTTCGCCGATGCGGCTGTATTTCAATATGTTGAACTTAACGATTTCAAATATTGCACAGCCAAGCATTGTCAAAAGTCCTGCCAGAAGCATGTTTGCGGAAGTGTTTGCAAAACCGCTTTCCTTACGGCTCTTTTTGGTTGAAATGATGTGATGGATCATGGCGATGATAAGGTAAGTGCCTTCCATCAGTGCCAGCAGGTGAAGCATGCTCACAAAATGGCAGATGTGCACCGCGTTGGTAAGATGAAGAAGAGCGGTGATGAGGGAGAAGGCAAAATTAACGATCAAAAGAAAGAATCCGATCCTTCTGAAACGGGAACGGCTGGCGGTGGCAATAAATCCCACCACGCATCCCGGAAGGGCAAAGAGCGTGAAATATTCAAGGAAAGTATAGACCTCCGGAAGAGAAGAAAACATCCAGAAGATGTCCTTGTAGCATATGATATAGGTACCCATGTACAGTGAAAAAAATCCGCCGAAAACGATACTTATGTCGTTGTGTTTATTGAGAAATACAAATGGTGAAAGAATGATCAAAAGACATCCGAAGACCAGCATAAATACGCCCATTACCATGGACAGCCTGTCATTTTCCACCAGATAGTTCCAGATGTCATCATAGCTTCCAAAGTACACGGGTGAAAATCCGGAATAGGCATCGTTTTCCCAGGAAGTGATCTCGATGGTAAGACGCTTGCCGGCATAGTCCTGAGGAAGCTCAACGAAATGCTGAACTTTGGGGATCATATGTCCTGTGGAAAGAAATTCCTCACCAAAGGTGTAGATCTCTTCTCCGCCAAGGTATACTTTTACAGATGATAAGATGGTACGAAAACTTACCGTTGCAGGATCTGCTTCGATCTTTGACAGATCGTTTTCGAGAATGATCGTGTCTGCATAATTTGAGACACCGACGCTAAAGGATGAGATCTCATCAGTGGTCCAAAAACTTGCACCACGAGAAACAGTCCAGCCTTTTTCCAGCTGGACCAGTTCGTATCTCGGTGAAATATTATACTCTGTCGAGCCTAAAAATATGAGGAAAACAGCAAATATGATAACGGCTGACAGAGACAGCATTGCTGTATATATTCTTTTGGCCTTCAACATACTATTAGTATAACGCGTGTGGGTTTTTTTGAAAAAAGAAATTTCTATAAACCGTTAATTTTTGATCAGAAATGACCATGACTTCCGCCATGAGAAGCGCCTGAACTTGAGTGATGAACAGAGCTTCCGCCGCCACCGGATCTGGAGCCTGTGTCCTTGGGGATGGGAGTCTTGGTAAGAGTCTTATTAACGAAAGAATCCTGCTTGGTAGTAAGCTTAACTCCGCCTGACTGATAGCCTGCCGCGGAAGTCTGCATTTTTACCGTGTTAAGCTGGGCCTTCATGACAAAGATGGGAATAGTTCCGGTAATAAGTCCTATGACTATGCTGATAAGGATATTGCGGTGTTTCTCCTCGGGAGTGTTTACATACTGGGTTTCTACGTCGTAGGGCGTTCCCAGCTGATAGAGCTCCAGATATCTGTCGCAGGTACTGATATAGTCTTTGAATGCGGCTGAGTAGTCATCTTCTCCAAGATATCCAAGCATGCTGTCCATCATCTTTTCCTGACCAAAGTCGGTAAAGGCTGCAATGGCGTCGCCCTTGGTACTGATGGCCCATTCTCTGTCGGCCATGCTGAGCATGAAAAGAATGCCGGAATCGTTATAGTCTGCTCCAAATCCGTTGTAATCAAAATAGTCGTCGGCAAAATCCCGGATGGGACCGCTGTGGCTGTCCATGGTAAGGATGGCAACGTTACAGCTGTATTTTTCGCTTAGCTCATCCAGCTTTTGGTTGATGTCTTTTTCCTCGCCGCTAAAAAGAAGGTCGGCGTTGTCCACGAGCCTTGGCTTTTGTCTGGCGCCCGGAACCACGTACTCATCCCACATCCTGTTATCATCATAGTACTTGCCTGATGCGGCCATGACAGGATGTGGCAAAAGGAACGTCATTATTAAGATTGCTATAAGTGTCTTTATATATTTAGTCATATCTTTTTCCAAATCTCAAAGAATTGATCACAGGAAGAAAAACGTAAGTAAAAGGGCAATCAGAGTAAAGCCTGCCGCAAAGGGTATGTAGTATTTAACTGCCTGTGAAAAGCTAAAGGGAAGGTTTCCCACAAATTTACCGCTCTGACCGTTCATGGCAAAAAGGTAATTGCCACCGTTCCAGGATGTGTTAAGAAGATACACCGGATAAAGAGCATACTTGTGCGAAGACTTAACGGTGCTGAAGTTTTCACGAACCGTGGAAAGAGTCGAGTAGCCGTGAACGGTGTTTCTTACATCCGATGCGGTGGAAGCCTTCATCCTGTCGATGGCTCTTGGCTCCATGGACTCGGCTGAGTTGTTGTATTTATTGGCAACAAAACCTGCCAGATAACCCATGTTAAAGGGAACCATTTCCTTTTGGTCAAAGGGCTCAAGAGATTCCATAAGATCGTCGGGCATCTCCTTGGAACCGTCAACGGGCACCCTTTTAAAGGCCTCTGTGCCTGCGCGCTCTATGGCGTAGTAAGAGGTCTCGGTGTAGTTGTAGTTTGAGTCATGCCAGGTCCTTACCTTGGTAGCCTTGTATGAGGCGTCGTATCCAAGAGTAGTATCATAGAGCCAGAAGGGAACGTAAACGCCCTTTATCTCGTCTATGTGGTTCTTTTCAAAAAAGACCTTGGGAATGAGTTTTTTGGATTTTACGTAGCTCGAATAAGCCTTCATGGCGTCATTTTTGGCGAGCTTGAAGGGGATGATGTAATCAGGCTGGAACTTGCCGGTAAACTTTTCGTTTACCACAACGTTGTTGCTGCAGAAAGGACATTTCATAGAGCCTTGGGATTCTGTTGCCAGGATCTCACCGCCGCAGGAACCGCAGCTGTATATGTACATGGGCTGACTGCTCTCGCCGGTGGTGTAGTTCTCGGCGCTTTCTCCCTGACTGGATGAATTGTGGTTTGCCACATAGTCCTTTACATCAAATTCGGAGTCGCAAAATGGGCACTTGAGTTTTTGAGTGCCCGGATTAAATTCCATTGCCCCGCCACAGGCGGGGCATTCATATTCTTGTAAAGCCATTGTGTTCTCTATTCTGTAAAGGAGTTAGTTGTTATTGAGGACGAGGGCTTCCGCACTGTGTGCAGAAGTTTCCTGTGTTAACGCTTCCGCATGAGCATGTCCATCCTGCTGCAGGCTTCTGTGCGCCGCAGTTAGGGCAGAAGTTACCTGTGTTTACATTTCCGCAGGAACATGTCCATGATCCGGGTGCTGCCATCTGAGGAGCGGGAGCTGCCTGCTGAGCCTGACCCATCTGGAAGAGCTGCTGAGCGTTCATGCCGCCTGCCTGCTGAGCCATGTTCATGCCTGCAAATGCCATCATGGGACCTGTGGCTGTGTTCTTGGCTGCATCCTGCATGGCCTGTGCCTGAGCGCTGGCAAGAGTAGCGGCGGCCATGTTGGGGTTCTTTAATGCGCCGGCTCTCTGGAGCTCTTTTATTGTCTTCTCATCTTCTTCGTTTGCTGTAACTGAGCTTACGCCGAAGGATGAGATCTTGATTCCGTAAACGCCTGTCCACTTCTGAGAAAGAACCTCGTTGAGCGCGTCAGCGATCTCTGTGGTGTGTCCGGGAAGTGAGCTGTATCTGATGCCCATGTCTGAGATCTTGGCGAAGGCGGGCTGAAGAGCTGTAAGAAGCTCAGTTTTTAACTGTCCGTCAATGCGGTCTCTTGTGAAGTCACCGGGTGTGTTGCCGCAGATGTTCTTGTAGAAGAGAACGGGATCAACGATGCGGTAGCTGTATTCGCCGTGGCACTTGATGGAGATGTCCATATCAAGACCTACGTTGGTGTCAACTACGCGGAAAGGAACGGGATTAACCGTGCCGTATTTGTTGCCCAGGATCTCCTTGGTATTGATAAAGTATACTCTCTGATCCTTGGCAGCCTGTCCGCCAAAGCTAAGGCGCTTGTAGAACTCTTTGAAAGAGTTTGCTACGTTCTCGCCCAGATTTCCAAAGAAAATTGAAGGCTCTGTTGATGTATCGTAAACGAACTCGCCGGGCTCGGCGCAGATCTCAGTGATCTGTCCCTGATCAACAAGGATCATACACTGACCTTCGTTTACCGCAACGATAGAACCGTTGGAAATAATATTGTCATTACCTTTTCCCTGTTTTTTTGATGCCTTGGTCATAAGCACATCTGAAGAGAGTGATTCACAGTAGAAATAGTCTCTCCACTGATCGGAAAGTACTGATCCGCCAGACGCAAGTGCTGCTGAAATAAGCCCCATAACTATCTCCTTTCATACTTCACTAAATTAAGTCAAATGCGGTGCCTTTATGGATTTTGTTGACCCGCATCTACTATTTTCGCACATCTTGCCAATAATTTCCATTCTTTTGTATAATTGTTGTGGTGAAACCGTTAATGAATAACGTTGAAAAAGAGGCGTTTTATTGAGTACCAAAAGACTGATAAATGTAAAGATCATAACGGAAGACAAGATAGTTGAAAAGACACTTACGGCCGGTGCGCTTTTAAGGGACAGTGTGCTCTCTGAAGGCACCGGTTTTTCCATGCCCTGCGGAGGAAATGCCCGCTGTGGCAATTGCCGCGTTAAGTTCCTTGAAGGAGCGCCAAAGCCAAACAGCTTTGACCTTAGATTTCTTGGGGAGAAAGAGCTGCAGCAGGGAGTAAGACTTCTTTGCAGGTGTGTCCCCGAGGATGACTGCGTGGTTGATGCTACCTGCAAAGCAGGTGCGGCGCAGCCCAGAGAGACCCTGGGACTTGAGGAAATTGAAGGAAAACGCGATGAAGCGGATATTGGCGGATTTGAGCGTTTTGGTATAGCAGTTGACATTGGAACAACCACCATCGCAGGAGCTCTTGTTGGAATAAACGGAAAAGATGATACGGCTCTTATCAGGAAAACTTCCGTGGCAAATCATCAGAAAATCTTTGGAGCTGATGTGATATCGAGGATAGCTGCGGCGGAAGAGGGACATACGAAAGAGCTTCAGAGACTGGTTCTGGAAGATATAAAGAATCTGGTACAGGAGCTTGCGGAAGGATCCGCAGAGTCGCTGCACATCGAGGTGGTGGCGGTTTCGGGAAACACCACTATGGAAAATCTCCTTCTTGGAATGGATGTTAAGGGGCTTGGACACTATCCTTACGAGGCAAAGAGTCTTGATCTTGAAGTAAGGAGCCTTCCGGATCTGTTTAAAAATGCAGGCGTAACTTTCATCCCTGCAGAGCTTAAAAGTGCAAGGATCGTGATGTTTCCTGGCTTTTCTGCTTTTGTTGGAGGGGACATCGTTTCAGGAATATATGGCCTTGAGCTTAGTAAAGAGAATGGAACTCTTTTACTTGACCTTGGAACCAACGGCGAGATGGCGTTTATCCGGGATGATGGGATTGAGGTTACTTCAACGGCGGCAGGTCCTGTGTTTGAGGCGGGAGGAATATCATGCGGAGTGCCTTCTGTTGCGGGAGCTGTTTGCAGCGTGACTCTGGGAGATGACAGAAGCGTATCCTATGAGGTCATAGGTGGTGAAAAATCCGGAGCTATCCCGGGGATCTGCGGTACAGGCGTTATGGAAGCCGTATCTGAAATGGTGGGACATGGCATTGTGGACGAGACAGGTCTTTTGATGGATGATTATTTCGAAGAAGGCTTTGAGATAGTTGGCGCATCCGGCAAAGAAGATGCGATTAGAATAACTCAGCATGATGTAAGAAACGTTCAGCTTGGAAAGGCTGCTATCTATTCCGGAGCGGAAGCTCTTTTACAGGGACAGATCCCTGACAGAGTGATGATAGCCGGCGGATTCGGCAGCAGGGTAAACATAGAAAAAGTTAAAAATCTCCGGATGTTCCCGGAGTCCTTTGATGATAAAATAGTAGCAGTCGGGAATGCATCCCTCGTGGGAGCCGTAAAGTATGTAAAGGCGGCGCTTCTTGGGATGCGGGCGGAGTTTTCGGCAATAGAAGAGCTCATGGACATAAAGGATGCAGGCAGAACGGTGGAGCTTGCGGTTGCACATGCCTTTTCCGACAATTACATGGATGCCATGAATTTTTAAAAAAGGAGATTATGACTATGCTTGATGAGAGATGGGTTTTTTATGGAGATGTAAAAGCTGAGGATCAGGGGAATGGCGTTACAAGGCGCGTTCTTGCTTACAGCAAGGACCTTATGTGCGTTGAGAACACTTTTGAAAAAGGAGCTGTGGGTGCGCTTCACCATCATCCTCACACTCAGATCACCTATATCGTCAGCGGCAAGTTTGAGTTTGAGATCGATGGAGTAAAGAAGGTGGTTCAGCCCGGTGACACCATGCTCAAGATGAATGATGTGGTGCACGGCTGCGTATGTCTTGAAGCGGGCAAGCTTCTTGATATCTTTAACCCCATGAGAGAGGATTTTGTATAAGATGATCTGCGATACCTGCGCCAATTATGTATATGATGAGGATTGGGAGTGTTACACCTGCATGGTGAACATGGATGAGGACGACTACTACAGGTTTATGTCTTCCTCCAACGGTGAGTGCCCTTACTACCGCGACGACGATGAGTACAAGGTGGTGCGCCATCAGATGTAAAAATCTTCTAAAGTTCTTTGATGACCTTATTTTTCCCTGAAAAACATCCGATATATAAGATACGAAATACAGGGATGTTACAACGGGGACGACCCCGGGAAATGGAGGGAACCATGAGTAGTATTTCCGAGATGAATGCAAACGGCGGATTAGCTGCATACGAAGCTGCCAAGAACCTGGAAAAAGAAGTCGAGGCTTCCAAAACCACCAGATCCACCGGCAACTATGGCAAAACTCTTGGAAAAGTACAGCTCTCGGAAGAGGGAGCAAAGTACTATGAAGAGCTTAAAAAGAAATATTCCGGAATGGACTTTGTTCTTGTAAGCAAGGACATGAAGGAGTATGCAAAACAGAATGCCGGCTCCTTTGGCAATCCCGGCAGGATGGTGGTGCTCATCGATGAGGAAAAGATCGAGCGCATGGCCACAGATGCCGACTACAGGGCAAAGTACGAGGGGCTGATTGCCAGGGCACAGTCACAGATGCCTCAGCTTAAATCCATAATGGAGACCAAGCCCGGTGTAAAGACCATCGGAATGCAGGTTGGCGATAACGGCAAGGCTTCATTCTTTGCGGTTATGAGCAAGTCCAATCAGGACATGGCTGAAAAAGTCGCAGAGAAGAGAGCGGAGAAAAAGAAAGCTGAAAAGGCCGCTGAAAAGAAGGCGGAAAAGAAAGAACAGCAGGAAAAGATACGGGAGAAACTGACCGAAGACGTGGACGACGAGGAGGACTATGTGATCCTTCAGGCGGATTCGGTGGAGGAACTCCTTCGAAAGATAGAAGAATATGAATTCGGCCAGCGGGCCGACAGCGTCAGGACGCCGTATGAACAGAGCGTCGGACAAAATATAGACTTCAAAGGATGACAATCTTACATGTACAGACTGGCGATTTGTGACGATGAGAAAAGCTCTGCTGCAGAGGCGGCGGAGCTTTTGGAGAGTTATAAAAAGGCCCATCCGGCACTGGAGATCGAGACAGATGTATTCTATACGTCCCTTGACCTCCTTTCTGCCATGGAAAAAAAGATCTACGATATCTATATACTTGATATCTACATCGACAAATTAAGTGGCATCGAGCTGGCAGAGGCCATAAAGAAAAACAACGAAAGTGCG
This sequence comes from Butyrivibrio sp., assembly GCA_024690635.1. The sequence continues at coordinate 32,269 of JAILOW010000134.1, forward strand.
GGGATCATATTTATGACCACCTCCAATGCTTTCTACAGAGAGGCTTTCAGGTTAAACGCCGTTCATTATCTTGAAAAGCCCATTATCAAAATGGACTTTTTTGAGGCAATGGACAGAGCCTGCACGGAGGAAGCGGAGACCGAATATCTCACCATCAGAGAGTCCGGCGAGGTACACAGGATCCCTGTTGAGGATATAGCCTACGTGGAGTCCGAGGACCATTACAAGAGGATCGTGACAACGCAGGAGAGCTTTCTTGTTCGCAGCACCATGCAGGAGCTGGCCAAGGATCTGGATTATCCGCACTTCTATGCTCTTGGAGTAAAGAGCATCATCAACCTTAAAAGAGTTTTAAAGATCACCAGAGACAGTATAGTGATGGAGGATGGCAAGGAGTTTTCCGTACCTCGCGGAACTTACAGGTCTCTTAGCGAACTGGTGCTTAAATATACCTTCTAAAGTGTTTTTGCTTGTTCTTTCGGAGGGAAAATAAATGAATTATGACATCAGCCTTTTTGTGCTGGTCATAGCCATGGCTGTATTTGCCTATACGGATATTAAGGAAAGGAGGATTCCCAATCCTCTTCTTTTGACACTGCTCTTATCCTGGGGAGTGCTGCGGATTTTGCAGCATGTATTTCCTGCGGGAGAAAGAGCTTTTTCTTTTGTGGGAGTCAGTATCACCGGTGCTCTTTTGGGAGCTGCGATCTGCGGCGGGATCTTTCTTTTGGCCTACATTCTTGGCAGGGGAAAGCTTGGAGCGGGAGATGTGAAGCTTGCCTTTGTGACAGGTCTTTTCATGGGGATCGACTCGGGGCTTATGGCAATGCTGATCGGTATGATAGCTTACGTACTGTATGTGCTGGTGTTTGTGCGAAGGAAAAAGATATCATTAAAAGACGCTCTGCCCCTTGCACCCTTTATACTGGCAGGGGTGGTGACAGTTCTTTTCCTGAAATAAAAAAGCTCCGTCCTTGAATCCAAGACAGAGCGAAAACGGAGTCGGAGGGATTCGAACCCTCGTGCCCAAAAAGGACAAACGCATTTCGAGTGCGCCTCATTACGACCACTTTGATACGACTCCAAAGCGTTAATAATTATACTTAGTAAATGAATGGGAGTCAACCGTGTTACTTGTACGGACTCCCATTATTTTGTATAATTAACAGTAGTATGTGCGTTTACAATCCAGTTGATTCAAAGGAGGCCTTTTCACATGATGAGAATAGGTATGTTGACCAGTGGTGGCGACTGTCAGGCTTTGAATGCGGCAATGCGCGGCGTTGTTAAGTGTATTGCGCACAGCGGAGCGGAAGTTGAGTTTTACGGTTTTAAAAACGGATACAGAGGCCTTATTTACGGCGATTTCCGTATGCTTACTTCCAAGGATTTTTCGGGTATCCTCACCAAGGGAGGAACTATTCTGGGCAGCTCCAGAACTCCCTTCAAGACCATAAGGGAGCCTGATGAGAACGGACTTGACAAGGTTGAGGCTATGAAACAGAACTACTACAAGCTGCAGCTTGACTGCCTTGTGGTGCTGGGAGGCAACGGCTCTCAGAAAACCGCCAACCTTTTGAGCGAAGAGGGACTGAATGTGGTATCTCTTCCCAAGACTATAGACAATGACCTCTGGGGCACGGATATGACCTTCGGCTTCCAGAGTGCGGTGGATGTGGCCACCAATGTTATCGACAATATCCACACCACGGCTGATTCCCACGGCCGCGTGTTTATCATCGAGGTAATGGGACACAAGGTTGGATGGCTGACACTGAACGCAGGACTTGCGGGCGGCGCCGATGTTATCCTTATTCCCGAGATCCCTTACGATATAGGCAAGATCTGCGAGGCCATTCAGGCAAGAGATGCCAGAGGCAGCAGATTCACCATCATAGCAGTGGCTGAGGGCGCCATCTCCAAAAAGGACGCCAAGCTCTCCAAAAAGGAATACAAGGAAAAGCTTGCCAACTACAAGTATCCTTCCGTTTCCTACGAGATCGCAGAGGCCATTCAGAAAAAGACAGGACACGAGGTCCGCGTGACCGTTCCCGGACATATGCAGAGGGGCGGAGCTCCGGATCCTTATGACAGAGTATTTGCATCAAGGCTTGGCGCCGAGGCGGGACAGCTGATCCTGAACAAGGAATACGGCTACATGGTTGCCTACAAGAACAGAGAGATCGTAAAGGTTCCTCTTTCCGAGATCGCAGGCAAGCTTAAATACGTATCTCCCGATGCCAATATCATCAAAGAGGCCAAGATGCTGGGAGTATGCTTTGGGGATTGACGCTTTGCAGCGTATGGAAAAATTTTGTTGGAGTAATTTCATTTCATGTCATATGTAGCGCTTTACAGAAAATTCAGACCACCGGTCTTTGAGGATGTCAAAGGCCAGGATCATATTGTTACAACGCTGAAAAATCAGATCAGATCGGACAGAGTCGGACATGCTTACCTGTTCTGCGGAACCCGCGGAACAGGTAAGACTTCTGTTGCCAAGATTTTGGCCAAGGCGGTTAACTGCGAGCATCCCGTGGACGGAAGTCCTTGCGGCGAGTGCGAGATGTGCAAAGAGATCGCAGCAGGAAACAGCATGAACGTCATCGAGATCGATGCTGCATCCAACAACGGCGTTGATAATGTCAGGCAGATCATAGAAGAGGTCTCCTATTCCCCTACAAAAGGAAAGAGAAAAGTCTATATCATCGACGAGGTGCATATGCTCTCGGCGGGTGCTTTCAACGCGCTTTTAAAGACTTTGGAGGAACCCCCTTCATACGTTATGTTCATCCTGGCAACCACTGAGGTTCAAAAGATTCCCATCACCATTTTATCAAGGTGCCAGAGATACGACTTCCACAGGATCACCATAAACACCATTGAGGAGAGATTAAAAGAGGTCGTTGACGCAGAGGGCATTCAGGTGGAGGAAAGAGCCCTCAGGTTCATTGCCAAGACTGCGGACGGTTCCATGAGAGATTCCCTTTCTCTTCTGGATCAGTGTATTGCCTTTAACTTTGGCCAGGAGCTGACCTATGACAAGGTCCTTGGAGTTCTGGGAGCTGTAGATACTGAGGTTTTTGCAAATCTCTTTTCCGCGCTCTACAGTCAGGATTCCGGAGCTGCGTTAAAGCTTTTGGAGGACGTTGTCATACAGGGCAGGGAACTGGTACAGTTTGTAAATGACTTTGTGTGGTATCTTCGAAACCTTATGCTGGTGCAGGCTTCGGATCAGATGGAGGATGTGGTTGATATTTCCTCTGAAAATCTAAAGACTCTGAAGGATCAGGCACAGGGCGCTGATGCGGATACCATCATACGTTTTATAAGAGTTTTTTCAGAGCTCTCATCCAATATCAGGTATGCAACACAAAAGAGGATCCTCATTGAGATCGCACTTATCAAGCTATGCAAGCCTCAGATGGAAAAGGATGAGGACTCACTTGAGGACAGACTAAGGATCCTCGAGGAACACGATGAAGCCAGCAGCAAAGTGCTGAAGGGTATTCAGTCAGGACAGATCGCAGTTCAGGCTGCAGCAGGCGGAGCACCGGTACCGGCGCCGCAAAAGAAGGTTCTTGACAGGGCTGTTCCCGATGACATAAAAAAGATCGTATCCCAGTGGCCCAGGATAGTAGCATCAATGGTGCCACCCATGAAACAGTACATGCAGGATGCGAAGCTCAGCCTTGGCAATGATGACATGCTGCAGATTGTTTTTGCCAACAAACTTTTGGCGCAAAAGTACGCTCCCGGAGAAGCATCCGGCGGCGAACTTCAGGACCTGCTTGATCAGACGGTGGGCAAGCACGTGGTCTATGAGGTAAGGGCGCTTGAAACCGGACAGAACTTTAATGAAAACTATATCGACCTGCAAAACGAACTGCAGGGTATCAATTTTGAAATAACAACAGAAGACGAAGGCGAGGAGGATTTGTAATGGCAAAAAGAGGTGGATTTCCCGGAGGCGGAATGCCCGGCAATATGAGCAATCTTATGAAGCAGGCTCAGAGAATGCAGCGCCAGATGGAAGAAAATGCCAAGGAGCTTGAGACAAAGGAATTTACGGCAAGCGTAGGCGGCGGTGCGGTTAATGTTACCGTTACCGGAAAGATGGAA
>JAILOW010000047.1 GCA_024690635.1 Butyrivibrio sp.
TGTACACCTGCTTCAAGTAACTGTTTCATTGATACAACGCTCATTTTAATACCTCCGTTTGGTTTTTACTTCCGCATATCCCCGGCCTTAAACTGCCAAAACGCGTCTTTTCTGGCAAAGGCTCTCAAACTGATCGGAAAACCGACACCGGAATGAGAATCAGATATGCGTGATTATTTGTTACTGCCTGGGCAGTCCGGGCATTTGGGCATAAACATCCCTTTGCCACAGCTTTCTTATAATAGCATAGGCATCTGTATAAATCAACAAAAAAATAAAGGTATTATCAGCATTTGTGATAATACCTTTATTTTGTGATTATCTCAGCGATCTGTTCATATGTGGAACCTGCGGGAATAACCTTAACTCCGGAACGGATTATCCTGTCGATGCCTCTGTCGATAAGGTATCTGTTAAAGCTCACCGCATTGTCAACGATTCCCTCTCCGTAAAGAATTGATGCTACTCCGTCAGAGCTGAGCCCGCCGGGAATTGTAACGGTTTTTTGTGATCCTGTTGTAAAAGAGCTGTCAGAAGACTGTGCCGTATCACCGGTATTTTCTGTTGTTTCTGTGGTTTTAGGCACTTCAGCAGCTTCTTCTTCCTTTTTTGAGGGTTCCTCTGCTTTTACAGGTTCTTTCTGCTCTTCTTTTGCCACTTCTGTTTTATTATCGGCTTCGTTTACTTCCTGTTTGGCTGTTTCTTTTGAAACATCGACTTCAGAGCTGCTATCTTCCTGTTTCTCTCCTGCTGTCTCTTCCTGCGTTTCAGCCAGTTCCTGAACTGTCTGATCTGCCGAAGCGAATTCCCGGTTGATTTCTTCAGATATTTCTGCTCCTGCTTCATCCAATGCCTGATCGGATGAAGGTGAACTCTCTTCTTCATTTTTATCCACCTCTTCACCAACATGATCGGTAAGAACTTCCGCTCCTGCCTCTGTCATACCAAGAGCTTTCGCTCTTTTGATGATCTCGGCATCACTTAATGTAGCTTTTCTTCCTCCAAGGGCAAAGCCCATAACAATGGCGGTCAGAATGATACCGATACCCATGCCGCGAAGATAATACTTTAGTTTCATATATATAAATCCCTTATTTTACTTTTCTGTGTTTATTGGAAAGATCTATAACAAGCTTGACTTCTCCGATACCAAGTCCAAGCTCTCTGGCGATGACCATATTTGACTTTCCTGCCTTGTGCATCTCAAGGATCTGCTTATTTTGTGATACAGGATCATTTGCAGTAAGCTCCTGCATGTTTCTGTCAGGATTTTTAGCTCTGCCTTCAACTCTCACAGCTTCCGTAATAGGTACAACCTTGGAATTTATCTCACTTCCGTCGGCTTTTTCTTTATTGCCGATGACATGAAGATTAGATACTTCCTCAGGTTTAATGACCTGCGCCGGCATATTGCTCAGTTGGTCAACCTGTTTAAGGTTACCGGACTCAGAAACACCCTGGTCTACAGGCCTTGTCAAAGGTTCAGGTCCGGGAACAGGTGTAGCCTCAGGTATAACTACACTTGCTTTTACAGGCGTCTGAGAAGGCGCAGGTGCCTGAGCAGGAACAGCTTCCTTTTCCTTATATGGAATACGAATGCCCTTTGGCATATCATCAGTTTCATCGATGAGAACCGCGCGAAGATTTTCTTCCCTAGAGCCGATAAAACTCTCTGTAGCTTCTCTTGCTTCTTTTGCGGTAAGCTCTGCATCAAGCACAACCTGCTTTGCTTCATCAGCCTTTCTGGTAACCTCACTTACTACATTGGTAAGGTTTTTGTGCTTGTCGTTTAACATATCATACATGAACATTACTTCATCATGATTTTTGTGAATATCATTGATGACAGTATCAGAGTATTCACCGATGGCAGAGAGTTTTTCATTGGAAATCCTCTCCATTGCACGCTCTGTTCTGTCAAGGGAATTATCGACGGTATCGTCAACCATATTTTCGATGGCTTCCTTCTGGTCCTCAACCTCACGTCTAACAAGCTCACGGATTTCTTTTTCCATGAGCAGCTTATCCTCTTCATCCATCTCTTTTCCGGCAGGAAGAAGGTAACCTATTATGATAGCCGCAAAACCGGCCACTATGAGAACTATTTCGGTAATACTGATCATTGCTCCGCCCAAAACCCCATAAAAAATATGCGCAGTTAAAAGTGCCCTACCATTATATAATAGAACCTTTAAATCTTCAAATCAAAGCCGGAGGATATTCTGAAATCAATAGGCTTACCGTTCTTATCATGCATGGTTTCGGCCATTTTCTCCATTTTTTCAACAGAAAGCTGCCTTTCAAGCGGATTGTTCTTATCCCCATCGGAGTGTTTTCTGTTTTTACCTCCGTCTCCGTAATATTCATTTGAGCCTTTGTCATGAGCGTCTGAGTGCAGCTCCCCCTGCCCCACGTCATCTTTGGCATTAACGCTGTGCTGCTGATCCGCAACCTCTTCATTAAACTGAGTCTGAAAAGTCTGCTGATTCATAAGCGGTCTGGAATCTTCAGCTGCCTTAATGTTTGAGATCTCGCTTGATGTAGCGATCACGCCAAAATCAATTCTGTTGATCGACATGCTCCATACACCTCCTCTCCCCTGTATATCTTAAATTGGTGCCAGTCTTACATCCCCTTCCTTAACTACAAACCTGCTGTATTGAACAGTTTTTTTCACGATCATGGAAAGCTCTCCGATGTTTACGGTAGTTCCGGGATAGGCAGTTCCCTCAACAATAACATCTGCCTCCTTGGATTCCGCCAGCTTTTCCATAAGTTCCGAATACTCTTCAGAGTCCTTCTGAATCTGTTCGTTAAGAGTTTTATTCATATCAATGAGCTTTTTGGCTGAAGCAACCTGCTCCGGTGAAAATTTAACTCCTGCCCTGAGCATCTTGGTAAAGCCTTCTATTGTGGGTTTCATACTTTCAATGGACTTTTGAGCAGTTGTGATATTCTTTTGAAGTTCCTTAAGTCTTATCTTAAGCTGAGGATCAGCGCCCACCTCAATAAGCGTGTTGGCTCCCATTTCTGATCCGAGAACCTTGGCGGTTATTCTGTCAGCAGCAGATACCTTACCTCCGGCAATAAAGCCTCTTTTACCGGTTACGGTGATCTCTGTTCCTGAAGATACGGTGGAGTGAAGGATACACTCGCTGGTAATGCTTCCTGTAGCCATGATATTGGCATTTTCTATGAATTTGGCAACTACATTGCCTCCTGCCTTTATATTACCACCTGCCTTGGCACCACACTCCAGAACAACGTCGGCTCCTGCATCCAGATGCGCTCCTTCAACGATTCCTCTCACAACGATGTTTCCGCCTGCCTTAATGCTGAAGTTAGTAGCCACAAGTCCCTTTACTTCAACGCTTCCTTCGTATTCAATGTTTCCCGTTGATACATCTACGTTTTCAAGAACAAGGACATCGGATACCGTTATCTTTCCTTCTTTTACTGTGACATGACCTGCTTTTCCTGCAGAAAGTGTCATTTTATCCTCGGAAAGAACTGTATTCTTGCCATATTTGATATAGGTAGATTTTACGGCATGAGGTTTAATGCTCTCACCGTAGATATTTATGCCCGGTTCTCCCAGCTCTTCCGGATGAAGTGTTGCAAGGAGCTGACCTTCTTCAACATTGTTGATCAGATTAAGGTGGAAATAATCAACGGATCCGTCTTCGCGCAAAGTAGGCTTTGCCCTTAAGTTCCTGTTAAAGTGAAGCTCAACCCTGGCATCATGCCCCTGAACCACGGGTTTCCCCTGCACAACAACGATCTCTTTGCAATATTCCCTGTGCTCAAAGAACGCA
>JAILOW010000135.1 GCA_024690635.1 Butyrivibrio sp.
TAAATCTTGGAATACTGCTCTTGGGAAAGAGCTGTCTCAATATTTATCTTGCCTTCATCAGTCTTGATGAATTCCTTGGTCATGCAGTCAAAGATGGTAAGGGATATCTTTGAATAGAAAGTAGCTCTGGAATCAAGTTCCTCGCAGTACTCGGAAAGCCCCACCGTTCTGGAATCTCCTATAAAAAGAGCATCGCAAAAATAATCATCGTCAACTTCGGAAAACTCAAGGATCTCGGGGAACTTTGCATCTTCCTCGGAGAGCTCTTCATCCTGCTCTTCTTCGGAAGCTTCACCTTCTGAGTTTTCTTCCTCTGCGGTAAGGTCCTCTGCGCCGTCTTCTGCCTCTGCAGGCTCCTCCTCAGGGTTCTCTTTTTCTTCTTCCCGTTCAGTATCTTCATCCAGGCTGACAACCTCCGTGCCGACTCCCGGGATCACCTGAACATCACTGCTCCAGGGAAACACTCCGTCGGAAAAGCCTCTGAAAACCAGAGACAGCACAGGATGAGAAAAGTCCTTTTGCCCCTCGGTGTAGCTCTCGTAAACATCATCCTTAAGCGCAAAAGAGATTATGGTAAGTATTAAACTGACTGTCGCCAATGAGAAAATAAGCGGGCATTCCTTAAACCATTTCACTTCTTATAATAAACTCCTCAAAATCTGATATACATAAAAGGGTTGCCTGCAGCATTTGACAAGCTGAAGACACAGGCCCAAAACAGTAAAAACAAAACTATTGTGAAAACAGGCTTTTTCCTGTTGTTCTCCCAGAAATCATACACTCCCGGTATCAAAAGACAGATTCCAGGAACAAGATACATCCAGTAAAGCGCCATGTTCTTGGCAAAATCATTTTTATTTACGGCAATTCCTTCTCCGAAAAAGGGAAACAGTCTCATGAAATACTGAAGGAGCATGGTCCTGTCAGGAATTGCAAAAATAACCCAGGTAAGGGGTATAAGCAAAAGTACGTTTATCTTTCCAACCACTTTTGATACGGAGGAAGGAAGTTTTTTCATGATAAAGAACTTCTCACAAAAGATTATAACAAAAAGGATCAGTCCCCATATTATAAAGTTAAGGCCGGTGCCATGCCAGAATCCGGTAATAAGCCAGACGATCAGAAGGTTCATCGCCGTTCTTGCGCTGCCCTTCCTGCTGCCTCCAAGGGGAATATAGATATAATCCCTGAACCATGAGCCTAAGGTAGCATGCCATCTTCTGTAGAACTCTGAAACGCTGCCTGCTCCGTAGGGGTGATCAAAGTTTCTGATAAAAGGAAATCCAAGCATGACTCCGATGCCGGCAGCCATAAGCGAATATCCCCAAAAATCAAAGTAAAGTTCAAGAGAGTAGGTCACCGCTCCAAGCCATGCTAAAGAAGTGGATATACTCTCATAGCCGATGGTTCCTATCTCTTTCCATAAAATAGCCAGATGGTCGGCAAGTATAACCTTAAAGGAAAGGCCCACAACAAAGAATAACAGGCCGTCTTCAATGCTGCCAAGTATGGTCTTTAGTGATCTTTTTTCCTTAAGGGCGGTATCTGCAAGGTAGTCCTCGTAGCGCATGATAGGTCCCGACAGTATCTGTGGGAACATGGTAAAATACGAAGCCACATCCACAAATCTTGCTTCCTTTCTGATTTTGCCCTTAAAGACATCCACCTGGAAGGATATCATCTTGAAGATGTAAAAACTGATACCTATGGGCATAAGGGCGCTGTCCACAAACTGGGAGAGTATCTTGAACTCCACCAGCATGCCCGCGTCAATACACAATATGAAAATAAAAAGCGATCTGCTCTTTTCCGTAAAAAGAGCCTTAGAAAAAAAGAAGTTCACAATGACAGCTCCAAGCAAAGCAGGGAGCATCCTAAGATCGCCTACAGCATAAAACAAAAGACTCCCCATCAGAAGAGTCCATGTTCTAAATCTGACAGGCGTAATATAAAATGCAAGCAGAAAAACAGGTAAAAACCTGAATATAAAATTTAAATCCGAAAAAGTAATCATCCATTCACTAACTTTCAGTTGCCGGAATTATTGATCTCAGCCAGCTTGGTTTCTGCGGAGCTGGCACTTTGTGTACCCGGGAACTCATTGATAACCGCATCATATACTTCCTTGGCTCTGTCCAGATCACCATGACTGTAGTATGCATTTCCAAGGTAATAAAGGGTATTCACATTGGTATTGTCATACTGATAAGCCTTGGAAAGGTTGGTTATGGCAGCTTCGTAATCCTCTGCCTTGTAAGCATCATATCCAGTGTTGTAATAGCTTGTTGCAAGCTGAGGCCCCACTTTGGTCATGAGCATATCGTAAAGAGCAGAAAACTCCGGTGATACGTCAGACTTAATGGCATCAAGGTCAAGACCTGCAAGGGACTGTGCTATGGGCTCCATATTCTCGGGGTCCTCCATGTAGCTGCTCACAGCCTTCATCAGACTGTTCATGGCTGCCGATGTGGAATCCACGCCCTCGTAGTCGGTAACCTTGCTGTTAAGCTCCTCTACCTGAGCCTTTAAGTTATTTACCTGCTGCTCGTAAGAAACAATCTGAGCCGATTTTGCATCAGACTCTTCGCTTATCTGTGCGATCTTTTCCTGATTGCCCGAGTTTATGCTCTGTATTCTCTGGGGAAGGATCAAAAAGCATGCAACAGCGATGCCCAGGATTATTCCAAGTACAATGCCCCAGATGGAATTGCTGCGGGTGATGGCAGATCTTTTAACAGGCTGAATGATCATCTCATTGCCGCTGTTGTATCTGATGACATCATCACTGTCTGAGGCGGCAATATCGGAGACAAGCTTGCCGCTTTCGCCGGGAAGGAGCATACTGTCAGCTTCCTTGAGATAGCGCTTGGCAAGTACACTGCCGGTATCAAGCTTTAATGCTCTCTGGGACTCAACCTTGGCTCTGTCCCAGTTGCCGTTTTTCAGATATAAAAGGGCAAGCAAAAGATGCGCTTTGATAAACCCGTTGTTTAACTGAAGCACCTGCTTGAGCTGAATGATGGCAAGGTCCAGACTGTTCTGGTTGCAGTAATTCAGCGCTATATTGAACTTTTTGATAGTCTGATTGATATCTTCGAGATGGGATGGGCTGTTGCGAACCATGTCCATATAGTAATCCGCAGCATTGTCCTCTGCCTGAAGGTTTTTACTGATAACCCATTCCGAAAGAGCCGGAACCACTTCTCCTGTCTCGTAGTAAACAAGTCCAAGAAGGTTTCTGGCATCGATATTGTTTTTATTTAACTTAAGGCTCTGTCGCAAAGATTCTACGGCACCTGTCATATCCCTGACCTGTGCCTTCTCTATCCCCTCGTTGTAAAATCTGTTGGAAAGGCTCACTATCCTCTTGTATGTCCTGACCTCCACACCGCAACCGGGGCAAACATTTCCTTTGCCTAACTGAGCACCGCAGCGATAGCACTTCATTGTTATCTTGCCCTCTTCTGGTTGTCAGAATCCTGCTTGGCTTCTTTTAAAAGCTTTACAAGCACATCAGACATATCGTCGAGATCCTGATTGTATATTATTTCCTCAGCATCCTCTATTTCAAGGCTGGGTTTGAACTTTTTTAGTTCCTCATCAAAATTGATCATCGTTTCCCCTCTATACTATGGCCTTTATCTGGCCCACAAGGTAAAGAGATCCGGCAGCAAATACCGTATCCTTCGACTTGCGCATGGTTATAATGTCAGTGACCGCATCCCTTACATTACTGTAATACTTTATGGGAAGTCCTATGATCCCAAGCTCTTCCTTGCTGTTTTCAAAGGAAGTTTTAAGGTCTGATACCGACAAAGACCTGTCAGTTTCAAGAACTGCTACAAATATGGAATCAAAGATCCTGCGATCCAGTATTTTACGGATTATATCATCGTACTGTTTGTCGCCCACAATGCCAAAGAGCAGCATCTTGCGCCCTTCAGAGCCAATGCCGTCGGCAGAATCCAAAAAAGCCTCTATTCCGTCGATATTGTGAGCTCCGTCCACATAGACTCCGGGTCGGATCTCTTCCATTCTGCCTTCCCATTTTGCGGAAAGCAGACCCTCTCTAATGTCAAGCTCTGTCAGCCTTGCGCCTCTTTCACGTAAAAGCTCAAGGGCGGTAACTGCCACAGCCGCATTCTCCGTCTGGTACAAAGCCTCTGTGGAGAGTTTTAGATCAGCATATCTATCATATAGGGAATTATATGAAAAAGCAACGTATTTGTTGCCTGCTTCATCCTTTAAAAGGCAGGGATTTTCTATGTTTTTCTTTTCCACTGCAACTGCTCTGCTATCAAGTTCCAGAGCCCTGTTTTTGATCACATCCGAAGCCTCTTTTCTCTTGTCAAAAAAGACTACGGGCACACCGGCTTTTATGATCCCGGCTTTTTCTGCAGCTATCTGCTCATAGGTATCGCCAAGATACTGCATATGATCATATCCGATCTCGGTGATAACGCTAAGCACAGGCTTTCTGACACTGTTGGTGGCATCAAGTCTGCCTCCAAGGCCTGTTTCAAGCACCAGATAGTCCACAGGGTAGACATCGTATAACAGCATGGCCACAAAAAACAGGAGTTCAAAGTATGTGGGGAAATATTCCCCGTCCTTGTACTCCATGATACGGCGAAGGGTTTCCACGAACACTTCCACAAAAACGCCCTCGGTAATAGGCTTGCCGTCCACGGCAAAACGCTCGTTAAGGCCCATAAGATGAGGTGATGTAAACATACCCACAGAATATTCCGCTTTTACAAGTGCAGAAGAAATGTAACTGCAAACGGATCCTTTGCCGTTGGTTCCGGCAACGTGGATAATGTTTATGTTCTCATCGGGAGATCCGAGATAGTCAAGGAAAGCCCTGGTGTCCTCAACGCTGTGCTTGTCAGTGAACCCGGGAATGGTGTTCAAAAAACTCTCGCACTCCGCCATCGTTATTTTGACATCTTCGTCGGCGCGAAGGATCAGATCCTCCACGCCGGCTCTAAGTTTTTCATCCATATTATTACTTTTTCAGCTGAGCAAGACGCTCTGTGATCTGGTCGTAGGTCTGCTGATACTTCTGCTGTTTTTCCTTTTCCTCGGCAATCTTTTCAGCGGGTGCCTTGGAAAGGAACTTCTCGTTGCTGAGCATGTTCTTGGATCTTGCAAGCTCACCTTCAAGCTTCTTTTGCTCTTTGGTAAGTCTTTCAATCTCTGCTGAAATATCAACAAGATCCGAGAAAGGAATATATACTGTAGCATCTGCCAAAACTACGGATACCGCATCATCGGCAATTCCGTCTTTTCCACTCTGGCATACAGACTCAGAAGCGTAAGCAAGAGCCTCAAAGAAAAGCTTACCTGTTGTAAAAATATCAAGTGTTTCTTTATTGTCACTGACAACAAATACCTTTGCCTTACGTGAAGGAGCAACATTCATCTGAGTACGAACGTTTCTGATTCCGCGAACAGCCTCTTTGATGGTCTCAACTTCTTTTTCCTCAGCCTCAAAGTTCCACTCATCCTTGTATACAGGCCAGTCGGAGATCATGATTGACTCCTCTTCATCCTGAAGAGTACAGAAGATCTCTTCTGTAATGAAAGGCATGTAAGGGTGAAGGAGCTTCAGTCCGTTGATAAGTACGGTCTGAAGTGTCCAAAGTGCTGCCTCATGAGACTGCGCATTGTCTGAGTTGTAGAGCCTTGGCTTGACCATCTCAATGTACCAGTCGCAGAACTCATCCCAGATAAAGTCATAAACCTTCTGAACAGCGATTCCCAGCTCGAACTTTTCCATATTTTCGGTAACTTCTCTTATGGTGTTGTTGAGCTTGGAAAGGATCCACTTGTCTACAGGCTCAAGACCTGCAGGTGCAGCCTGATGGATCGCAGAAGGAGCATCCTCCTTCATGTTCATCATGATAAATCTGGAAGCATTCCATACCTTGTTTGCAAAGTTACGGCTGTTCTCAACTCTTTCATTATAGAAACGCATGTCATTGCCGGGAGCATTACCTGTAACAATGGTAAGTCTCAGGGCATCTGCGCCGTAGTTTTCGATTACTTCAAGAGGATCGATACCGTTTCCAAGGGACTTACTCATCTTTCTGCCCTGGGAATCCCTGATAAGACCGTGGAAAAGAACTGTCTTGAAGGGGTAGGTTCCCATCTGCTCGTAGCTTGAGAATATCATTCTGATAACCCAGAAGAAGATAATGTCATAGCCTGTTACAAGCACATCTGTAGGGAAGAAATATTTAAGCTCCTTGGTGTCATGAGGCCATCCAAGTGTCTCGAAGGGCCAAAGTGCTGATGAAAACCAGGTGTCAAGGGTATCGGGATCCTGTGTGAAATGCTCATGTCCGCACTTAGGGCAAACCTTGGGCATCTCTTTTGCCACAACAACCTCACCGCACTTGTCGCAGTAGTATGCAGGAATCCTGTGTCCCCACCAGAGCTGACGTGAAATACACCAGTCTCTGATATTATCTGTCCAGTTGTAATAGATCTTGTCCATTCTCGGAGGGATAAGCTTGATCTCGCCCTCTTTTACAGCCTTTACTGCAGGCTTAATGAGCTCATCCATCTTTACAAACCACTGAGCCTTGATCATGGGCTCAACTGTGGTATGGCAACGGTCATGAGTACCTACATTGTGAGAGTAGTCCTCGATATCAACCAAGAGTCCCATCTCACGAAGCTCTTTTACAATGGCTTCTCTGCACTCATATCTGTCCATTCCCTCGAACTTGCCGCCGTTTGCATTGATGGTGGCGTCATCATTGAGGATGTTTACCTCTTCAAGGTTGTGGCGCTTGCCTACCTCAAAGTCGTTAGGGTCATGTGCAGGTGTGATCTTAACAACACCTGTACCGAATTCCATGTCTACGTAGCTGTCCTCAACAATGGGGATCTGTCTGTTTACTATAGGAAGAAGAACCTTCTTGCCGTGGTAATCCTTGTATCTGTCGTCCTCAGGGTTAACAGCCACTGCTGTATCACCAAGCATTGTCTCGGGACGTGTTGTTGCAAACTCGATGAATTTGGTTGTGGATACTGATCCGTCATCTTCTATGAGAGGATATTTGATATGCCAAAGATGACCTGCCTGCTCCTCGTATTCAACCTCAGCGTCGGAAATTGAGGTTTTGCAAACAGGACACCAGTTAACGATCCTGCTGCCTTTGTAAATATATCCTTTTTCATGCATCTTGAGGAATACTTCCGTAACGGCCTCGTTACAGCCCTCATCCATTGTGAAACGCTCTCTGTCCCAATCGCAGGATGATCCGAGCTTTTTAAGCTGGGAAACAATGGTTCCGCCATACTCTTTCTTCCACTCCCATGCCTTTTCAAGGAATTTTTCTCTTCCAAGTTCTCTCTTATCGATGCCCTGCTTTTTAAGCTCGTTGGTGATACGAACCTCTGTAGCGATGCTGGCATGATCGGTTCCGGGCTGCCAGAGCGCATTGTAGCCCTGCATCCTCTTCCATCTGATAAGAATATCCTGAAGGGTCTGGTCAAATGCGTGACCCATGTGGAGTTTACCTGTTATATTTGGCGGCGGGATAACGATAGTGAATGGTTTCTTGGTCTCGTCCACCTCAGCGTGGAAGTATTTCTTTTCCTCCCACTTAGAATAAAGACGATCCTCGATATCCCGTGGATTATATGTCTTTTCCAGCTCTTTTTTCATATTGAACCTCTCCTCTCAACAGAAAAGCCCTTAGCAGCCTCAAAATAGTCCGCTAAGGACGTTTTTCTTTAGAAATCCATTAAATTAGTAATAATATTATTGTAGATAGTAGTATTTTGTCAACCCTTGGAGCCCCCTTTGGAGCATCAGCTGTGCTGCGCTTCGCTGAGGGATTTCTGGGAAATAACAGCCTTGTGAAGAAGGGCAACTTCGCCCTTTTGATGACCCTTTACTTCGTAAAGAGCATTATCTGCAGCGTACATGTAATCCCAAAGCTTGTTGGTCTCACTGGGAATCGAGTTTCTGATACCCTGGGAGATGGTAACGGAACTGGATCTCTTGCCGTCCTCGCTTACTATCTTCATGGCGAGAACCTCGTTTCTAAGATCCATGGCATGTCCCATAACCTCGGCATCGGTCATATTTTCATAAATGAGTACAAACTCATCTCCGCCGTATCTGAAGGCGTGGATGGCAGGATTGTCATTGCACTTTCTGGCGATGGCATCCGCTATCATTGTAAGGCACTTATCTCCGGAGTAGTGGCCGTAGTTGTCGTTAAAATGCTTGAAGTTATCCACATCAAGGATCTCAACCGCAAGGGACTTCTGCTCTGCATAGGCCCCTTCAAACGCCTTGTCCGCATAATTATTCAGGCCGTATCTGTTGCCAAGTCCCGTAAGAGGATCTGTCTCAGCCTGCTTCATCAGCATGAGATTTTCCTTTTCCATAGTGGAAAGGCGGTTTCTGATGCTCATAAAGAACTTGTAATTGGCTATCTTTTCTTTTTCCTGGGCAAGAGACATGTTGTAGAACTCATAAAGTGCCTCGTTAAGTTCCTTTTCCCTGTCCAGCTTCTGGAACAGCTCAACCTTAAGTTTGGCATGGTCTCTCTTAAGATAGGGTATGTTCAGGTCGTTCAGTGAACGCTCCGTGTTTTTAATAATCCTGAGAACCTCTCCCACTCTGCCTGTTCTGATAAAGAATCTGCAGCATCTGAAGATATCCTCCATGCTGTCCAGAGGGAATTTGTTGTTCTGTATAAGATATGAGAGCATATCGGCATTTTTCTCGTAAAGAGCTGTCTCTCCGAGATAATGATAGCCTCTCATACGTATATCAAGTATAGGAAGATCGCTGAAGTACTCACGGTTTATGGACCGGTCCTGCTCAAGCTGGTCTATGCCGTCAAGGCAATGCTTAAGAGACTCCTTTTTCCCAAGGTCCATATAGCAGTCAGCCTGGAAACAGTAACAGAACAAAAGATTTCTGTAATAGAGATTTCCTTTTCTGTTCTTGCGAATATTCTTGTAAGCACTCCTTACATACTGAAGAGCTTCCTTGGCATCTCCGTTGTTGTAGTAGATCTGACCTATATTAAACTGAATAAGTCCCGGAATCTCGCTGTTTTTATCCAGCTCCTCGCAGTACTTTAAGCCGGTCAGAAAGAAATCCAGTCCAAGCTCGGGATTTCCATGGTTCAAAGCGTCTATTCCAAGGAGGTTGTAGCATCGTGCCAGGTGCTCGTTGTCGCCACAAGTCTGAAGATATTCCATTGCCTTGAGAAGATTGGTATTGAACTTGCGATAATCTGTACTGATCATGTAATATGCATCAGCCAGATAATAGAACGCATACCCCAAAAGATTGGTATCATCCACCTGTTTAGCCTTTCTGACAAAACGATTGCAGATAGCTATCAGGCTTTTGGACATTCTGGAACGCTCCTCCATAAGCTCCTGATTCAGCTTGATGACTTCGTTATCATAGTCTTCTATTCTCATGTAATCTCCCAACAAAATTAAGACATCAGACCGGAAAACCCGTGTTAAAAAATATTTTACATCAACAAATATCCCCTAGCAAGAAGTATTTAAATCAGTATAAATGCCCATGGATACTGAATCAAAAGCCATTTTCTGACATCTATGTCGCAAATATTTTTGGTTTACATAATACCATTGACTAATCCAGTCTAATACTCTTTTTTATCCCCCATAAACCTGTTTTTTATCAGCCGATTTAGATGCCCTATTTATGCGATCTTGAACATATGTTTTCTCAAACAATCCCCAATTTCCACAAAGTTATCCACATGACACCAGAGTCAGTTTGAAGCAACTTTTGTATCATTTATCTGTCATTTCAATAAATTGTTTTTCATTTTCGCTCATTTTAGTATTTTTTATGGTTTACATAATTTATTTAATTTCAGCTTTATGTAAACCATTTAGGGAGATTTTTACTGTTTTTCATGATCCTGCATCAAAAAAAGCTACTTAACCCCGCTCCAGAACTGGGAAATCTCGTTTTTGACCAAATCGGTCGAAACTCTTTTCCATGCCTTCCATTCTCTCGGGAACATAGACCTGTATCCCGACTGTAAAAACCTGTCATCCAAAAGAACAACAACCCCTGTGTCCTCTTCTGTTCTGATAACTCTGCCTGCAGCCTGAAGCACTTTGTTCATACCGGGATATTTGTAGGCATAGTCGTAGCCATCGCTTCCCTTTTCATCGAAGTATTTCCTGAGGATCTCCCTCTCATTGCAGACAAGAGGAATACCTGTGCCAACTACGATGACTCCTATGAGGCTGTCATATTTAAGGTCGATGCCTTCACTGAAGATTCCTCCCATAACGCAAAAGCCTAAGACATTTTTATCCTCGGTCACCTCCACGTCCATGTGTATCACCTGAGAAAGATCCATGTCATTGCCGGTGGAAAACCTGTCAAGGAACGCTTCTCTTGCCTCTTCCGACATACCGCTCCCCTGAATAAGAAGCTCCGTAGTCTCCTGATCGAGGAACTCTTCTTCGTAGATATAGCGCACTTCATCCAAAAAGCTGTGAGAGGGGAAGAACACAAGGTAGTTGCCGCCTCTGGCCTTTGCCACCTTGTCTATATACCCTGCGATATTGCGGTATAGGGCATCACTTCTTTGTGAGTACCTGCTGGTTACATCGCTACCTATAAACAGCCCCAGCCTTGAAGGGTCAAATATGGACTTTGCATAGATCTCGTAGTCATCGCTCTGTCCACCCAGCAGTTTTTTATAATACTGTATGGGCAAAAGAGTGGCAGAAAACATTATGGAAGATCTGCCTCTTGCCATACATGCCGCAAGATTTCTTGAAGGATCGGCGCAGGAGAGCCTTAAAAGGAAGTTGTCCTCCATGTCGTACTCTCCGTAAACCACATAGTGATCGTCTAAAAGGTCATAAATAGTCAAAAACCTTGATATATCAAAATAAAACTGCAGTATCTCATCTCTGCAGGGTCCTTCTGAATGATCCTCAAGGTATTCGTTCATGATTCCGGAAAGCCTGTTCAAACAGTTAACAAACTTTTCTATGGAGCTGAATACCGTGCAGTCGTCGCACATTCTCTTTAGCTCCAAAAGCTCTTTGTTACACTTATCCAGATGTCCCGCTATCCTTGGGTGATATTCCTTTATCAGCCTTTTAAGCTCAAGAAAGCTCTCTTTCCTAAGGACAGCGCTGTACATGTCCCTTCCTCTGTCCAGAAGGTTATGGGCCTCATCCACCAGAAATACATAATCATCCCTTGTTCCGTCAGCAAAAAAGCGCCTCAGATACACAAACGGGTCAAAAACGTAGTTGTAGTCACAGATCACGGCATCTGCCCAAAGGCTCATATCCAGAGACATCTCAAAAGGGCATACCTTGTGCTTTTGTGCATATTCCGTTATCTTTTCCCTGCTAAAAGAATCCTCATGGGTCAGAAGATCATATATGGCATCGTTTATCCTGTCATAATGCCCCTTTGCATAGGGGCAGACCTCGGGATTGCAGTTTCTTTCCTCTTCAGACAAAAAACATATCTTATCCCTGGCCGTTATGGTAACGGTCTTCATAAGAAGTCCGCCGGTCCTTCGCATGATCTCAAAGGTTTCCTCCGCAACTGTCCTTGTTATGGTCTTGGCTGTGAGGTAAAAGATCTTGCTGATCTTACCTTCGCCCATGGCCTTTACGGAAGGAAATACGGTTGAGATGGTCTTGCCGGTACCTGTGGGAGCTTCCAAAAAGAGCTTTTTTCCATGGACGATAGTCCTGTAAACCGCAGCAGCAAGGTCTTTTTGCCCCTCTCTGTACTCAAAGGGAAAGTCCGTTTTCTTGATGGACATGGTCCTGTCGACGCTCCACCTGCTCTCAAAATCCGCCCACTTTTTGTACTTTAGTATGACTTCCTCAAACCAGGAGGTGATCTCCTCATAGGAATAGCTACTGTCAAAATACCTCTTTTCCTCGGTATCCATGTTGCAGTAGGTCATCCTAACGTCTATTTCGGGGAAATGGCGTTCCATAAGATACATTGCCGCATAGCACTTGGCCTGAGCCAGATGCACCGCCACAGGCTCTTTCATCCTGGACAGATCCCTGTAGGTTCCTTTTATCTCATCTATCATCGGGGCATAGCGCTTAACCGGCAGAAACGACGTCTGGGCGGTCTCCATGGCTTTATCCGGATCATCCATGTATTTATCATGGATCCCGTCTGCCCTTCCCTCAATGATAAGATCGTAGTCCTCGTAACTTCGATAAAAATAAAGGGGTACCTCCGCATGGTAATCCGGTCCCATGCTCTTTTGGATCATCCTGTGGATCCTGCCCCCTTCAAGCATTGCATCAGAACTGACCTGATGTATTCTGTTGTCTATATCGCCGGACCTTAGGATAAATTCCACAAGGCCTCTGACGGAAAGTTTTATCTCCATATTCACGCTCCAATGCATATTTTAACCTAAATTTTTCTTGCAATATAGCCCAAAAAGTAATTAAATGAATAAGAATACATAAATTTATGAAGAAAGCGGATGAATGTTATGGAAAACCTTAAAATCCCCAAAAACTACAGTTCTGCTCTTGATCTTCACGACACACAGGTGGGCATCAAGACAGTAAAGGACTTCTTTCAGGGAATGCTCTCCACAAGGCTTAACCTTCAGAGAGTGACAGCTCCTTTGTTTGTAACCCCTGAATCCGGTCTTAACGACAATCTTAACGGCGTAGAGAGACCTGTTTCCTTTGATATTCTCAATGAGAATGAGCGTCCTGCGGAAATAGTCCACTCTCTTGCAAAATGGAAGAGATACGCCCTTAAAAAGTACGGCTTTAACGTGGGTGAGGGCCTTTACACCGATATGAACGCGGTACGTAGGGATGAGGTTCCCGACAATATCCATTCAATATTCGTTGACCAGTGGGACTGGGAAAAGGTCATCAGAAAAGAGGACAGAAACCTTGATTTCCTCAAGGATACAGTCAGAAACGTATACAAGGTCCTCAGAAAAACCGAAAAGTTCATGTCCATCCAGTACGACTACATTGAAGAGATCCTTCCCGATGAGATCTTTTTCATCACCACACAGGAACTTGAGGACATGTTCCCCGACAACACTCCCAAGGAACGTGAATACTTTATCTCCAAGGCAAAGGGTGCCGTATGTATCATGCAGATCGGTGATCTTCTTGCTTCCGGAGAAAAACATGACGGAAGAGCTCCGGACTATGATGACTGGCAGCTCAACGCAGATATCATCGTCTACTACCCTGTTCTTGATATAGCTCTTGAGCTCTCAAGCATGGGTATCCGTGTAGATGAGGACTCACTTAAGACCCAGCTTGAAAAGGCCGGCTGTCCCGAGAGAGCACAGCTTCCTTTCCAGAAGGCCATCCTGGACAAAGAGCTTCCTTACACCATCGGTGGAGGAATCGGCCAGTCCAGAATATGTATGTTCTTCCTCAGAAAGGCTCACATCGGTGAAGTTCAGTGCTCCATCTGGCCTGAGGACATGGTTGCAGAGGCAACCGGAAACGGAATTCAGATACTGTGAACGCAATTTTAGTAGGACTTAATACAGACAGTGACGAGGAAGCGTTTGAGCGTTCCATGAATGAGTTAAAAGAGCTCACTAAGGCTCTTGACCTCACAGTGGCAGCAGTCATGACGCAGAATCTCGACAGTCCCGACAGAAGCACATATATCGGAAGCGGCAAGGTTATTGAACTTGCCGCTTCTTTGGATGTATTTGAGGCAGATATCATCATCTTTAATGACACCCTCTCTCCCATGCAGATAAGGAACCTGGAAAAAGCCACGGACACCGAGGTCATGGACAGAACAGGGCTTATCCTGCAGATATTTGCAAAAAGAGCAAGGACCAGAGAAGCAAGACTTCAGGTTGAATATGCACAGCTAAAATACATGCTTCCAAGGCTTGCTCATATGAAGACATCTCTTTCCCGTCAGGGAGGCGGCAGCGGAAGACTCTCCAACAAAGGCTCCGGCGAAAAACAGCTTGAGCTGGACAGAAGACGTATAGAACACCGCATGAGCGAGCTTAAAAGAGAGCTTGATAACGTTGAGAGGGAGCGAAGCACACAGAGAGTAAAAAGGCTCTCCTCTTCCATCCCCAAGATATCCCTTGTGGGCTACACCAACGCAGGTAAATCCACTATCATGAACAATATGCTGCGGCTCTACGGCGGTGAATCCTATGAAGAAAAGACCGTTCTTGAAAAGGACATGCTCTTTGCAACCCTTGATACCTCGGTGAGAAAGATCGCAGCTCCCGGCCACAGGCCCTTTGTACTGACTGACACCGTTGGATTTATCAGCGAGCTTCCCACCACCTTGGTAAAAGCCTTTAAATCAACTCTTGAAGAAGCCAACTATGCGGATATGATCTTTGAAGTCATTGATTTTTCAGACCCCGAATACCGTTTCCACATGGAGGTTACACAAAAGACCCTTGCCGAGATAGGAGCAGGCCATGTTCCCGTCATTTATGTCTTTAACAAATCGGATATAGTGCGGGATGAGCAAATGAAAGGCCCGCAGCTTCCTATAGAGGTGCCACGGGCCATTGATGACCGTATTTATATATGTGCCAAAGAAGATGATTCCCTTGATGCTCTCATAAGCCTTATGGAGAAAAAGCTCGATGAAGGTGAAGCCCTTTGCGATATGCTTTTGCCCTATTCTGAGGGAGCTCTTTTATCCTCATTTTCAGAGCGTGGCATTATCAAAAACACCGAATATCTCCCTGAGGGGATACAGATCAGCGTAAGCCTTAACTCTGTGGATCTGGCACGCTATAAAAATTATCTTATCTAAGTTACGGCAGGTTTTCTTTGGTTTAACCCAGAGAAACCTGCTTTCTTAAATCCTTTTCGTTTACTTCTTTTTTCACACGGTTAAGTGCTGTATGTACGGCAGGGATCAATAAAACCACTACTGTAAGGACAGCCTCTGCTCCGATGTAAGCTCCGTTGTAAAGAGCTGAATAAACCACAGGGCTCATGCCTTCGGGAGCATATGCCGCAAAGAAGATCACTCCGGAAAGAACGCTGAATACAAATCTTCCAACAATACCAACGAAATAACCTGTGATCATGCCGTGTTTCTTTTCATAAAAGAATCCCGCAAGCCCCAGCGCTCCGAAAGCAAGGATGTAATCGCAAAGAAGCTGAGGAATACTGATGATGTAGGGATCAACTATGAGCTGCAAAAGTCCGTAGGCGATACCTGAAACAAGGCCGATCCTGGGGCCGTAAAGGTAACCTATGAATGTGATAAAGAACATGCTAAAAAGTGTAACGGAGCCGCCCA
Organism: Butyrivibrio sp.; assembly: GCA_024690635.1. Next base: position 15,317 of record JAILOW010000135.1, read on the forward strand.
TAGGCATCTTGAAAAGCTTTATGTTGGACATTACAAAGGCAAGAGCAAGGCAAAGAGCCGAAACAGTGATCTGCTTGATGCTCATTTTTGTCTTTCCGTCCTTGTTTACAAAATAGCCTGCTATGATGGCTGCTGCTATCAAAAGAACTATTACCAGAGCGTATCCGCCTGATGTGATGCTGTAGCTGACATCCCCATCCTCAACTACTTTTTCCAAAAATAAATTCATACAAAAAACCTCCTTGATACATACCGTCGTCAAGGAGGTTACTGCGCGCATAACAGATACATGATATAATCATCACTGCATCAAACGAAAACTTGCTTCCCTACGCCGGCATTGTCCGGGTCAGGTAATAAGGGTTAGACGTGCATGGCACGTTCACTCTCAGCATTGCTCCCCTAGCGGTATTTATTATGTTCATGTAACATTTAACACTTGATGCACCTTTATGTCAATAGATAATTGGAGGACCAACAGTTGCCCGGATCATTTGATAAAGAAAACCAAAAGCCCCTTCGCCCATACAGCTATCTTTTGTTTGCCCTTCTTGGCGGAGCTTTGGCCCTTTGCCTTACCTATATTTTCAATATAACGGGCCTTACGGAAATGGAGTCCTACAAAGAGGTGGCGGATGCCCAGTTCTTCGGAGGTCTTTCCATGCCTGTCATGATACTGACCTACTGTCTTCTTACTCCTTTTTGCGAGGAGCTTATCTTCAGGCGCTTTTTAATGAATTTCCTGGAAAAAAATCTTGATATAAGGATCTGCATAGTGCTGTCCGCAGCACTCTTTGGCATATATCACTGGAACCTTGTTCAGGGCCTGTATGCATTTATCATGGGCCTTCTCATGGCATTTATGTACGCAAGGTACAAACGCCTGTCAGTGCCCTTTACGATCCATGCTGCCGCAAATGCTGCAGCCCTTGCCTTTACCTTCCTTCTTTGATCCTGCCAAGCCTTATTACAGCGAAATATCCTTGGAAAGCCCAAAGGAATAGATAAAGACTTCCTTTACCTTTTTGTCTGTGGCTCTTTCAAGAGCATCCTTGTAATAATCAAGCTGGATGTGGTAGCGGTCTGTAAGCTCCTTTGCAGAATCCACCCTATCTGTCTTGTAGTCCATAAGGATTATGTCGTCCCCTTCGGTAAACCAGGCGTCAATGATACCCTGAACCAGCACCATCTCATCCTCGGGGAATCTCTTATCAAGGTTAGAAGCGCTGACTCCCATCATAAATGGCTTTTCACGGTACAAAGTACCATTTCTGAAGGCCTGCCCCATTCTCTTTCCAAGATCGCAGCTTAAAAATGCCACTATATCAGGCGCATATACGCACTCCGCGTATTCTCCGGGTATCATGTTTTCGGATACTTTCTTTGCCATCCATTTTCTGATAGCAGCGGCACACTCTTTTGCCCTGGAGGGATCAGCGGTGGTTTCCATAAATTCCTCATTGCCGTAGATATCCTCATCCAAAAGCTCCATTATGCGGTGATAGGCTGTTCCTCTCTCAGCTCCCGTAAGACGCCCTGTCTGTTCTTTTTCTTCCTTTTCCTCATTTTCGGCATAATCCGCAAACTCTTCGGTTTTTGTAAATACCTCTCCTTCCTCTTCAAGCATCTTTTTCTTTAACTCTGTTACTGAGGTTTTGGTAAAGAGTCCCTTAAGTTCACTGTGGGAGTAGCGTCCCTCAAACTTCTCCTTTATGACAGAGAGCATATCTTTATCAGCAAGCTCAGCGGATCTGTTAAGGTCCTCTTTCCTGAATACTCCCATAAGATCTGAAATTGCAAGGTCTCTTTTAAGATCCTCATCGCAAAGGGTATAGATTTTAAGAGCCGGAACGTTTTCAGACTTATCCCTGTATGTCTCAAAATCCCCAACAGTGATCTCAAGATCACTTCTAAGCTGCGCCATGGCAGGGTGGCCTATAAGAGCCCGTATCACGAAATCGTAGTAGCTCTTTGCATCAAGTCTTTTCGAATAGGGAAGTAGCCTTCCTTCTCCGAAAAGAGCTGCCATATCCGCAAACCTGTCAGAAAGGTCTTTTACGGCATCCTTCACATAGGAGGTCATGATCAGCTTTTCCTTGGCCCTTGTAAGCGCAACATAAAGAACTCGAAGTTCCTCTCCCATGTTTTCAGAAAGCATTCTCTTTGCGATAACAAGGCGCTTTAAGGTGTCAAATTTAAGCCTCTTTTCAGAGTCTATGCACTTTACGCCAAGGCCAAGATCCATATCTGCGATCAGATCCCCTGTGATATCTCTTTTGTCGAATCTCTTGTTAAGACCTGATGCGAATACAACAGGAAATTCAAGGCCCTTACTCTTGTGTATGCTCATGATGCGCACTACATCCGCATTTTCATCGATGGTACCCGCTTCGCCGTAGTCCACCTTTACAGCTTTAACATGCTCAATGTAGCGCACGAAGTGGAAAAGCCCCTTAAAGCTTGTCTTTTCAAAGTTAACCGCGTAGTTAATGAGCTGTTCTATGTTAGCCCTCCTCTGTTCTCCTCCGGGAAGGGCTGTCATCAGGGTTTCATCCCCCGTTTCATCAAGCACATACTGAAGCAGCACGTGTACAGGCGTGTATTCGGCTCTTTCCCTAAGATCTGCCATAAAGGAAATAAAGCCTGTCAGCTTGTCATAAAGGTCCTTCGAAAGGGCATTATCCCCCAACAGCGTAAGGCCCTCAAAAAAGCTGTCACAAAGGCAGGCCTCTTCGTCTTTATCTACTGCGATGCGAAGAAGTGCCAGTTCCTCATCGTCAAAGCCTCCAAGGGGAGACTTCATAACGCTTATAACCTGTATATCCTGTCTTGGATTGTCCACTGCCGAAAGAAGGTTAAGGAGAACTGAAACCTCATACATGTCAAAATAGCCTGATTTTGACTCGATGTAGGCAGGAATGCCGTTATCCTCAAGGACTCTTTTAAATACGTCATCCCAGCCTGCTGTGGCCCTTAAAAGTATGACCATGTCCTTGTAATCAAGGTCAGGATTTTCCTGTCTTAAGCTCTTTATCCTCTCTGCAACCGCAAGAGCTTCCTTTTCCCTGGCATTAAGCCTTAAAAGGTCATAATCCTGTAAAGAGATGTCTCTTTCCGCAGCTTCATCCCGGGCATCCTCATCCTCTAAGTCACCCCCCTGCTCGGCACCGTTAACGATGATAAGCTCTGGAGTTACGTCAAAGGTCGGCGGATCATAACTTGCACCTGTAACCAGCTCTGCGTCTTTATCGTAGTCAACACCGCCAAGATCCTCTCCCATGATCCTTTGGAAGATATAGTTGGTGGATTCAAGGACCTCTTTTCTGCTGCGAAAGTTCTTATGAAGGTCGATCCTGCGATCTGATGCTGCAGGGTCCCTGTCATATTTGTGGAACTTCTCCATGAAAATTTCAGGTCTTGCAAGCCTGAACTTATAAATGCTCTGCTTTACATCACCGACCATGAAACGCTCGGAAATACCGGCATTTTCACCTGAGATAGCCTTTAATACCATTTCCTGAACGCTGTTACTGTCCTGATACTCATCTATGAGGACCTCTTTGAAATACTCTCTGTATTCAAGAGCAACCGTTGTGGGCGTGCATTTTTCAAATATCTCTTTTGCGGAAAGACCTGCGCACTCCTCATCCGATGGATGGTTTACAAGGATCCTCAGGGCAAAATGCTCCATATCGGAAAAGTCGATAACCTGTCTTTCCCTCTTTATTTCTTCAAAGCCTTTTTCAAACAAAAGGGTAAGCCTGCAAAGCTCCTTCACCGCCCTGTCGCAAAGCTTCATCTGATCTATGATGGTACCGGAAGTAAGGGCAAAATAGGTCTCCGTGTATTTTTTAATAGCATCTTTGTATTTATCCCTTAGCTTTCTGACATATTCCCTTTTATCACCATTAACGCTGTCATCCTTTTTTCCGGGAAGTCTGTCAAAGCTTACGGTTCTGAGGGCATCAAAAAGCTCGTCATAGGTCTCGTACTTTTTAAGGTCCGAAAACATTTCGCTCTCTCTGCGGAGCAGATCCTCGTACATGTAAGGACCGTCAGGCTCAAGACAGATGTCCGCAGCGGTTTTTGCAAGGGCTGCACAGTCATCTATAGTGGTCTTTGCATATTCGATAGCCTTTTTTACCCAGTCAAGCTCATCAAAGTTCCTGCCTTCCAGGTCATAGTCCCCTGCTCTTTCCCTGATCCAGTCTTCAGGAAAAGGCATACTGTCAGCAAATTTATGAAGACGCTCTATGTATTCCTCAATCTTTTTATCACTGCTGCCAACGCTGAAGTATTCCATGGCATATACAAAGTCCGGATTCTCACCGCGTCTTGCCTTTTCATACTCCTCTTCAAGCATTCCGGACATGACCTCTTCTTTTATGAGGGTAAGCTCTGCGCTGTCCCCGACTCTGAAGGAAGGGTCTATGCCTATGGCATTAAAATTATTCCTCACCACATACTGGCAAAAAGAGTC
>JAILOW010000161.1 GCA_024690635.1 Butyrivibrio sp.
ACTTCGTTCTGGTAAGAAGCATCGTTTGCAAGCTCTTCCATAACAGGTCTGTTGTTCACGAAGTCATTGTCCTTAAGAACGATGTCCTTCATAACTTCAGGATCACATGTCATCTTTCTCATGATATCAGCTACAAGGTTAGCGTTATCTGTACCTGCTGCTGCGCAGATCCATGTTCCGCCCCAGTAGAAGCCCTGAGGTCCCTCAGTTGCAGCCCAGCCGCCATCGTGAGCAACAGAACCTTCTACATCAGCTGCCATACAGAAGTCAATAAGCCAAGCGGGTCCAAAGTAAGCGAATACCTTTCCTTCAGGATAGAAGCCCTTGTTCCAGTCTTCTCCCCACTGTCCCCAAGTGTTGCAGTAACCAGCGTCTGCAAGCTTCTTGGAATCCTCAACCCACTTAATGAGGTTGTCATCAATCTGGATCTTATTTCCGTCAACCCAAGGAAGCTTAGCGTTGTTCTGGTATACACGGAATGTATCAGCTGTTGAAGAGATAACATCGTAACCAGCCTTGTCAAGCTCACCAGCTGCCTCGAAGAACTTATCCCAGTCATCAAACTTAGCCTGGATATCTGCAGGCTCGTCTGTTCCGAATACTTCCTTAGCGATTGCTCTGTTGTAGATCATAACGCCAGGGCAGCCCTGCCAAGATGTTCCCTTAAGAACTCCGTTAGAATCTGTTACAACAGCCTGTGTGTAAGCGTACTGATCCTTGAGATCCTCATCTGTGATTCCGAGATCCTTTACAGGAACAGTGTAGTCTGTATCTGTGTACTTAACAGCGTAGTCAGCCTCTACAAGGAAAAGGTCAACCTTGTCATCAGCAGCTGCTGTTTCCTGGCCAAGAAGAAGCTCATCAAGTCTGTTCTGGTAAGCGTTCTCCTCGTTAGGAGTGATAAGCCAGTTAACTGTAACATCACCGATCTTACCTGTTGTTCCGTCAACTACCTCGTATCCGGGATAGTGATCTGTAAGACGAGACTTGAACTCCTCATTCCATGCTGAAATGTTGAGAACCTTGCCCTCGTCAGCGGGAAGCTCTGCTGCTTCCTCTGCAGGAGCTGCGTCCTGAGTTGCATCTGCAACCTGCTCAGCTGTCTCTGCAACCTGCTCTGCTGTGTCGGCAACCTGCTCTGCTGTGTCAGCTGCGCTTCCGCATCCTGCAAGCATTCCGGCTACCATTGTTGCTGAAAGTAATAATCCAAGTACTTTCTTCTTCATAGATAGTTCTACCTCCCTTTTCTCTTTTGTAAAAAGATTTTGAGTGTTTTTATTTAAAATGACTTAAGTCATCTTAAATCTTTTTGATTTTCTTAACGGTCTCACCCTTTTCAAGTGTTCCGTCAACTACTATCTGTTCTATTAGAGTGCCCTTCGGGTTGTTGATAAGATCGATCAGCTTGGATGCCGCCTCTCTTCCGATCTTGTCCGTATCCTGCACGATGGTGGTCATCCTGGGACTTATGTGTCTTGCGATGGCTATTCCGTCGTATCCTGCTATGGAAACGTCCTCCGGAACCCTGAGTCCTCTTTGTCTTATGGCGTTAAGTCCTCCAAATGCCGCGAAATCATCGGGATAAAAGATACATGTGGGCGGATCCGGAAGATCAAGCAGTTTGTTGGTCGCCTCAAAAGTCTTTTCCGTATTTCTGTAAGGACTTGAAATTACATATTCATCAGGTACGTTTACTCCCAGCTCCTGGAGTGTGTTGTAAAAGCTTGCCACTCTGCTCTGGGTTACGGCCGTATCTTCCTGACCGTGCACATATGCTATCTTGCGATGTCCCTGTTCATATACATAAGTGACGAGCTCTTTCATTCCTTTTATATTGTCGGATACGATCGCGATCCTGTTGTAAAAAGAATGGTCGATGGTCACTACAGGGATATTGCTCTTAATAAGTTCATCAACCTGGGGGTCCGAAAACTCTACGCAGGCGATTACCACTCCGTCAAATCCTCTGTACATTGCATGTGATAAATATGACATGTTGCCGTTTCTGGATTTATCCGAATTTATAAAGGTGATGTCGAACCCTTCCTGCTCAGCCTTCTTTTTAAAGCTGTCCAAAACGTGTGAAAAGTAATCATGGGTAAGTCCGCTGTTGGCCTCGTCCACAAACAAAACTCCGATGTTGTTGGATCTGTTTGTTTTGAGAGCCTGAGCCGCAGCATTAGGATGGTATCCCAACTCATCTGCCACTGCCTTGATCTTCTCCTTGGTCTCCCTGCTGATGTCACTGTGATCATTCAGCGCCTTGGATACCGTTGCGATAGATACACCGCAGGCTTTCGATATGTCTTTTAGCGATACAATCCTTCTTGCCATCCCCTCGTTTCTCACTTAATCGTTTTCGTAATTCAAATGTACATCACATTCACTTTAAAATCAAGTTTCTTTTTTAAGTTTTTGTGCATATTTGATATTTTTGTAAGCTTTAGCCAATTAATTGCCCACCATTTCATCTAATATTTCCAATTTAGTCACATTTTGTTCATATTCCAATTAAACGTTTTCTAACACTTTGCTCAACCACGGGATTTGAGGGAAACCTAATTTCCATATAGGTTTTCTTTTTGCTCTATTCCGCTTATTTGCTGGGATTGCACCATGAAAAATAATAGTTGAAATCCTGTATGATCCACTATATAATATGTCATGAAATCGTCTTAAACGTTTAAGTATAACGGAGGGTTAATAATGAAATACGGTTATTTTGACGACAACGCGCTTGAATACGTCATCACGACACCCAAGACTCCCCTTCCCTGGATCAACTATCTGGGCAACAAGGAGTTCTTTTCACTCATCTCCAACACCTGCGGAGGATACACATTCTTCAAGGATGCCAAGCTTCTGAGGCTTACGAGATACCGCTACAACAACGTTCCCTACGACAACAACGGAAAATACTTTTATATAAAGGATGGGGACACAATCTGGAATCCCGGCTGGCAGCCTGTAAAGACCGCCCTTGATTCCTATGAGTGCCGCCACGGCCTTGGATACAGTACCTTCGTATCATCCAAGAATGATGTGGAGGCTCAGGTTCTCACATTCGTTCCCATGAACGACAACTGCGAGATCTCCAAGGTAACACTTACCAATAAAAAGAACGCCGATGCAAATCTTACACTCTTTTCATATGTAGAGTGGTGTCTCTGGAATGCAGACGATGATATGAAGAACTTCCAGAGAAACCTTTCAACCGGTGAGGTTGAGATTACAGACGGCGGCTCTGTTATCTATCACAAGACAGAGTACAGAGAAAGACGTAATCACTACGCTATCTACGGCGTAAACTCCAAGGTAGACGGTTTCGACACCAGCCGCGATGCTTTCCTTGGCGCATACAACGGTCCCGACAGCCCTGATGCTGTTTCAGATGGCAAGTGCACAGGTTCTATGGCAAGCGGATGGTCACCCATCGCATCACATCAGATCAACGTTTCACTTAAGCCCGGCGAGAGCAAGACCTTCATCTTCACCCTCGGCTATATCGAGAATCCCGAGGATGACAAATGGGAAGCTCCTTCAGTGGTTAACAAAAAGCCCGCTGTGGCTATGCTTGCAAAATACAAGGACGAGTCATCTGTAGACAAGGCTCTTGAAGAGCTTAAATCCTATTGGAAAGAGCTTCTTTCCATCTACCATGTATCTTCTTCCAATGAAAAGGTTGACCGCATGGTAAATATCTGGAACCAGTATCAGTGTATGGTTACCTTCAACCTCTCCCGCTCCG
>JAILOW010000169.1 GCA_024690635.1 Butyrivibrio sp.
ACGACCTGATGGACAGTATTCTTGCGGAAGGAAATGAGGAATAATGAATTTCATACCGCTTGATGTGTCGCTTGATGAGGCCTGCCTTGAGCAGCTTGTCAGGCGATATCATTTTAAGGACAAGGATAAAAGAGATATAGAAAGGCTCTACAGACTGGTAAGCCCCAGGGTTCACCCGCAGTTTCACTATGTGACTGATTCGGATGCCGGACAGGCTGCTGAAAAGTTTTTGGGCGGAGATCTGACGTCAGCGCTTGTGGTACTGACTTTGGGCCCTGCCTTTGATTCTCTTCAGAATGCTCTTTTGGAAAAAGGCGAGATCGGGGATGCCTACATTGTGGACTGCCTTGGACTTGAGATTTTATCAAGGGCTTATGAAAAGCTTGATGAAAAGCTCTTTGAGCTTACAGGTCTTTATCCCGGAGACTATGTGTTTGCCGGGGATGAAAGGCTTCCTCTTGAGAAGGTGCCGGAACTTATGGGAATGCTGGCACAGCCCCTGGTAAGCTATAACGAGGCGTTTTTGCTGATTCCCAAAAAGAGTGTATTGTTCATGGCGCCGCTTTATGGTAAGCCGGTGGCCAAACATTCACACTGTAAGCTGTGCGGCGCGGTGTCGTGTCCCATGAAGGCAGAGTGACGGGTGTTTTTATGTGTTTTTGAAAGGAGAAGATATATGCTTCCACAGGATCCGATAATGTTACTAAGCGTTCTGAATATGAAGCTTCGGGACAGTTATGGTTCTTTTGATGCTCTCTGCGAGGATATGGAAATCGGAGAGGCAAAAAGAGAAGAGATAGTAAAAAAACTCGCCGACGCAGGGTTTAGCTACGACGACGAGCGAAATGCTTTCGTGTGATCCATGTAATGTCAGATCTTGTGAATATCCCGGTGCTGGACTTTCCATTAAATCCTAAGTGCAGATGGGCCTGCGACCCGGCGGTTCGGTTATGAAGTGTGAACCGCCGAGGCTGTGAGCTCATTTTCTTTTACATCAAATTCGATAGTATCTTTAGGCTTTACCTTATCCTCAAGGATGAGCCTTGCGGAGAGGGTTTCCACGTATTTCTGGATATATCTCTTAAGAGGCCTTGCTCCGTAGATGGGATCATAGGCGTTATCTGCAATGTAGCCTTTGGCAGCAGGTGTCATGGTTATGGACACTTCTCTGTCGGCAAGACGCTTGTTTAGATCTGCTATGATCAGGTCTACGATGCCTCCGATGTTATCCTTGGTGAGAGGCTTGAACATAATGGTCTCGTCAAGTCTGTTGAGGAACTCGGGCCTAAAGTGAGAGCGAAGATCCTCCATGACCATGTTCTGAGCATCCTCTGAGATGGAGCCGTCATCGCTGATGCCGTCAAGCAGGTACTGGGCGCCGATGTTGGAGGTCATGATGAGGATGGTGTTCTTGAAATCCACAGTTCTTCCCTGAGAATCGGTAACTCTTCCGTCATCAAGAACCTGCAACAGCACATTGAATACATCGGGGTGAGCCTTTTCAATCTCATCGAAAAGAACTACGGCATAGGGCTTTCTGCGTACTGCCTCTGTGAGCTGACCGCCTTCCTCATAGCCTACATATCCGGGAGGGGCACCGATAAGTCTGGAGACGCTGAATTTTTCCATGTACTCACTCATGTCGATCCTGACCATGTTGTTTTCATCATCGAAGAGCGCCTGAGCAAGGCTCTTGGCAAGCTCGGTCTTACCAACACCTGTGGGACCAAGGAAGAGGAATGAGCCTATGGGCTTGCCGGGATCTTTTATGCCTGCCTTGGATCTCATGATGGCTTCGGAGACCATCTCCACAGCATCATCCTGACCAACAACTCTTTGATGGAGTTCGTCGGCAAGGTGAAGGGTCTTGTTTCTTTCGCTTTCTGTCAGCTTGTTTACAGGGATGCCGGTCCATCTGCTGATGATACCTGCTATTTCATCTTCGGAGACACGCTCGTGAACAAGGGCTGTCTCGTTTTCTTTTGATCTTGCGATCTCTTCAGCTTCTTCCAGCTGCTTTTTAAGGGCAGGGAGCTTGCCGTACTGAAGCTCGCCGGCTTTTTCGTAGTCGCCGTCCCTCTGAGCAATGGCAATTTCCGAATTTATGGTATCTATCTGTTCTCTCATGGCTGCTAGCTTGTCCACAGCCTCTTTTTCATTTACCCACTGAGCCTTTCCGGTGTCAAATTCTTCTCTAAGATCAGCCAGCTCTTTTTGAAGGGCGTTAAGGCGTTCTTTGCTGAGTGAATCGTCCTCTTTTTTGAGGGCTGCCTCTTCAATCTGAAGCTGCATGATCTTGCGATTCAGTTCATCAAGTTCCGCGGGCATGGAATCCATCTCGGTCTTGATAAGGGCGCAGGCTTCATCCACAAGGTCGATGGCCTTGTCGGGGAGAAATCTGTCGGAGATGTATCTGTTGGAGAGGACAGCTGCACTTACCAGGGCGCTGTCCATGATCTTTACTCCGTGGAAGACTTCATAGCGCTCCTTCAGGCCTCGAAGGATACTGATGGTATCTTCAACGGTGGGCTCCTCAACCATGACGGGCTGGAACCTTCGCTCAAGGGCTGCGTCTTTTTCAATGTACTGCCTGTATTCGTTTAGGGTTGTGGCACCAATGCAGTGAAGCTCGCCTCTTGCAAGCATGGGCTTTAACATGTTGCCTGCATCCATGGCGCCGTCGGTCTTGCCTGCTCCCACAATAAGGTGAAGCTCATCGATAAATAGGATGATCTCACCGTCTGAGCCTTTTACATCCTCCAGGACGGCTTTCAGTCTTTCCTCAAATTCGCCGCGATACTTGGCTCCAGCCACAAGTGCGCCCATATCAAGAGAGAAGATTTTTTTATCCTTGAGTGCGGAAGGCACATCTCCTTCTGCAATTCTCTGGGCAAGGGCTTCCACAACTGCAGTTTTACCAACACCGGGTTCGCCGATGAGAACAGGGTTGTTCTTGGTTTTTCTGGAGAGGATCCGGATGACATTTCTGATCTCGGTATCTCTTCCAATGACAGGATCAAGCTTTTGTCTTTTAGCCTTTTCAACAAGCTCTGTTCCGTATTTGTTCAGAGTATCGTAGGTGGCTTCGGGATTGTCGGTGGTGACGTTTCTGTTTCCTCGAACCTCCGAAAGAACCTGCAGAAATCTGTTTCTGTCGATGCCAAAGCTTGCAAGGATGTCTTTTGCCTCTCTGTTGGGGTGCTTTATCACCGCAAGGAAAAGATGCTCCACGGATACATATTCATCGCCGAGAGCCTTGGCTTCATCCTCTGCGGAGAGAAGAGCCTTGTTAAGGTCAGCTCCCAGATAGGGCTTGCCTCCCTGAACCTTGGTGCGCTTTTTTATGCCCTGTTCGATCCTGTTTATGAATGCGTTCGTATCAACGCCCATTTTTTCAACAAGTCTGGAAATAAGGCTGTCCTCAATGGTCATGAGGGAATAGAGAAGATGCTCCTGCTCGATTTCCTGATTGCCGTAGTCCAGCGCTACTTTTTCGCAGCCATTCACTGCTTCTATGGATTTTTGAGTGAATTTTTGAATGTTCATATTGTTGCCTCCTTTCCGGATTCTATATATGTATGCCCGGCGTGAAAAGGGCCGGGGAATATATCGCCTGTCGCCTTTGTTCTATTACAAGTATAACACAAAGATTTAGCATGTCAACCAAATACAGAAAGAGAAATTGCGCAAAACTTTAGATTGAAAAAACTACTGTTTCTTATGAAAAATGGAATTCGTTCTTGAGGCTGACGCCGGATCCGGACAGAAGAGATGTGAGCTTTTTGAATACAAAGCTTAAAGAATATGAATTTCGATTTTTCTTTTCAGAAGAGCGATGTTTAAGGGAGCTTTTTCTGTTTCAAAGGTAATGATCAGCCTTTCTCCCAGAATTATTCCGTTAGTTTCGTAGAGAGCCAGCTTTTTGAAATTTGCAGATGCGTATTCCTCATCGCTTACAAGTCCAAGATGTTCCCAATAAACGGTTTTCCTTTCGCGGAGATTTAGAATTGCAAAGTCGGGATACTTGACGATCCCGCCTTTTAAAACCAGCTTTGGTTCGTAGCGGTAGGGGACATTGTAGCTTTCAAGAAGATCTGCGATGATCTTTTCACTTTTTGTCCTGATGGGAGTGCCTTGAGCTGATTGGTATTTTGGTTTTTCCGGGTAGGGATTTTGGCCTGCGGGGTGCTCTTCGGTCCAGGATCTTACGAACTCCTCATCAGATGGTCTGATGGGGGCTATGAGCTTTTTTTTGAAGTCTCCGAAATCTTCATAGGCCTTTTCTATGAATGATGGGTCATAGTTTTTGAGGAATTTTTCAAGTCTGTTTTTGTTGGCATGCAGCTCTTTTGCCAGCTTTTCCTCATATTTTCTCTGGAGAAGTACTACGGCTTTTTGATGGTCGCTCTTTTTCAGATAGTGACCTTTTGCTGAGCCGTCTTTTCTGTAGTTTAACTGCGGGTAACCATGACTGTAAGTCACACGTACATGAGCATCAGGAAGTGTTTTTTCTTTTGCAAGATTGCTCTCGGAAATCTTGATCAGTCTGTCTATTTCGGATAATTGCTTGAGAAGTTCCTGTTGGTAATTTGGCATATTATAGTCCTTTCTTTTATGGGGTGAAAGTATTTTCATTTGCTTAAATTTTTGCTATTACTTGTTTTCTTGATTGTGGCGATTCGGCGCCGAAAAGCAGGGAAATATTACTGTACGCAGAGATAAACTTGTTAAAAAGAAGTAATTTCGGAGGTGAAGGGTGATGAAATTACTGTATGTGTAGAAAAACTTGTTAAAAAGAAGTAATTTCGTGGGTGAAGGTTGGTGAAATTACTGTACGCAGAGAAAAACTTGTTAAAAAGAAGTAATTCCGGGAGTATAGGGTACAGATATTACTGTACAAATAGAAAAAACATACAAAAAAGAAGTAATAGAAGTGTTATTAGATTGTTACTAAGCCAAATAGCTTTTTCAAATATATATATTTGCGCGGGAATTGTCAATTTGTCTTTGACAAATATGACTCAAACCCAACATCTAGAGAAAAACAATCATATTTAAGCCCTCTACCACATTATGTGGAATAATACAGTCATCTGGTGTATAATCAAAATGATATAGGGACGAAAAGTCCCACATGGTTGCGCTTGCGCAATTCCATGCGGGACCTTGAGGACTGAACAAATGTGAGGAAGGAGCGCAGGGCGCGGATTCCGAATATTTGTAGGATTGCGAGAGCGAAGCGAAGCAATCCGTATATCATTTTGTGTTGAAATGATAGCAAAAATATGAGGAAGGAGCGCAGGGCGCGGATTCCGAATATTTGTAGGATTGCGAGAGCGAAGCGAAGCAATCCGTATATCATTTTTTAGTGAATTACCTAATAGTTATGAGGAACTAGCGCAACGCGATGAAACCTTCAATAGATATACATTGCCACATTATGCCGGGGGTGGATGACGGCTCTCCGGACATGGAAACAAGTCTTGAAATGCTGAAGATCGCTGAGAGAGACGGCATTGGCTACATGATCCTGACACCGCATTACAAGCCCATGCACCACAATGTGAGCCCACAGCACAATATCCTTTACAGGCAGGAACTTCAAAAAGCCGCCAAGGAAGCGGGATTAAAGATAAAGCTCTTTTCCGGAAACGAGATATACTACGGAGATGACACCATAGAGCGCCTTGCGGCAGGAGAGATAACCTCTCTGGCAGGCTCTGATTATGTACTTGTTGAGTTTCATCCCACAAATACATATAAATCCATACAAAATGCGGTTTATCAGGTTATGTCAACAGGGTATATCCCTGTGATCGCCCATGTGGAGAGGTATAGCGATATAGTATCGCATCCTTCCTACGTTGAGGATCTGGTGAATATGGGATGTTACATACAGGTTAATGCATCCAGTGTTCTTGGGGACTTTGGCTTTGGGATCAGCCACTTTACGAAAAAGCTTCTTAAAAATGAACTTGTGCATTTTGTTGCGACGGATGCCCATGATACCAAAAGGCGTTCGCCGAAGCTCACAGAATGCAGGAAATATGTCGAAAGAAAATTCGGCGAGGACTATGCAGACAGGCTGTTTATGACAAACCCCGCCAAGCTTATTCGAAATGAATCGATCTGATATAAAAACAGATACATGCACGAAACGATCTGATATTTATGATCGGATAAAACAAAGAAATTCAGCGCAGTAGCACGGGAGTACCATGGGAAACAAAGACGACATACTTGAAATTAATCTGGGGGAAATGTTTTCGGTACTGATAGCAAGGGCTTTCCTTATTATCAGCGCCGGGGTGTTTTTTGGACTTGCGGGACTGTTCTTTAGCAAGTTTATGTTGCATCCCGTTTACGATTCCACCACCAAAATATATATCCTGAACAAGGAGGAAAACCAGACGGTAACCTACTCCGATGTGCAGATATCCACGCAGCTCACTCAGGATTATGCGGAGCTTATAAAGAGCAGATATGTGCTTGAGGAGGTTATTCAGAGACTGAACCTTGTGGATACCGACTTTGACGATCTGTCATCGGTGCTCAAGGTGGTAACTCCTGCAGATACACGTATCGTGTCTATTACGGCAAGAGATGAGGATCCGCTCATGGCCATGAAGATAGCCAACTGTATCCGTGAGGTGGCTTCTGAGCACATTGCCAACGTTATGGATATCGATGCCATCAACGTTGCGGAGACAGCCAATGTTCCCGTGGAAAAGTCAGGCCCTTCCGTTATGAAATGGACTGTTCTTGCAGGGATGCTGGGAGCTTTGATGGTTTCTTTCTTTGTAATACTTAACTATATCCTTGATGATACCATCAAGAGTAACGATGACGTTGAAAGATATCTGGGACTCAGCACCCTTGCTCTTGTTCCTCTCTCCAGCGATGAGCAGGATAAAAAGAAAAAGAACAAGAAAAAAGCTGATAAGAAATAAGCTGAAAAAAAGGTGAAAATATGCAGAGTGCAAAACTACATTTCAGCCAGGCTGAAAACAATTATCAGATAAAAGAAGCATACAAGACCCTTAGAAGTAATGTTGAGTTCAGCGGACAGAACGTGAGGGTTATTTCGGTTACCAGTTGCACGCCCGGTGAAGGTAAGACAACAGTTGCCATGGCGCTTGCAAGAGCCTTTGCGGAAGCTGGTAAAAAGACTGTGCTGGTGGATGCGGATATGCGTAAATCAGTACTGGTGGGCAGATACAGAACAGGCTCCGTAAGACTTGGACTGACTCACTGTCTTGTTGGAAGAGAAAGACTTTCCAGCGTTATCTGCGAAACCGATACACCCAATCTTTATGTTGTATTTGCGGGACCTGTTCCCCCCAACCCCAGTGAGCTTTTGGGCGGCAGGATATTCGGAAAAGTCCTTGAAAATATGAAACAGGTATTTGACTATGTTATTATCGATACTCCGCCTCTTGGAAGCGTTATCGATGCTGCGGTTGTGGCCAAGCAGTGCGACGGTACGGTGATGGTCATTGAGTCCAATGCCATCAGCTACAGATTTGCCCAGAGGGTAAAGGATCAGCTTGATAAGGCCGGAGCCAAGATGCTGGGCGTAGTGCTTAATAAAGTTGACATTACCGGCAAAGGGTATTATGGTCATTACGGCAATTATGGCAAGTATTACGGCAAGTACTACGGAAAATATTATGGTAAGTACGGCGAGGAAAATGTGGACATACCTGTACGTCCCGGCACATCCGAGCCTGAGCCGGAGCCGGAAGATGATGATCTTGACGAACTCAACTATCTGGCAGGCGTTACCAGAAAAGACTGATATGAATTAGCGAGGAAGAATACTTGAGAGGAAATATTCTTGGTGTATTATTTGGCATATTGAGTGCGGTGCTGGTTGTCCTCATCGTGGTAGCTTACGGAAGAACTGACAGGATCCCGCCGGAATTTCGGTTTTCTGCGGTGAATGTGATGTACGATTCCAAGACCACGGATGATGACCTTAGAGTTGGCATAAACGCTTACGACTCCAAGGACGGCGACATGACTTCCAGGATCGTAGTGGAAAAGGTGGTCCTGAACAGAGAGGCAGAGACTGCAGTTGTGTACTATGCAGTTGCCGATCACAGCGGAAATGTAACCAAGCAGTCCAGACTTTTTCCTGCGGACATAGCTGATATTGACAGCAACGGTGATTCTTCGGATACTATGGAAGATGAAATTTTCCCCAATCTGCCCGGGGATGAGGAAGAGGCGTCTGTAGCAGAGAGCGCTTCCACAGAGGGTAGCAGTGCAGAGTAAAAGATATTGTAACGAGAGGAACAAATGAGAAACAAAGGTAAAATTTTTCTCATCATTTGGGCCGTTTTCATGACTGTTGTGGCATTTGGACTTGTGGGACTTGAAGCCCTGAGGCTTTTTGGCAAAGCAAGTCTTGGAGCCAAGTCGGCAACAAGCGCTCCGGTTATGGCACAAAGTGAAGTCAACTTTGAGGAGAACCAGACCGGCGTCTGGGAGTCTGACTGGGTCAGGTACAACGGCGCAGTATATGATTACAACGAGGATATAACCACTTTCCTCATTATGGGCATAGACAAGAAGGACGAGGAAGTAAAGGAAGTTCCCGAGGGAACAGACGGAGGCCAGGCGGATTCTCTTTTCCTGCTGGTTTTGAATCCTCATGACGAGAGCATAAAGATCATCGGTATCAACAGAAATTCCATGACGGACGTTGATATCTATGATGAGTACGGAAGATATCAGAATACGGTGATAGCGCAGATCGCCACCCAGCACGGTTTTGGTAACGGTGTGGAGGAGAGCTGCGAGTATCAGGTTAAAGCGGTTTCGAACATGTTCTATCAGCTGCCTATTCACGGATATGCGGCTATCAACATAAGCGCCATTCCCATTATCAACGATCAGGTGGGAGGCGTGGACGTAACAGTGCTTGAGGACCTTACCAAGGCTGATAAAAAGCTTGTTAAGGGAAAGGAAGTCCATCTGGACGGCGATCTTGCACTTAAATATGTCAGATACAGGGATACCAGTGTCTTTGGATCAAATGATCAAAGGCTTGAGAGACAGCGCCAGTACCTGAACGGATTTATTGAGGCTGCCAGAGAAAAGAGCTATGAAGACAGCTCGGCTGCAGTTGAACTCTTTACAGCCATCAGCAGCAAGATGGTGACGGATATCACTCCCGACGAGATAAGCTACCTTGCTCCTTATATTACGAAATACAGTTTTGACTCATCCGATATTAAGATGATCAAGGGTGAGACCAAAAAGACCGGAAAGTTCGAAGAATTCTACGTAGATGAGGAAGATCTCTACGATACGATAATTGATGTTTTTTACGAAAAAGTTGACAACGCGGGCTAAATAAATGATAAAGAACAGCCGATATAATTACATATGTGGGAAGGCTGCGAAAAGGATTTTCGCCGCGTTTCTTGTTTTGCTGTTGGTGACAGGCTGCGGCCTTACGGACGGCAGAGGGAGAAGCTCAGGCAAAAGAGATGAGACAGCTACCGATTCCCATGTGGATTTTGAAAAACTGAAAAAGGAAAACGAGGATATATTCGCCTGGCTTTATGTGCCGGATACCGCCATTGACTGTCCTGTGGTACAAAACGCAGACGGTGATGACTCTTTTTATCTGACTCACAATGAGTATGGAGAGACTGATCCCAAGGGTGCGGTTTATATAGAAGCAGCCAACATGCGGAATATGTGCGATTTCAACGAGGTGCTTCATGTACCTTCGGCTTCTGAAGATCCACGTTTTCAAGACCTTTCGAAGTTTTTGGACAGATCGTTTTTTGACGATCACGAGTACATTTACGTTTACACCGAGGGAAATGCCCTTATTTACTATATTTTTGCTGCCTATGTAAGAGAGGATGAAAGGCTCATATCCCAGTACGATTTCTCTTATGCCCAAGGCTGTCAGGACTTTTTGGATGAGATATTCCTTCCAAGAACCATGAACAGAAACATAAGAGATGAGTGGGCGGGAGAGCTGGCTCCGGAAAATTTCCTCATCACGCTGACAACGCAAAATGCGGATGATCCGGGGTTGCAGACTGTTGTCATAGGCTGCCTGGTAGGCGATGTCAGGGGCGAGATTGACAGATATGTGGATTACTCGGATCCTGATGGTGTATAATGGAACTGGACATATTTTTTTATATTAAAGTATGGAGGCTTAAATTATGAAAAAAATAATTGCTCTAGTAGTTGCATCAGCGCTGTTGGTATCATCCAGCATTACTGTTTGTGCGGCTACGTATGTCGAGAAACCTGAGGGCTCTCAGAGTGTCACAGCTGAGGACGTCGCAAAGCTTCAGGACAAGATCGACAAACTCAACAAAAAAATAGACAAGCTCACCAAGGCTGTTAATGCAGGAAGCAGTTCAAGCGGATCTTCCAACGGCGGCAAGAGCGATGCAGGGAACGCTGCTCTCCAGAGAAACAACGCCGTAGCATGGGGCGACAACATTGTAGCTCAGGGCGGCCACGTTGAACTTAACGGCGGCAAGAGCAATGTTACATTTGTTCTTCATGCAGTATCAGGCGGAACACTTTCATCAGCCAATTCACTTGCAAACAGTGTAAACGGAGTGCTTATCAACTGTGTTGAGACAAGCTCACCCGGAGTAAGCTTCTCAAATGCAAAGGCTAACTTCTATGTAAGAGGAGTTGTTGATGGCGATACCATCGCAGCATACCAGCTTCAGGGCAAGAAATGGGTTCAGGTAACCGTTGCCGAGGTTAGAAAAGATCACGTTGTTGTTAATCTGACACGCCATGGCGCTCTTGCATTTGTAAGAGTTCAGGCAGTTGCAGTAGCAAACTGATAGATATTTGCAAGAGACACAGGCCTCTTCGCTAAATGCGAAGGGGCTTTTTTCTTGCCATAAGGCGGCTCTGAAAGTATAATGAAGAGGACTTTTTGAAGGTACAAGACAGGAGAATGATATGAGCTGGGAAGATAATGTTAGAAAAGTTGTTCCCTACGTTCCGGGAGAGCAGCCAAAGATCAGGAACATCATTAAGCTGAACACCAATGAATGCCCCTATCCCCCTGCGCCTGCAGTGAGAGAGAAGCTGGCATCCATGGACTATGACGACTTCAGACTGTATCCGGATCCTACTGCATCCGATCTTGTTAAGGCTCTTTCTGATTATTACAAAGTGCCTGAGGATCAGATTTTTGTGGGTGTTGGTTCAGACGATGTTCTGGCCATGGCGTTTTTGACATTCTTTAATTCTGATAAACCGGTTCTTTTCCCTGATATAACATATTCGTTCTATGATGTGTGGGCTGAGCTTTTCAGGATTCCCTACAAGAGGGTTCCTCTTAATGATAACTTTGACATCATCAAAGAAGATTATTATGAAGAGAATGGCGGTGTGATCTTCCCTAACCCCAATGCACCCACAGGTATACTTCAGAGCCTTGATATGGTTGAGGATGTGATAAAGCACAATCCGGATGTTGTGGTTATCATAGATGAAGCCTATATAGATTTTGGTTGCGAGAGCTGCCTTGATCTTATAAATAAATATGACAATCTTCTGGTGGTCCAGACCTTCTCCAAGTCAAGAGCAATGGCGGGAATGCGCATAGGCTATGCCTTTGGAAGCAAGAAGCTTATAAAGTACCTTCTGGATGCCAAATATTCTTTTAACTCATACACCATGAACAGGCCCTCCATAGAGCTTGGGGCTGCGTCGCTTTCCGATGATGAGTACTTCAAAGAAACCTGCAACAAGATCATTGCTACAAGAGAAAGAGTGAAGGCGCAGCTTAAGGAACTTGGCTTTGAGTTTTGGGATTCCTGCAGCAATTTCATATTCGCCAGACACAGCACCCGCCCGGGAAAAGAGATTTTTGATTATTTGAGGGAAAATGGTATAATAGTGCGTCGGTGGGATGCACCAAGGATAAAAGAATACCTCAGAATATCCATCGGAACGGATGAACAGATGGACAGGATGATAGAGGTACTTGGGAAATTTTTTGAGTAATAGGAGTTTTTTCATATGCTTACATTTTTTAAAGAGTCACTGATCGGTCAGTACATTACGGTTTTTATTGTTTCAATGGTACCGCTTATTGAGCTTAGAGGAGCTATCCCCTTTGCTTATGGTTTTAACCACACGGACACAGGTTTCAACCTTCTGTTTGGCTATATTCTTATAGCTATCGGCAATATGATTCCTGTGCCGCTTATCTACTTCTTTGCCAGAAAAGTTCTTGAGTGGGGCAAAGATAAGCCTGTTATCGGAGGTTTCTTTACATTCTGCCTTGAGAAGGGCGAGAAGGGCGGTCAGAAGCTTCAGGCCAAGGCAGGACGTGGACTATTTGTGGCACTTATGCTCTTTGTAGGAATACCTCTTCCGGGAACAGGAGCATGGACAGGCACACTTGCAGCCAGCATTCTTGATATGGACTTTAAAAAGACCGTTACAGCTGTTATCTGCGGAATCGCACTGGCAGCAGTTATTGTCAGCATTGTATGCGCATTGGGCTTTGGCGCCTGGTTTGGAATCACAGGCTGATAGGACCATTTGCGGCTGCAGTAGCCGCAAATAGAAAAGGAATAGAGAATGGAACAGTATACTGATTTTGCAAAAGTATATGATACCTTCATGGATGAAACCCCATACGATGTATGGGGTGATTTTGTTGCAGGGCTTATTGAAAAGTACGGCGTGAGCAGACCCTGCGACACCGCAGCAGCTGATGATGCTGAGGAAAACAGCGAGGCAGCTCTTTTACAGGAAAAGAATCTTGTGGTTGAGCTTGGCTGCGGAACCGGAAGCTTTACCATGGTCATGAAGCGCAAGGGCTATGATATAATGGGAATAGATATGTCCCCGGAGATGCTGAATCTTGCGAGGATGAAGGCTTCAGAGGCAGGCCTTGATATCATGTACCTGGAGCAGGATATGAGAGAACTTGATCTGTACTGCACTGCCGGATCGGTGGTGAGTGTCTGTGACAGCATCAACTATCTTCTTGAGGATGAGGATGTTGTGGAGACCTTCAGGCTTGTGAACAATTTTCTTTTCCCGAAGGGCGTTTTTATATTTGATTTTAATACGCTTCACAAGTACAGGGATGTTATCGGTGATGTGACAATTGCCGAAAACCGCGAGGATTGCAGCTTTATCTGGGACAATTATTATCATCCCGAGGAACATATCAATGAATACGATCTGACTATCTATGCTTCCTGCGATGAGGAGGGAGAGCTCTTCAGGCGTTCTGTGGAGACTCACTATCAGCGCGGGTACGAGCTGGAAGAGATGAAGGGCTTTGCAAAGGCGGCGGGTCTTGAATTCATCACAGCTATAGATGCGGACACCCATGGGGAGCCTACGGATGACAGCGAGCGTATCTACATCGTGGCAAGAGAGTCCGGCAAGTAAATGCTTTTTATATGAGGAGTTTGTCTGAAAAGATGAGGGGTGAAAGGTTATGGTTATTGTACTTCTTGAGTTTATCTATATATTTGCCATATCGTTTTTACTTGGCGTTTCTGTAAACAGGGCGCTGTCTTTTATCATCCCCGTTCCCGGAGAAAAAAGGCTTGGGATCACAGGATTTGTGGTAACAGGGCTTGTAACTCTTACAGTCTATGCTGAGGTTTTCAGTCTCTTTGGCGGGATCGGAGCTCTTTGCCATGTGAT
The DNA here is from genome assembly GCA_024690635.1 of Butyrivibrio sp. Next base: position 13,681 of record JAILOW010000169.1, read on the forward strand.
CATGCTGGCTTTGACTGCGGTTGGAACTTATCTTTGCAGAAAAGAGATTTCTAAGATTTTAAGCGGCATTTTGAAGTCCGAAACCGGAAAGAGATTTGCCGGAATCACTTCATTTCTTAAGACAAAGGCAGGTATCATCTGTGTTTTGGTGGTCCTCGGAGCGGCTTTTTTTACCTCCAGAGGAACCTATCACACAGATACCGGCATCTATCATGCCCAGGCCATAAGAGTACTTGAGGAATACGGCGTTATCAAAGGCCTTGGCAATTTCCAGCTTCATTTTGCGTATAACAGTTCTTATCTTGCGCTTTGCGCTCTCTTTACCCTTGGATTTATACTTCCTGTTTCACTTCATGTGGTTACGGGGTTTTTTATGGCGCTGTTTACCTGCAGGGCGGTGATGAGGCTTTCGTCTTTTATGGAAAGGGACAGGCACGTGGGAGACATGGCTTTTGTGGCAGTGATCCTCTATGCTCTTACCAATATGACGGGACTGCAGTCTCCTGCAACGGACTACGGAACCATGTTTCTGACTCTGTACATTCTGGCTGAGTTTATAGCTTTTGCCGAGGCCTGCGGCGTTGAAAAGACAGGTGCAATCGAGCAGATAGGTTTTTACGGCTATCTGTCAGTACTTTCCATTTTTACGGTCAGCATGAAGCTTTCAGCAGCAGCGCTGGTTCTTTTGACAGTTCTTCCATTTATCATGCTTGTAAAAGAAAAGATGTGGAAAGAGATGGGGACATTTATATTAGTGGGCTTTTTGTCCTTCCTTCCTTTCCTTATAAGGAACGTGATAATATCCGGATGGCTCTTTTATCCTGTGGAATCCATCGATCTGTTTAATGTTATCTGGAAGGTGCCTGCGGACTATATGCTGCATGATGCGGCCCAGATCAAGGTTTGGGGTAGATGTATCTATGATGTTTCCAGAGTAAAGGATCCTGTAAGTAGCTGGATAGGCGCCTGGTGGGGAGAAAAGCAGCACTATGAGCAGATGCTCATTTATTCCCAGTTTGTTGGAGGAGTGGTGCTTGTGGTCGCTTCAGTCAGGGGGCTTTTGAAAAAGAGTTTTTCACCTGCCAGGATTGTTTTCTACCTTACGGTATTTGTGAACATCGCCATGTGGTTTTTTACAGCTCCTTTTATCAGATACGGACTTGCTTTTCTGCTGATACTTCCTTTGTGCGCAGCAGGGGAGCTCCTTGAAAAAGATAATAAAAAGTCCCTGGGCGTCTGGCTTGCCCTGGGACTTATAGCGGTTAATTTCTTCAGTTGGGTAGATAATTATTTTATGAGCGATCTGGTTTTTGTAAAGCACAACCTGACGCAGCCTTATTATATCATGCAGGTTCCCTTTGAGTATGAAGAGATGGAAACCTATGACATGAACGGTGAAACCGTGTATTACTCGGGGGCAGGTATTGTGAACAGCTACTACGTCTGCCCGGGAAGCTGTTATAAAAATATGGTTGAGCGAACAGAGCTCATAGGAGATACGATCAAAGAGGGCTTTAAAGCGAAAGCGAGGTAATATCGATATCGCCTTCAAATACTGTGGTGGCGGGACCTTCCATTATTACAGAGGAAGCGGGATCGCCGTCCCAGGAGCATATAACTTCACCACCAAGAACATGTACGGTCACACGGGAGTCTGTGTGGCCGTTTAATATTGAAGCAACTGTTGTTGCGCAGCACCCTGTTCCGCAGGCAAGGGTTTCACCTGTTCCGCGCTCCCACACTCTCATGTGAACTTCATTTCTGTTATCGACGTGAACAAATTCAGTATTGGTGCGCCTTGGGAAGAAGGGATGGTTTTCGAATTTGGGTCCGATCTCTTCTATGGGGAAGTCTGCAAGAGAGTCCTTTTCATCAAGGAAAACCACTGCGTGGGGATTGCCCATGGATACACAGGTCATGTTCCAGGTTCTGCCTGCAGCTTCTATGGGATAGGAAATGATCTTTTCCTCGGATGAGGGCACGCTTACCGGAACAAGCTCAGGAGTGAGGATAGGTGCACCCATATCTACTCTTACGCTTGTTACAAGGTTTTTGTCATCAACTGTCAGATCTATATATTTTTTCTGACCTGCGCTTACTATGGTCAGATTCTTTTTATCTGTAAGTCTGTGATCGTAAACATACTTGGCAACGCATCTGATGCCGTTTCCGCACATTTCGGATCTTGAACCGTCTGCGTTGTACATTTCCATTTCAAAATCTATGTCGGGATCATCTACGGGATTGATAAAGATAAGGCCGTCGGAGCCGATCCCAAAGTGTCTGTCTGAAACAAAGCGGGAAAGCGCGGGCTTTTGCTCAGGCTTAATGTGTTCTTTGCCGCCGTCTACATATACATAATCGTTGCCGCAGCCATGCATTTTCGTAAATCTCATATTCTGTCCTCCCTTTTTCATAAATCAGTAAAATGTTAACACAAAATAATTGCACAATCCATATTTCCTGTTGCTGTTTTCCTTGCAGAAAGTGCCTCGGCGGTGGAGGTGATGCTTTAAAAGAACAAATAGTAACGGTATAATGTTTATATGAAAATTGCGATAGTGACAGGTGCATACGGATTTTTGGGAGCGAATCTGACTAAGGAGCTTCTTTCAAGGGACTATAGGGTCCTGGCAGTTGGAAGATGCGGCTCAGAGGGGCATAACGATCGCTTTGAGGAATCGAGGCAGCTGAAAAAAATATTTCTTGATATGAAGGACTACGACCTTTTGGGGGAGAGGATCCTTGAAGCGTATAAGTCCCTTAAAGCCTTAAAAGAAGAACCTGCAGATGTCCCTGAGAGCGTGTACTTTTTCCACCTTGCCTGGGGCGGCGGACGGGAGGATATGGCGGCGCAGCTTGAAAATGTGAGGGGCTCTGTGAAAGCTCTTTTGGCTGCGGCGAACTTGCGGGATCATATCCTTAAAGAGTCCGGCTCTGATATAGTCAGGGTGAGATTTGTTGCAACGGGATCTCAGGCTGAGTACGGCGTATTTGAGGGGATTCAGACAGAGGATACTCCTCTTGATCCCTTTTCTGCCTATGGAAAATGTAAAGTGAAAGCTCTGGAGGAGCTAAGCAGGCAGGCAAAAAGCTGCAATATTGATCTTATCTGGGCAAGGATCTTTAGTCTTATCGGAAAATATGAGCCTGAAGGAAGGATGTTTCCCGACATTGTCAGGAAGCTATTAAATAAAGAGAATGTATATCTTTCATCCTGCGAGCAGTACTGGGACTACCTTGATGCTTTAGACGCAGCGAGGGCGCTGATATCACTTGCCCAAAAAGGCAAAGCCGGTGAGATCTACAATGTGGCATCAGGGGACTACAGGCCCTTAAAAGAATATGTTGAAGAGGTGGCAAGGGTTCTTTTGGCGGATACAGCTCTTTTGCACTACGGAAAAAAAGCAGAGCCCTTTGTAAGCCTTAAACCTTCTGTGGAGAAGATAAAAAGGGACACCGGATGGAAGCCGGAAATTCCGTTTAGAGAGAGTATAGAAAAATGTACGAGGAACTTACAAAACTGATAGAAGAGGGAAATTTCAAGGAAGCTCTTTATGTTTTTCAGGAGGAGTTTAGTCATTTAGATGAAAAGACTCCCGGGGAGAAAGCTTCACTATATCTTTTGGAAGCCACCATATGGGAGGCTCTGATGGACAGCACATCGGAGTTTGACGCCATATCTATGGGGCTTTCTTATGACGGAAGAAACTACGAGCTTTTTTATATGCTGGGCCTTATGTACATCAATTCCAATGTCAACAAGGCCTATCTGTGCATGGAGAGGGCTCTTTTCTTTTGCCGCGATGAGGAAGATCGCAGGGCTATAAAAGGCTCAATGGATGAAGTCAGGGCCATGGCGGGCTTTGATGTTCGAAAGGTAAGCGTCATGATCCTTTCCTACAATGATCTTGATCTCTTGAAAGAGAGTATTGATGCGCTTTTGCGGTATAACCCCGCAGACAGCTTTGAGCTTGTAGTTGTGGATAATGACTCTTCGGAAGAAGGAGTAAAGGAGTATTTAAAGAAAAAGAGCGCTGAAGCGGATTGTATTTTCAAGCTGATACTAGGCGATGAGAACCTGGGATTTCCCAAGGGCTGCAATCTGGGAGCAAAAAACTGCGATCCGGAAAATGACATATTCTTTTTGAATAATGACGCCGTTCTTACTCTTAATGCGCTTTTTTGGCTGAGGATGGGGCTTTACGAAAACAGAAATGTGGGGGCTGTATCAGCTTTTTCCAACAGCGCTTCTCTTCAGGAGATTGAGCCTTCGGAATTTGTAAAAGACGATTCTGATGATGCAAGGTGCTGGCATAAAAAAATGCCTTATAAAGAGGCGATAGAGATATTTGAGAAATATGCGGCAAAAAAGGCTGGGCCTTTAAGAGATCCTTATATAAAGAGATTCAGGCTTACGGGATTTGCGCTGTTGATATCAAGACCGGCTATAAGCACTGTGGCGCCGGATATGGAGGTGTTTGACGAAGCCTTTTCTCCTGGATATTTTGAGGACGATGATCTTGGAATAAGGATTGCAAGAGCTGGTTTTGATCAGTATCTTTGCCGAAACAGCTTTATCTATCATAACGGTGGAGGCGGTTTTGCAGGGCATGATGATGCCATGGAAGCCGGAAGAGAGCGGTTTAAGGAAAAGTGGGGCTTTGACGTATGGGGCTACTGTCTGCCCTGGTATGAAGCTGCGGATATGGTGAAAAAGCTTGCGGAAGAAGGAGACGGATGCCTTAGGATCCTTGATCTTACCTGCGGCTTTGGAATCACATTATCATATATTAAGAGTATTTGTCCTGATGTGTTTGCTGCAGGAGCCTGCGGAACGCCATTTGAAGCTGGAATAGCTTCTCATCTGGCGGATGAAGTGGTGTACGGCGAGGTCAATACCATGAGGCTGCCCTGGCCGGATCACTCTTTTGATGTGGTGATGGTGGATCGTGAATACGTTAGTAAGGCAAAGGCTATGCAGTTCCTCAAGATAGGAGGAATCTGCATAGATGCCCAGGATATGGACTGATCAGGTGTCCACATCAAAGTTTTCAAGAATGTTCTTTTTCTCCTCAGGCTTGGAATCACCGTGCTTTACCATGAGCATGGTGCAGAATGCCAGAGTTGAGAATACAAAGGCGTAAGGGAAAAGCGTCCTGTAGGAAACATGCTCAAGAAGGAAGCCTGACAGGATGGGTGTAAATACCTGCGCCGCCATGGAGAAGGTGTAATAGGTTCCGGTGTATTTACCGATGTCGCCGGCTTTACTCATCTCAACAACCATGGGATATGAGTTTACGTTTATGGCTGCCCAGCCGATGCCGATGACAGCGAAAAAGAGATTGATAAGTCCTGAATATGTGGGCATAAGCGCGATCATGATATAGCTGGCGCTCATCATAACAACGCCGATGAGGATCATGAGCTTACGTCCGGTTTTGGCAGAGAGCTTACCGATGGGAATGTAGCTGAGAACTGCGGCTACCGTTCCTACCATAAGAGCTCCTGCGTAGCTTCCGCCTTCAAGGTGCCATACTTCAGTGACGTATCTGGTAAATGCTGTGGTTACGGCATTGTATGCCATGTACCAGAAGGCTACGGATAAGAGCAGGAAAATAAGGCTTTTGAAAACAGCGGGAGGCAGTTTGTCTGCTGCTACATTACTATCCTGTTCGCCGGCGTTCAGCTCATCGCCGAGAGAGCCAAGGCCGCCGTGAGCTTCGATGTCTTTTTTGATATCTTTTTCCCTGATGGTAAAGATCATGATGACAATGGAGATCACCATGCAGACTACGATGCTGATGACAAGCGGATTGTAGTTGGTGTTTGCGGGATCATCCGTGGCTTTTAAAAGTACCATGGTCATAACCAGAGTAAAGACTCCGCCCAGTGCGCCCATAAGATTGATGATAGCATTGGCGCTGCTTCGAAGAGGCGCGGGTGTTAAGTCAGGCATCAGAGAAACGGCAGGTGAGCGGTAGGTGCCCATGGCTATCAGCAAAAACAGCAAAAGAACAATGAAAAACGCAAGGCTTCCACTGGGCTTTGCAACCAGCATAAGGACAAGGAACAGTATCACGGAAGCAAAGGTTCCTGTGACGATGAAAGGCATTCTTTTACCTGATCTGAAGTTACTCTTGTCGGAAAATATTCCAAAGAGTGGCAAAAGAAACAGCGCCAGGATGTTGTCCAGAGCCATTATGGCGCCTGTTACGGTCTCTCCGAGACCGAAGTAGTATTTTAGTATCTTGGGAATTTCGTTGTCATAGAACTGCCAGAAGGCAGTGATGGACAGAAAAGCAAGTCCGATAAGTATTGTGCGTTTGTAGTTTAGTTTCATTCCCCGTTTCCTCCCAATTTATAAACATATTATCATTATAATTCACTTAAATGTGTTATCATATAGAAAATGATATTATTTGGAGATAATCAGTTATGAGTACAGAAACCGGAAGACAGTACAGAATCTTGGTGCAGTGCTCCGGACAAAGGAGCAGCGACGGTGTAAAGATGATGGTGTTTTTGGATGACAGGTTCATGTATGAAGTGGACCCCGGCGAAAACATCTGTTTTTTGGTTACAGAAGGATTCCATGCTCTTAAGTTCAGAAGGGGTATAAGGAGCAAGGACATTTCTCTGGTTGTTAACAGCGGATATATCATAAAGAGTTATTTCAACACTCTTTCAGGACTTATAGAGACCAATGTGGCAGCAGTTGATGAGACTATGCCCTCGCCGGAACTTAATGACCTTAATATGGCAAGGCTTACGGAACCCGTAATGATTTCGGAAAACGGAGCAAGAGGCTTTGAAGTGCTTCTCGGGGATGACAGCCCAGAATATGAGATCAAGTGTACCAGCGGACTTGAGAGCGGCATACTTCGCCTTTATTCCCAGAGAATAGAGTTCTGTTCCAACAGCAGACTCAAGAATGATGTCACAAGATACGCGGATATTGTGGATGTAAATAAGAAAATGGGATCTGTTGACATAGTTTGCGGAGGAAATGTTCATAAAGTTTATAGTATTCCAAAAGATATATACAATGAATTTATAGCATTTTTGACCAACAGAATCGCTGAGACAGGCTTGGGCTGATAAAACAGATAAACAGCGTGACAAAATAACAATAAAAACTATATGAAATTTTAAAACAAACAGTAAACTCATACTGTTTGTTTTTTCGTTCATATTCCGACTATTTATAAAGTCCTACAGGCACTGAAAAAAGTGACATTGACGTTAAAAAGTCTTAATTGTAACAGTGAATTGTGAAAAAAGTGTGAACACTTTCGCAAATTCTTGTTTCTTGTTGGATTTTCGTTAAAATGCCAAAAATCCCTTGTGAATCTCTCTAAAAATTTATTTGAAAATTCCCCTAAAAAGTGAATGACGAAAAATCGTCTATGTGTTATTCTAGTACGTGCAAAAGGAAAGACTTTTTTCTTTGAGAAATACTTTAGGAGGTAAAGACATGACAAAGGCTGAAATCTTAAAAAGAGAAATCCTGCAGCAGTATAAGAGTGTCAGACAGTTTGCGATAGATATGTCTATTCCATACAGTACACTGGTAACAGCATTAGATAGGGGAATCGAAGGCATGGCTTACGGTACAGTAATTAAGATGTGTGACAGACTTAATCTCAATCCTGTTGATTTTTCAACACTCGAGCAGGGAACAGATCTTGGAAAGAAGATCGTAGAGAACAGAGTTATGCAGCAGTACGTTAAGCTTAACAAAGCAGGCCGCAAGAAGATCCTTGATATGATGGGAGATTTCTCACAGCTTGACAAGTACCAGGCTGACTGATAACCGAAAAGCTTTCAGAAAAGAGTAGCCAAAAGGCTACTCTTTTTTGCATACAAAACTCTTTCTTGATATAATAGACCGCAGGTTTTGTATATGAAAACGGGAGAGGAATTATGAAATACGATTTTCTTATAGTTGGAGCAGGACTCTTTGGAGCAGTGTTTGCAAGGGAGCTTGCAAAGGACGGAAAAAAGGTACTTGTAATAGACAGGCGTGATAATGTGGCGGGCAATATCTACACAGAAAAGCGCATGGATATCAATGTTCACAAGTACGGCGCTCACATTTTCCACACCTCGGACAAAGAGGTCTGGGACTATGTAAATGAGTTCGCGGAATTTAACAATTACATAAACAGCCCTGTGGCTGTGTACAAGGATGAGCTTTACAACCTTCCTTTTAATATGAATACCTTCAGCAAAATGTGGGGGATAAAGACTCCAAAAGAGGCAGGAGATATCATAGGAAAACAGGCGCAGGCTGAAAAGGAGAGGATCTGCAGGGAGAAGGGCACATCGGAGTTCGCCCCCGAAAATCTTGAAGAACAGGCTCTTTCTCTTGCGGGAAGAGATATCTATGAAAAGCTTGTAAAGGGCTATACAGAAAAACAGTGGGGAAGGGATTGCAAAGAGCTTCCTGCCTTTATCATAAAAAGGCTTCCCATGAGATTTATTTATGACAACAACTACTTTAATGACAGATATCAGGGTATTCCCATTGGCGGATACACTTCCATGGTAGAGAAAATGCTGTCAAGTGAAGGACTTTCAGGTGACATTACTGTCAGAACAGGAACCGACTACTATGATTTTGTGGAAATGGAAGAGGGACTTCCGGCAAAACCTTTCAGAACAAAAGAAGGAGATGAATTTGACGGCCTTCTCTTTACCGGAATGATTGATGAATTCTTTGGTTACAGGCTCGGAACTCTTGAGTACAGGTCTCTTAGGTTTGAAACAGAGGACCTTCCTGACACTGATAACTATCAGGGCAATGCAGTGGTAAACTACACTGAGAGGCAGATCCCTTACACCAGGATCATAGAGCACAAGCATTTTGAGTACGGTAATGGAAAAGGAACCATCATTACCAGGGAGTATCCTGCAGACTGGAAGCATGGAGATGAGCCCTATTATCCAATGAACGATGAGAAAAACAATGAGCTCTTTGGACGTTATACAGAGCTTGCTAAAGAGTATCCGGGAGTTTTGTTCGGAGGAAGGCTTGGTCAGTACAAGTATTACAACATGGATCAGGTTATAAGAGCAGCTCTTGATATGTACAGAGAAAGCTGTAGATAAGACATAAACAGGCGCCGCAAATGGTTTGGATGAACCATTTGCGGCGCCTTTTATATTATCAAGCTGCCAAACAGCAGCTGTTCCGTCAGCTCTTAGCAGTAGTTGTTGAACATCATACCGCTGTACTCGCTTGTGATGTAAGGCGAAGCCTTGGAGTCACGGCTGTCGGGGTTTTTATAGTTTACTACAGGTCTGTCAACATACTTCATAGGGTCTATGGAGATGTCTTTTGTCTTTTCGACAAGAGCCTTGGAAAAGTTATTAACCGGAAGGAGTGCTTCGGAACTCTCGGCTCCTGCAACTGCCTGGCGAAGAAGTTCTTCATCCAGAGAAAGTGTTCCTTCGCTTTCAAGCCTGATTCCAAGATCCTCTACCTGTGCCATGTGCTGCTGGGCTATTCCTACTATCTCGGATTTCAGTTTGTTTGCCTTGAATTTGGCATCATTGAAACCGGAAGCGTCATTAACAAAGTTGTTGTAGTGATCGATAAGAGCGGATACATGCTGTACAAGAGCTTCGTTATCTTTTTTGACACCAACTGAAACAGGCTCTGTGGTGGTATGTTTGATGTTGATCTCAAATTTGCCGCCAACGGTGAACCGGTTGGAGATGGCTGCCTTTTCCTCACCGTTTAATGTGAAGTGGGCATTTGATGCGGGAGCAGCAACCTTATCAAGACCAAGGAAAGTAACTGCGCCGGAATCAAGACCGCTGGAGGATTCATATATCTCAAACTGGCTTATCTCGCCGGGCTTAAGCCCTGTATGGGTTGAGGCTACTTCCAGAGCGCTTCGTCCGCTGCCGTCTTCGATGATGAAAGCACGAAGACCTATGCCTGCTCTGTTTATGAGCTTTTCAAGCTTTTGCTGAACATCGATGTTCTTGTCTGTGTCATATATTCCAAACTGGAATTCGTATTCCTGTCCGTCAATTCTTACGTCGAATGCGTAATTGTTAGGAGCAAGTCCTGTGGAATCTTTGGGAATATAGCGGCCTCTGTTGACCTGTCCTGTTGCCAGAGAACTTACTTCTATATCAAAGCCGATATTTCCTATATCCTGATCGGGAGTCTTTCCAATGTAGGAAGCGTCGATCTTGTCGTCATCGGTTGTAAACGCAGACGAATGATTCAGGGAGGATTCATCCTGCTGATCACTGAGTTTTGCAATCTTGCCCTGAAGCAGTCTTGCCTTTTCTTTTATATCGATAGCATCGTTTCTGGATGCGTCATCATCAGTTAAAAGATAAAGAGGGGATTTCTTGTTGATTTTTGCAATCGACTTATACACATCCCGAAGCTCATCCTTACGATGTGCATCAGCCTGTGTAACATCTTTGGATACGTAATCCTGTATGAAATGGTTATAAGCGCCATTTAAAGATATGCCTGCCATTGTATGCCCCTCCTTTCTTCCGTGATGTACGTACGAGTCCTTTACTCTACCATTCCATTGGTATCAATCGCACGAGGGCATATAAAGCCACATTTAGTTACTTTCATTCTACTAAAGAAAAGTCAAAAGTCAACTGTTTTAAGAAGATTTATATTACATTTAAGAAATTATTAAGATTTCCTTTAGTTTAGTTGCCATTGCCCTTATCAATATATTATCATTGTAAAGTGGCTTAGTCTATTTGCGCATGACCACATATTTTACAGGGGAGTTGGGATTTATGATAGTTTTTGTGGCTTTGGCTTTGCTGCTTCTGGCGGCAAGGATCAGCCTTATATATAAAAAGAATATTTGTGATACCCTGGCTTTGTCCGCAGGGATACTGATACTGCTGTTATATCTTCAGGCTTTTTTGGGCGGACTTAAGTATGTGGTGGACGTAGCAGCGATATACTGTGCCTTTGCCGTGGCTTCAACTGTTATGTCCGAGAGGAAAGGCGAGGACATAAGTCTTGTCGGTCTGATAAAAACGGCATTTTCTCATGAAGTGATTTTTTATATCGTCTCGGTGGCTGTTGTTACCTTTCTTACAAGGGACAGGGTATTTACCTGGTGGGATGATATCAATTTCTGGTCATCGGATGCAAAACAGCTCTTTTTCCTGAATGGATTTCCGCAAAAATACGGAAATGTATCTCCGGAATTCGGTGATTATCCGCCTGTGACTTCATTATTTAAGTGGCTCTTTTTGCAGATCAGTCCTTCTGAATATAAGGAGAGCTTTCAGTTTGCGGGATACTTTGCGCTTAACAGCATATTCATCATGCCTCTTGTGGGCAGGATCTCCGGAAGTCTTGAGGTCTTTCATAAAGGCATCGTAATAGTTCTTAAGTTTGCTGCTTTCGAGCTTGTTATGCTCCTTCCGGGAGTGTTTAACGGGATCATATATTACGGAACCCCCGCTGATATCACCATGGCCATCGTATATGGCGGGCTCTTGCTTGCGATCCGGGATAAAGAGGACGTTCAGGAGATCTACTATTTCGGAAGGATCGGGGTGTATGCCGCAGTGCTTCTTCTGACCAAGTCGGTGGGCTTTGAGTGGGCGTTTTTTGCGCTTATATTCTATTTGCTTTTTGGAAAAAAGAGCAAATGGATGCTTGCAAGCCTTGCTGGAGCGGCGGCTGCCTATGGCGGATGGCTTGTCTTTTGTCTGCTGAACAGAAGAGTTGCCAAGCTCACGGGAGCAGGGGTTAAGATGGCAACTTCCGGAACTTATTCCGTCCCCGAAAATGCAGCTGAAAAGTTTGGCTATTTTATTTCCGGATTTTTCACCATGCCAATGCACGCTGACAGGAATATTACTCTGGATATTTCCTCGGGGGCCATATTTATACTTATCCTTTTGGGAGTGCTTCTTCTCTATATAAAGAAGAAAGTGGACAAAAAAGTTTTTACAAGACTTATGATCTTTACGCTGGTAAGCGGGCTTGTGGCTTACGGCATTATCTTTTTATCACATATCTCAATATTCCAGACAGAGGATCAGTACCTTGATGCATACGCAATGGCTGTTTCCACAGCAAGGTACGGCGCGCCTTTTGCACTGGGCATGACTATTCTTTTGCTTGGTATAGCCTTTGACAAAAGAGATGAGGCGGAAGATAAAAAGAGAGCGGCTCTGTTGTTTGCTGCATTTGCAGCCTTTGTGCTTTTGTGCGCCGATTACAAGGGGGTATACGGACATCTTTACGGATACAGGAAGACACTTGCTGATGACATGGCTTATAATGAAGATATGATCGGTGAGGACGGAAAGCGGATCATTGCAGATACAGCAGGAGAGGATCTGTGGGGCAAAAGAGTCCTTGTGATGCGCGACGGCCACAGCTACTACTGGGTTCACAATACATACATCAGCAAGGAGGCTTCACCTGTTGCGCTGGTGTATGATACTTATATCCCTGAAGAGGACGATGCTTCTTTTATGGAAAAGAAGATTATCGAAAGCCATGCGGCTTACGTATATGTTGCCGGGGGAGATGAGGCTTTAGAGCTTTTTGATCCGATCATGGAAAGAGAAAGATTTAAAGACCATACGGTCTATGCTGTTTATCCTTATCAAGAGGGCGGAGCGGTGCGCTGCCGCTTGGGAGTACGATGACTATACCTGTAATAATACCGGCCTATGAGCCTGACGAAAAATTAATAAAGCTTCTGGATGATCTTAAGACTGCCGGCATTGCACCTGTTGTAGTGGTAGATGACGGATCGGGAGAGAAATTCAGAGATTTATTCAAAAGAGCGTCCGAAAGGTGCGACGTTCTTTTGACTCATGCTGTAAATATGGGAAAGGGCAGGGCTTTGAAGACTGCATTCAATCATTGCCTCAATGAATATGAGGATATGCCCGGAGTTGTGACAGCTGATTCTGACGGACAGCACAGAATAGAAGATATCAGAAAGTGTATGGATGCGCTATCTGAAAACAGGGATGCGCTGATTCTCGGAGTAAGGGATTTTAACAAGTCAGGGATTCCCGCCAGATCTGTATTTGGAAACAAGACCACTTCCCGCGTCATGAAGCTCACTACAGGTCTTTCCATAAGCGACACCCAGACCGGGCTTCGCGGAATATCCCGTGAGTTTATGAAATATCTTTTGACGGAAAAGGGAGAGAGGTTTGAACTTGAGACCAACATGCTCCTTGCAACCAAGGACCTTGGCATAAGGATCGTGGAAGTTCCCATCAGTACAATATACATAGAAGAAAATAAATCAAGCCACTTTAATCCGATAGTCGATTCTATCAGGATTTATGCGGTTTTCATGAAGTTTTTGTTTTCCTCTCTGTCATCCGCTGTTTTGGACATAGCGCTGTTTTCGTTGTTTTGCTTTATCTTTAAGAAATTCTCGCTTCCGGAAGTGTTGGGATATATCATGCTCTCAACCATACTTGCCAGAGTCATTTCCGCTGTGTACAACTTCCTTATTAATTATAAGGTTGTTTTCAGAGGAAGGGGCAAAAGGAGTGTTGCTGCGGTAAAGTACTTCCTTCTTGCGGTATGCATAATGCTGCTTTCGGGCTTTTTTGTGGGAAGACTTCACATGCTCGTTTCATCCGTTCCGGAGTTTGCCGTAAAGATACCGGTGGACTGTATGCTGTTTCTTGTGAGCTTTCTGGCCCAGAGAGAGATAGTATATAAATGATAAAAAAATGTTGACGAGTATAATTGTCTATGTTATATTAGACAAGCGACATGAGAAATACGTCTTTTTTTTATGCAAAAAAATAATTAAGTTGTGGCGCGTATAGATACGCGCGGAGGTGAAATAATGCGTACAAGAATTACATTAGCATGCACAGATTGCAAGAACCGTAACTATGATACCACAAAGGACAAGAAGACACATCCCGATCGTGTTGAGATGAAGAAGTACTGCCCTTTCTGCAAGAAGCATACATTACACAAGGAGACAAAATAATATTTGTCTGTCCTTAATAGGAGGTATACTACGGGCATGGAAAAAATCAAAGGATTTTTCAAAGGAGTTAAGGCTGAGTTCGGTAAGATCATCTGGCCTACAAGGGATGACATTGTAAAGCAGACATCTGCAGTTGTTATTGTTTCTGTCATCTGCTGTGCTCTGATTGCTGTATTGGACTATGTATTTGAATATGGAATGAACTTTATTACTTCCGTTGTTAAGTAAAAAGGAGATAATATGTCAGAAGAAATGGAAAAGAATCTCGAGCAGGCTGCCGAGAATTCCGAGAATGCAGTATCTGATGAGGTATTATCAGATGCAGAGACTTCTGTAAACGAAGAGACACCTTTAGCAGAGGGTGCCGGTGTCAATGAGAATGCTCATTGGTACGTAGTTCATACATACTCCGGATATGAGAACAAGGTCAAGGTTAACCTTGAAAAGACCATAGAGAACAGACACCTTCAGGATCAGATCCTTGAGGTAAGAGTTCCTCTTCAGGACGTTGTAGAGGTGAAAAACGGTGCCCGCAAAAATGTCCAGAGGAAAATGTTCCCCGGTTATGTTCTTGTTAACATGGATATGAATGACGAGACATGGTATGTTGTCCGTAATACCCGTGGTGTTACAGGATTTGTCGGACCGGGAAGTAAGCCCGTTCCCCTTACAGACGCTGAGATCAAGCCCCTTGGTATCAAGACCGATACAATTTCCGTTGACTTCGGTGTGGGCGATGAGATCGCTGTTATCGCAGGTGTTTGGAAGGATACTGCCGGAGTTGTACAGAGAATGGATTTCGGCAAGCAGACAGCTACCATCAATGTAGATCTCTTTGGTCGTGAGACCCCTGTAGAGATCAGCTTTGCAGAAGTTAGAAAGATCGATAACTGATCGATATTCCTATGCGTGAGCATTTGAATATATACTAATGCAGCATAGCTGCATGTAACCGCTGAGTGGGAGCAATTCCGCCTCTGCGTTTTACCGCAGAGGCTGGGAATTGCCCCTGCGAAAAGTTCCGGATTCGGTCCTTTCGAATCCGTTGAACTTGACCGCTGGAGCAAAACCCGGTTTAGACGTGAATTGCGCCGACCACATATTTTCAGGAGGTGCCATAATGGCAAAGAAAGTCGAAGGATACATTAAGTTACAGATCCAGGCTGGTAAAGCAACACCAGCACCACCTGTTGGACCTGCACTTGGTCAGCACGGTGTAAACATTGTTGAATTCACAAAGCAGTTCAACGCACAGACAGCAGATAAGGGCGATGTTATCATCCCTGTTGTCATCACAGTTTATGCAGACAGAAGTTTCACATTCATTACAAAGACTCCGCCTGCAGCAGTTCTTCTTAAGAAGGCAGCAAAGATCCAGAAGGGATCAGGAGTGCCTAACAAGACTAAGGTAGCAACCGTTTCTAAGGAAGATGTTAGAAAGATTGCAGAGACAAAGATGCCTGACCTTAACGCTGTTGATATCGAAGGCGCTATGAGCATGATCGCCGGAACAGCACGCAGTATGGGTATCGTTGTAGAAGACTGATGGAGGATGAGAGATGAAACACGGAAAGAAATACTTAGAAGCTGCTAAGCTTATCGACAAGGCTCAGCAGTACGAAGCCGCAGAAGCTATTTCTCTTGTTAAGAAGTCAGCTACTGCAAAGTTTGATGAGACTGTAGAAGCTCACATCAGAACCGGATGCGATTCACGTCATGCTGATCAGCAGATCAGAGGCGCTGTTGTTCTTCCTAACGGAACAGGTAAGGAAGTAAAGGTTCTTGTATTTGCTAAGGGAACAAAGCTTGACGAGGCACAGGCTGCAGGAGCAGACCACGTTGGTGGCGAGGAGCTTATTCCCAAGATTCAGAATGATGGATGGCTTGATTTTGACGTTGTAGTTGCAACACCTGACATGATGGGCGTTGTAGGTCGTCTTGGTAAGGTTCTCGGACCTAAGGGTCTCATGCCCAACCCCAAGGCCGGCACAGTTACAATGGACGTAGCTAAGGCTATCGCTGATATCAAGGCTGGTAAGATCGAGTACAGACTTGACAAGGCTAACATCATCCACGTTCCTGTTGGAAAAGCATCTTTCACAGAGGAGCAGCTTGAACAGAACTTCAACGCTCTTATGGATGCCATCACAAAGGCTAGACCTTCATCTGTAAAGGGTCAGTATCTCAAGAGCATTACTCTTGCTACTACAATGGGCCCTGGTGTAAAGGTTCTTTCAAACAAGTATTGATTGCATAAATAAAGTGAATGAGGCGGATCGCTGAAAAGTGGTCCGCTTTTTCTTTTGCATACTTTTTATTGTATATCAAAGAGTCATACCACTATATATTGTGTTATAATGGAGCTATGAGAAAGAAAGGTTACTACGATCAGGACCGCTGGACTGACAAAATAAATCTCAGAAAATTCTTCGCGAAGCCACAAACTGTGGCTTTTATAACGACCTTTTTTATAATTCTTGCTGTCGGAATCCCTGTACTTCTTTTGTTTGGCAATTATAAGAATGGAAAAAAATCTGAAACCCGCGTTCTGTTTGCGGATAAATGGGAGGAAATCCCTGAGGCATACGTGGCCAGTAATGCTGCCGTAACCGATGCCGAGTCCGCCCACAAGGCCACGGTTATTTTTGAGGGTGATGAGGATTATACCCATGTGATAGGAACTGCTGATGACGAGACAGTGACCATCGGGTTTGCTGGGGATATTTTGTTTGATACAAACTATGCTGTGGGAGATGCCTTCAGAAGAGCAGGAAATACCGCTGAGGGAGTTGTGGGACAGAGCCTTATTGAAAAGATGACAGGCGCTGACATAATGATGGTGAATAATGAGTTTCCTTATTCCTATGGTGGAAGCCCAACAGAGGGAAAAGCCTATACCTTCAGAGCTGATCCTTCTACTGCTCACATTCTTCAGACCATGGGTGTTGACATCGTGGGACTGGCCAACAATCATGCTTACGACTATGGGCAGCAGGCTTTTCTTGATACGATGACTGCTCTTGATGACGCGGGCGTTGTATATGTCGGAGGCGGAAGGAATATTGAGGAAGCTTCTCACCCTGTATACTATATTACTAACAATGGGATGAAAATTGCTTTCATCTGTGCCACGCAGATTGAGAGACTTGATAACCCCGATACCAAGGGGGCTACAGAGGATGCTCCCGGAGTATTCAGGTGCTTCAATGATTCTCTTTTACTGCAGAAGATTAAGGAAGCAAGGGAGAAGAACGCCTATGTGATCGTGTTCATTCACTGGGGAACCGAGAGCACCTCGGAGATAGATTATCTTCAGAGAGATCAGGCAAAAGAAATCGCTGAGGCCGGAGCGAACCTCATAATCGGTTCTCATCCGCATGTGCTTCAAAAGATAGATTTCGTAGATGGAGTTCCTGTGGTTTACAGTATGGGAAACTACATATTTAATTCCAAGACTCTGGACACCTGCATGATCATGACAACTCTTCACAAGGATGGTGCAGTGAATCTGCAGTTTGTGCCGGCAATCCAGAGCGGTTGTACTGTAAGAGAGGCCACCGGGGCGGAGTATGACAGGATACTAAATGAAATGGCTTCAATGTCACCCGGGGTTAATATTGATGGTAATGGATATATCAGTCCAAAATAACACGAAAAAACCCTTGACAATCAGATGTTTATATGATACCTTATATAAGGTCGTCTGAAAGACGCCATGCCGAAGACAGCAGGTGTTCCTCAGGGAACATAATGTGAAAGCGCCTGCCGAGGAAAAGTTTTGATTAGACTTTTAAGCCTCTCGATGTCTTCGAGAGGTTTTTTTCGGCGGTAAAATTCTATAAGGAGGTAAAAAGATGGCAAAGGTTGAACTTAAGAAACCTGTAGTAGAAGAGATCTCTGAGAAGATCAAAGACGCACAGGCAGTCGTACTTGTAGATCACCGCGGACTTACTGTTGCCCAGGACACTGAGCTTCGTAAGAAGCTTCGTGAAGAAGGCGTAACATACAAGGTTTACAAGAACACAATGATGAACTTCGCTTTCCAGGGAACTGATTTTGAGCAGCTTAAGGATCTTTTAAACGGACCTTCAGCAATGGCTGTATCAACAACAGATCCTGCAGCACCTGCTCGTGTACTTTACGAGTTTGCTAAGAAGGCAAAGGCTCTTGAGATTAAGGGTGGTGTAATTGAAGGAAAGTTCTACGATGCAGCAGCAATGACTGATATCGCTCAGATCCCTTCAAGAGAAGTTCTTCTTTCAAGATTGCTTGGTTCTATGCAGTCTCCTATCACAAACTTCGCACGCGTTATCAAGCAGATCGCTGAGAAGGATGGAGAGGCAGCACCTGCAGCAGCTGAGGAGTCAGCTCCTGCTGAGACAGCCGAGGCAGCAGCTGAGGCACCTGCAGCAGAGTAATTCATCTCTGTTTGCATTAACACATTTTTACATTAAAATTTACTAATTATATGGAGGAAAATATAATGGCAAAGTTATCTACAGCAGAAATTATCGATGCTATCAAAGAGTTAACAGTACTCGAGCTTAACGATCTTGTAAAGGCTTGCGAGGAAGAGTTTGGCGTATCTGCAGCAGCAGGCGTT
>JAILOW010000146.1 GCA_024690635.1 Butyrivibrio sp.
TCAGTTTCTTTTCCTGGATTACAGGACTGTGATATATGCTGATCAGAGCTTTATTATCATCCTTGCTGCGACAAGCAAAAAGAAGGATGGTATGACTATATTTGATAGCAACTATGATCAGCTTTCCATCAGTAAATATATCGATACCACCAATATAGATAAATTCCTTTCTTCACCTCTTATCAGAGAGATGATAGAAATTGTCGACCTTCGAAACAAAATGGTTGATACGGGAAGAGCAACGGGAAACACTGATCTGAACGACAGAAAAGCAATCGAAGCCCTGAATAAAGAGATGCTTCAGCTTTCACTAGAACACCAAAAGCTTAGTATCAGGGACAGCTACATTGAAAAGAGCGTATATGCTTTTCTCAATGACAAGTATGAGCTTGAAAAGATAAAGAGCTCTATCATGGAGGAGACTGGCGTACTGGTTAACGAAGCCAGAGATAAGATGGTGTCTAAGTTTAATACGCTGTCAGCTTTCGCCGTTCCGTTTATCCTAATAGCCACAGTATTCCAGATGGGAATTATTAAGTTCCAGGAGCTGGCTAGTGTTACAGGAGTTGCGGCGGACATAGGCTGGTGCGTGGTCATTATTCTTATTGCATTTCTGATTTATCTACTTGGTAAGAACAGCAAAAAATAAAGCTGTCCATAGCGGTTTTCTACTCACTTTAAAAAGCTTTAACGATCATATTTTTTCCGGGGAGGAAAAACAAAATTGAGTCCGAAATTATACTTCCAAAAATCAGAACTATCCTGGTTTATAGATAAGTTTAAGAAAGAAAAGATCTATCTTGTTCTGAGTTTTCTTGTGGTTTTACTTTTTGCTTATTTTTCATCTATCGCATCTGTGCTTGTGTATTTTGATATGCTGATAGCTACGGTTATTTCCAGACATTGCAGCTATGAGGCCATCAGGAAAAAGAGATATATCAGCCTGATACCTGTTTTTGCGATGATCATAATTAACGGCCTTTTGGCGAAAGCTGTTGGCAGGAACGGACTTAATTTTCCGGAATTTTCTTTATATCTTGTCATTGGCTGCCTTATCATGCCTTTGTTATTCCACCTGATCTTTAGAACACCGGGAAAGATCTATAAAAAGATCACGACGCTAATTATGAGAGTTCCTGTATGCCTTTCAGGGTGGCTCATCGGTATTGTATCTGTGCTTTTGGGTTTTGTTCTTCTCTTTACAGTTGGACAGTATCTCCTTGGTGTCATGTCAGGGAGAGCAGAGCTTCTGATCCCTGTTATCCTGATTGCAGGAGCTGCCTTTTTATACAAAAGACATAAGGACCGTAATCCCTATATCACTACTTACAAAGCTCTTATACTTGATCTTACGGACTTTTATGTTTCTGCTCCCGGAAGAAATCTCATATCCACTGACTTTACAGACAGGATGACGATCCGAAAGGGAAAGGAAGATGATCTGTCCATCGGTCGTTTTAGCCCGGCCTTCAAAAAAAGCATTGATGCTGAAAAGATTTTTTTATATTTCAGACCGGAGGATGCTTTAAACATCCCTGAGTCTGACAGGAATGATCTTCTTTCCCTGGTTTCGGAATTCCTTTTAAGCTTAAGGAGGGAAGGGAAAAATGTTTATGTTCTTTCCGACGCTGAAGGAAATGATATAGCGGAAAAAGAAAAGCTGGATTACCTCACTAAGGGACTCTACGATCAGAGCTTTGATCTGTTCTTTGATGAGAGTGAGCTGGACAAGATCATTACAGGAAAAAGAGATGTCTCAAAGGACCTTATCGACGGGCAGGGGCAGGTAACTCTTTCTTATAAAGACAGCTCCGTTAGCTTTGCTATGGAAGAGCGGTTTCGCTACATTGTAGGGCAGTACGAAGACGGTAAGAGGTCTGATAACAACGTTGAGCAGTTTTATGGACTTGTAAAGATCGTGGAATATATCTTCCAGTACAGGGCTCTGTGGGCTGCCTGCGGTAATGCTGCTGATTTGGGACTTGATGATAGCTTTGGATATAACATGGGCGATTACGATGACTTTCAGCTATCACTTTCTGATACCAATAATGATTATTCCATGGAGAGTAATAAAAATGTAGTTCTTGCAGAGAGACTTGTAAGGAACCTTACCAGGGAAGAAAGAGCAGGGAGCGAGAGCTTTTCCTACGGAGATATCTGTAAAAGCTTTGTTGCTCTCAGAAATAAGTATATCGGTCATGGAACCATGGCATACTCGGTTTCTGATGAGCTTCTTGATGCGGTATATGTACTTGCACTTGAAATTATTCGGGTATTTGTCGCAAACAACGCCGGAGCGCTTCTTTCCAGGGACAGTTTCATAAGACCTGACTATGTCAATGGAAAACAGGTCAATGCAGTTCTTGAACAGAATGGCAAGCTTTATCTTTTGTCACTTGCTGAAAATGATGATTCCGGGCAGGGGCAGGAGTCAGGAGATCTAATCCTTACTTATGTTGATTTCCTTGATGGAGAAGTTATTGTGAAAGGCAACAGACTTAAAAAGAATCTTCTTATGAACGGGAGGATAAGCTTATGAAATATGAGATAAATCCTTACCTTTTGTATGACTATACATCAGAACATATTTCTTTTTATGAATCAAAGACCGATGGCTTTGTGATCGGATCCGGGGATGATATTGACAGATACTGCAAAAAGAAAAAGATCGATGTTCCTTCGGTTTATTACAATATTGTTTTTGCAGTGGATGCCAAAAATACCCAGGCTCTTTTGAACATACTGGATGCCTGCGGCGTTGAAAAGGCCTGCAGCGAAGTTGTGGGAAGAAAAGTATTTGTGCTTAACATAAGCTCAAACAAGGTAGACCTTCCCGAAAAATATCAGAAATTTGAAAACCTCTATTACCAAAGCCGGATCTATCATGTAAAGGTAACTTCAAAAGATACTTATGACAGGCTTTTGGGAACAAGAGATGATATCTCCGATATCAAGACCTTTGAAGAGAAGGAAAAGGTAAAGAGGAGCTTTGCGGGATTTAAGATACTGCTGATAGTATTTGCGGTCATACAGCTTTTATTTGCACTGGTGATAAATTCCAGATTTGGACTCTTTTTCCTTTTGATCTGGGTGGCAGAGCTTATTATTAACCACTTCAGGAAAAAGAAAGACAGCTCCTATGACGGATATCGTTCATCACTGTTTATCTTCATAGCAATGGCTCTTTGCTTTGTTTTATCTTTCAGGGATTTCGAAATGACAAATATATCTGTTCTGACATTCCCGGTGATGTTCTTTTGCCTTTATAAGATGCGAAAGAGGGATTATGAGAAGGCTATCTCCGGTGATAGTGCCCCAAAAGTCAGCTCCGACGTGGT
This sequence comes from Butyrivibrio sp., assembly GCA_024690635.1. The sequence continues at coordinate 3,342 of JAILOW010000146.1, forward strand.
GGCTCTTTTAAATAATGCATTTGATGATCCTCAGAAATATCTTGATTATATCTATAAGGATAAGGGCATAACCATTGCACCGCGCTTTAAATACCAGAAGCTCTTTGAGTTTTATCAGAATGCATTGTACTTCAGAAACCCTTCCAGATCCGTCATGGCGCTTCTGGACTATATTGAGATGATCCTGAGACTTTCTCTGTACAGGGATATCATTAAAAAGGATGAGGATTCTTTTGATCCAAAGGCTGTATCCTACAATCTGCTTCGCATGGCCGTAAGGATCTATGATGTTGAAAAGGACGGCGACAGGAAGGATATTATCTCAAAACGCTACACAGTAAAGGATCTGGAAAAGAGCTTTCTTGTAATGCTAAAAGAGCAGCTTCGCTGTGATTTTGAGGGCGATGAGATCGACTTCTGCGGCCTTGTCAGCGTAGTGGGTATCATGAGAAACAGGGTTGTGGCCCATGGTGTAATAAGAGATGAGAACCTTGGCATGATCTGGACTTTCCTTGTATATGCCTCTGTTTTACTGACTTCTTACCTTGGCGTTGAGAATATCGATGTTAAAAGAGA
>JAILOW010000189.1 GCA_024690635.1 Butyrivibrio sp.
AATTCCAGATTATTGAGGAACTTGATACTATCTATGAATCAGATGATATCACAATCAGTTATTGATAAACCATGAGTGAGATGCGGGGAGAGGCTTTATGCCTCTCCTCATCTTTTTGCACAACAAAAAACTCAAGATACTAAGTATCTTGAGCTTCAGGGTTGGGCTGTTATAAACAGTCAGTACCTCGTAGCGGAATCGAACGAAGATCAATGTTGATAGAAACCGCATGAAATCTCAACTTTGTGATTTAAAATGAGGTTTACCACAGGTTACCTCAATCAAATCTTAAGAAAGGAAAATTGAAGAGCATCTATTATTCAAGGAGTGCCTTTGTCATAGGCACTCTTTGAATTTGGTAAAAACGCATAAATAGATTTGAATTTCACATTTTGCCTCTTGCATATGAAGGCTTCAAGCTATGTTTTTGCCATAATAGCCCCTTTCTTGTAGCCATATTTGTAGACACATTTATTAGTAAATTTTAGTGTTTTTGAATGATTTTTAGTTGCTTTTGAGATTATGTTTTCAGACTTGAAAACAAAGAAAAAAGCCTGAAAACAAGTGGTTTTCAGACCTTCTTACAATGAGCAGGGGAAGCAGGATTCGAACCCGCATGAACGGTTTTGGAGACCGCAATACTAGCCATTGTATGATTCCCCTATATATGTGAAGGTGCAGCGTTTATCGCGCTTTTCGCACCGACGAAGAATATATTAGCATAGCCGGAAGCAAAAGTAAAGTACTTATTTTATGGAATGAGATGCCCTTTCGAGTATTTCTTCGTCTCATCAGAAATTTAACGCTTTACTGTGAAAAAAGATATATGTATAATTCTTTTTAAAAAGTATGTTTAGGAGGATAATACATGTTCGTTGATACGTTTTGGTCCCTTCTGCCGGCGATCATCGCCATTGCACTGGCCCTCATCACAAAAGAGGTTTACTCATCTCTATTCATCGGAATCGTCTTCGGAGGACTTCTTTTCTCAGGGTTTAATCCCACAGGCACAATCAAGCACGTTTTCGTTGACGGTATGATCAAACAGCTGTCCGATTCCTGGAACGTGGGTATCCTGATCTTCCTTGTAATCCTTGGAAGCATGGTAATGCTCATGAACAGAGCCGGCGGATCCGCAGCTTTCGGAAAATGGGCTGTAAGCCATGTTAAAACCAAGGTTGGCGCGCAGCTTGCCACAATCCTTCTTGGTGTTCTGATCTTTATTGATGACTATTTCAACTGCCTGACTGTAGGCTCAGTTATGAAGCCTCTCACAGACAAGCACAAGATTTCAAGAGAAAAGCTCTCTTATCTCATTGACGCAACAGCAGCTCCTGTCTGCATCATTGCTCCCATCTCTTCATGGGCTGCGGCAGTTACGGGATTTGTTGACGGTGCCAACGGCCTTACTCTTTTCGTAAGGGCCATTCCTTACAACTTTTACGCGCTTCTCACCATCGCCATGATGCTGACTCTTACCTTTGCCGATTTCGACTTTGGTCCCATGAAGCTGGCTGAGCTCAATGCAAAAGTAAACGGTGATTCCGACAGCGCAGATAACAGCTATCTGACAAAGACAAGCCCCACAGGTGCAGGCGATCAGCCTCATCCTCCTGTTTCTCAAAAGGGTAAGGTTATCCACCTGGTTCTTCCTATCGTTACACTTATCCTCTGCTGCATCATAGGTATGATCTACACCGGCGGATTCTTTGAAGGAGCAAGCTTTGTTCAGGCATTCTCAGATTCAGATGCTTCCGTTGGTCTTGTATACGGTTCAGTTGTGGCACTTATACTTACTATCATCTTCTATCTTGCAACAAAAGTAATGAGCTTCAACGACTGCATGAATGCTATTCCCGAGGGCTTCAAGAGCATGGTTCCCGCCATCCTCATCCTGACCTTCGCATGGACACTTAAGTCCATGACAGATTCCCTTGGCGCTGCAAATTATGTTGCGGGACTTGTTTCCAACATCGCAGACAATCATGCTCTTATGAGCTTTTTACCTGCATTTGTATTTGTAGTTGGTGCATTCCTTGCATTTGCTACAGGAACTTCATGGGGAACCTTCGGAATCCTCATTCCTATCGTTGTTAATGTATTCGGTTCAGATATGAACAACGAGCTTATGATCATCGCTATCTCAGCCTGCATGGCAGGAGCTGTTTGCGGCGACCACTGCTCACCCATCTCCGATACTACCATCATGGCAAGTGCCGGAGCACAGTGTAAACACATCAACCACGTATCAACTCAGCTTCCTTACGCACTTACAGCCGCTGCTGTATCCATGGTTGCATACATCATTTCAGGCTTTATCAGAAACTGGCTTGTTTGCCTTCCTCTTGGAATCGTGCTGATGGTAGCTACTATCCTTGTTATAAAGAAAACCGGAATCGGTCAGGTTGCAAAAGCAAAGCTGTGATCCGATAACTCCCGACAAAGTCAACACAAACAAAGGGTGCGCCTCTATGCGAGGTCGCACCCTTTTGTTGTTTTACTTCTTTTTTAACAAGTTTTTCTCCGCGTACAGTAATTTCAACATCCCCTGGCTATGAAATTACTTCTTTCCAACAAGTTTTTCTCCGCGTACAGTAATTTCGACACCCCTTGGCTATGAAATTACTTCTTTCCAACTAATTTTTCTCCACATACAGTAATTTCAACATCCCCTGGCGCCAAAATTACTTCCTACAGGCGCTTTTTTACACACGTACAGTAATTTCGCCACACCACATACACGCGACCAAACCAACTTCCCAGCCACGCACGCGGGCAAGCCACCTCCATCGTCGCCCAGGCACACATCCGGGCCGTATCTTACTCCCGCGCTCATGGGCACGACTTAAAATCCCCAGTTACCGCCTTCGGTATTGATCTTCCTGATCTTTTCGGGATCAACCTTGAACTCTCTGTCGTAGGTCATAAGGCCGTTTATTTCCTGCTCCACATCCGTAAGCTGCGTATATACAAATCCCTGGACGTAGTCCGACTTAAGAAGCGGCTCAACCACATTTCGATATCTTTCAAGGAAGTCTTCCTCGTTCTCTGCCGCGGTATAGCCCCAGCCTTCGGTTCCGTCCTTGCAAAAAGATATTCCGCCAAACTCCGTGACCATAATAGGCTCGCCGTGGTACTCATAGCCCTTGGCAAAAAGAGCATGGCCACCAGGGAAGGAATTAAGTATCCTCTCAAGGCTCTCGTAGCGTCTTTCAAGCTCCTGTCTGCTTCCGCTGTAATCGTGGATGGAAACGATATCCGACTTGGTATGTGTCCATCCGTCATTGGAAATAACAAGTCTCGTCCTGTCAATTGACTTGATCAGGTAGTAAAGAGCCAGCGAATGAGCCTGCTCATCCTCTCTGTCCAGGATCTCATGAACGCCCCAGGACTCATTAAGAGGAACCCAGGCAACGATACAGGGATGATTGTAATCACGCCTTAATATCTCAAGCCACTCAGTAGTGTGCCTCTCAACCGCAACCTCGGAATATTCATAGGAACTTGGTCCTTCTCCCCAGACCAAAAGTCCCAGCTTGTCAGCCCAGTACAGGTATCTTGGATCCTCCACCTTCTGATGCTTGCGGACTCCGTTAAAGCCCATCATCTTCGCATACTCAATGTCCTTTTTAAGGTTCTCATCCGAAGGTGCTGTCAAAAGACCTTTTCTGAAATATCCCTGATCAAGAAGCATCTTCATGCAGTATGGTCTGTTATTCAGAAGTATCCTGCCTCGGTGAACATTTATTTTTCTGAATGCAAAATACCCTGCGACTCTGTCTTCGCCGCATTCAACACCCGCCGGTCTTACAGTATATTCAACATCAAAAAGCACGGGATTTTCCGGGCTCCAGGTCCAGCTCTCCTGATGATGCCAGTCAAGGGTGATGGCAGAGTCAAGCCAGTACTTCACTTTCCCCTTGCCGTTCTTTATGAGAACCTCATCTGTCAGAAGCTCTTTTCCCAAAAGAGATATCGATATGTAGGCGCGCGCATTCTTGCCGCCCCCAAGATACATCTCGATCTCTATCATCCTCTCATCAAGATCAGGAGTAACCCTTACACTATCCAGATATACCAAAGGCACCTCTTCAATCCACACGCTCTGCCAGATTCCAACTGTTCTTGTATAGAAAATGCCCTGAGACTTTCTCTCCCAGAACTGCTTGCCTCTTGTTATCTGGAAATCAAAAGAATCATCAAATGCCCTGACTGTGATGACATGCTCCTCAGAGCCTGCCACCGCATCGGTAACATCAATATCTATGGGAGTGTTGCCTCCCTCATGATGGCATACATGATCAGAATCTATCCATACATCCGCCACATGATCTATCGCACCAAAGTGCAGTAAAAACCTGCTGTTTTCATGATCTCTTTTAAAAGAAACCTTCTTTTTGTACCATACAATATCGTGAAAATCCTGATCGTTGATCCCCGAAAGTTCACACAGATATGTGTAGGGTACAGTTATCTTTTTATCAAAAGTATCCTCTTTATCCTCGTACCATTTCTCTGAAAGTCCCCTGTTGTCGTCATCGTAGGCAAAATCCCACTCGCCGTTCAGACACACAAAGGATTCTCTGACAAAATCGGGCCTCGGATATTCTGCTCTAGGCATTTTAGTCATAATAGTTTTACCTCGTAAGTTTATTCTCAGCCCTTAACAGCTGACTGCAGCTGCATTCCTTTTATAAAGTATTTCTGTGCAAATAAGAACAATACAAATGTGGGAATGACCGATACGATACCGCCAGCCATGGCGTGGGAGGGATATACATCGTAGGTTCCCTTCAGGATCTGCATACCGGGAGTGATGGTCATCTTGTCCACGTTACTGATAACAAGCGTGGGCCAGAGGAAATCATTCCATGAACCCGTAAACGCAAACATTCCAACCACCGTCAGAACCGGCGCGCACAGTGGCAGCATGATTTTGTAATAGATCTGGAACCAGCTGGCTCCGTCGATCCTGGCCGCCTCATCCAGCTCTTTTGGAATGCCCAGCATAAACTGCCTTATCAAAAAGATATTGAAGGCTCCGCCGGCTCCCGGCAGGATCAGTGCCCACTTGGTGTTTATCATATTGAGGGCTGCACAGATCTTGTAAAGCGGTATGAGATTGATGACCGACGGAAATACCATGGTGGCCATCAAAATACCGAACAAAACATTTCTTCCTTTGAATTGGAGCCTTGCATAGGCAAAGGCCGATGTTGATGCTATGATCAGCACCAGAAGAGTTGACGCCGTTGAGGTTACCAGTGAATTAAAGAACCACTTCAAAATAGGCGTACTGTCGGATCTTGTGGAAAAGAGATCCGTATAGCTTTCAATTGTGGGATTCTCCGGAAGGAAAGAAAATCCCGACATCTTGATTTCTTTTTCAGATTTAAGCGACGTCATCAATGACTGCGACAAAGGAGCAATCCAGATGACCGCAAATATAAGGCAGAATACAAATGCCAGTGTTTTTCCCAAGCCAATCTTTTTCTTCATAAACGCTCCTACTCCTCATCTCCTACAAATCTGTACTGCAAAAGAGCTATCACGATCATCACCGCGCCAAGCATAAGCGCCATGGCTGATGCAAGTCCCGAGATGGATTTTCCTCCAAAGGAAGGAAATGCCAGATCTCTGATGACCATGAGCAAAACGTTGGTGGAGTTGTTGGGTCCGCCGCTTGTGAGCATAAGTGGCTGTCCGTAAATATTGAACTGTGCCACGGTTGTGAGTACCACCGTGTAGGCAAGCTGATTTCTGATGGAAGGAATGGTTATGGAAAAGAACTTTCTGACAGGTCCTGCTCCATCAACATCCGCCGCCTCAAGCACATCCTTGGATACGCCGTTTAATGCCGCAAGATAGATGACCATGTTGGTACCAATGGTCCACCACACCGTCACAAGAACAATGGCGATCCAGGCATAGGGCTGGATTCCGATCCAGTTGATCTTGGTATGGAAAAAGTTGTTTATAAGTCCCAGATTTTTGTTGAACATGTAATACCAGATCAGTATCACTGTTGAAATGGACAGAACCGTAGGCATGTAAAACAAAGACTGGAAAAATCCGTGCCCCCAGGGCTTTTGGTTTATGGCTATAGCCATAAGAAGCGGAAGGACTATGCCTATAGGCACTGAAATGACAACGAATATCAGGGTATTGGTAAAGCCCGTTCTAAAGAATCTGTAATAGGTAGATTCTTTGTTAAGAAGGATCTCTTTGAAATTATCAAGTCCCACAAACTGTGGAAGCTGAGGGCTGAATATATCCCATTTGGTAAATGCCGCATAAACACCCATTACTGCCGGGATTATAAAAAACAGGAGAAACAAAACAAGCTGCGGTGCAATAAACAGATATGCCACCCTGTCATTTTTCTTTTTAGGTCTTTCCTTCATGAAAAACTCCTCTTAAAGATATGGGCAAGGCAATCGCCCTGCCCATGATCATCATTTTTTAACTTGCAAAGATCACTGATTTTTGATGTTATCGCTGATCTGCTGATTGTATGTTGAAAGAGCTTCGTCAACATCCATCTTGCCAAATACAACCTCGCCAACGAAGGCATCAAGAGCATCCACCATGTAACCGTAGTACTTGTAATCAGAGATAAGTGTAAGTGACGGATCACTTAAGAAGAACGCCTGAGGCATTGTCTTGAAATCTTCATTCTCTGTGATGGCAAGAGTTGCAGGGCACTGTCCAACCTGAGCCCAGGGAAGTGAATTATCCTGGAAGAATGCAAGGAAGTCCATGATAGCTGCACCCTTTTCAGGTGTCTGATCCTTTTTGGGCATTACGAACTGGTGTGAAGATGCCCAGGAAATAGGCTTTGCAGCGTCATATGAAATAGCATATGTAGCGCCGTAGTTGATATCCATTGAATTGAGGGTTCCGATCATCCATGTTCCTTCAGGAAGGAATACAAGCTGTCCCTGTCCGAAAAGGTTTGTGGGATCATCGCCGTCCTGTGTGCACCAGCCGTTATCTACTGCTGCCTTCCAGTCAAGAAGAACCTTTTTAGCCTTGTCATTGTTAAGTGCAGGTTCTGTTCCGTCTTCTGATGCCTTGCCGCCAAGCTGAGCGTACCACTCCTGGAACTCATTTCTTGCCCATGTAAGTGCGTAGGAATAAACTCCGTCAGCAGCTGCTGCAGGTGCGTACTGAGCGATCTCATCAAAGGTGATCACATTGTCATCAAGTGCACCGGGATAGTATTTATCAACAAGATCCTTGTTGTAATATGTGATATAGCCATGAACATCAAGAGGCACCGAATATCTCTTGCCGTCGATCTCGCCGGGATTCCATGCTGCTGCGTTGTACTTGTCAGCAGTGATCTTGCCGTTTGCCTCGATATACTCATCCATAGGAAGGTAAATGTCATTTTCCTTGTTGAGCTGAAGTCTGTCCACGTGGTTGATGGCAAGATCCGGCACATCTGTACCTGACTGAACAGCAAGAGGAAGATTCTGGTAAAGATCCTCCTGAGCCATCATTCTGTGAACTACTGTGTACTCGGGATTGGTTGCATTGTAGGCATCAACGATCTCCTGCATTGCCTCTCCGTCTCCACCTGTGAATACTGACCAGAACTCAATGGTTTTATCCCCGTTCCCCGATGAGGTCTGCGTCTGAGTCTCAGTGGCTGAAGCGCTCTGAGCGTCTGCGGTCTCTGTGCCTGTCCCCGAACCGGCATTGGATCCGCATGCTGTCATTGAGAGCACGAACGTTGATGCCAACAATACACTTACTAACTTTTTAAATTTCATACTTTCCTCCTTTTTAGTTACATATTTTATGTAACTTACTCTTTCCTGTTTCGCCTAGAAGATTTGTTAATTACATCTTTTCTGTAACTGTAACCTCCTTATGTTGTACAGTTTAACCAGATTATATGGGATTGTCAACACAACGTAGTGCATTTTTACAGTTTGCACAAGTTATTTATTACATAATTTATGTTGTATTTAATTCCATAAATTATGTAACAATGTAACTATTGCAATAAAAAAAGCGCCGCTGTTAGCTTTGCGACGCTTTTAATAAATTTCGTTTTTGAACCTCTAAGTTTCCTTAGTAATGCAGTGTCATTTCAATGTTTTGGTCAAAATCACCAAATCGGTTTCCAAACAGGTTGAGACCACCCACGTATTCCGAATTCTCTTTTACCCCGATCCTGAAGCTGATATAATCTCCCTCATCGATCTTAAGGCTCTCAAGGTTTTCATGGGAAGTGCGCTTGTTATCTACATAGCAGCCATCACCGTCGATAAGCACGGTGTAGAGCTTGCCGTACTGGGTCAGAATATCCGGCCACCACTCTGGATTTAGTTTGCCCCTTCTTCCGCCGTAGTCACCCTCACTCCTGAAGCCTCCGATCTCAACTCCGTTTATCCAGATAGTGATGTCAGAGGGCCAGGTATTATTGTAGCCAGGAGCCTCAGAGCAGGCTTCAAAGGTGAATTCCACTCCATTTATGCTGCCATGGTCGTTGACATGTCTTTTGGGAAATCTGTACTCAAGAAAGCCCTTGTAAAACCATAGTATCTGAGCTGTAGTCCTGTCAGGAAGATAAAAAGCATCCGTGTCATCATCGGGGGATATGGCATTTCTCTCTGAAGAAATCCCACAGGGCGCTACAATGCTGCAGTCGGAATAGTTACCTATAGGCATTGATATCTTCACGGATCTGCTTAAAGAGGCATCATCATCAGAAGACTTGATATCTATATGGACCGTCTTAACCTTTATACCACTGACCTTTTGTGACCCCCTGATACCGGGAAGTGGTTCAGACATAACAAGTCCGGCTTCTTCCAGGACCTTTATCTGGAGGGCTGCAGTGGATACCGGAATATCCAAAGCTTCTGCAATATGGCTTATGTTAAGGGCCTGGTTATCCAAAAGCCTCAATATCTCAACCCTCACCTTCGAGGAAAGAGCTTTCGATATACTGGTGACCCTGTCTACATTACTTAAGTTTAAGGTTACTTCCTGTTTCATGCCTTTACTCCCCGACCTTTTGATCATAGAAAAGAACTTCCGAAAGTCCAAAGCCCCCGGCCTGTCCCGGTTCAGCTG
>JAILOW010000200.1 GCA_024690635.1 Butyrivibrio sp.
TCTCAGCAGGTACAGCGCAGCGCCTTGTTAACATCGAAGGTTACATGCCCGGAAGAGAGGTAGTTATCCTTGGTTCAGGAGACATTGGACTTATCATGGCCCGCAGAATGACTCTCGAAGGAGCAAAGGTCAAGGTTGTAGCAGAGCTTATGCCATACTCGGGCGGTCTTAAGAGAAACATTGTTCAGTGTCTTGATGACTATAATATTCCACTTAAGCTCTCACACACGGTTGTTGATATTGAGGGTAAAGAGCATGTTACAGCGGTTACCATCGCTGAGGTTGGCCCTGACAGAAAGCCTATCCCCGGAACAGAAGAGAGATATACCTGTGATACACTCCTTCTTTCCTGCGGACTTATCCCTGAGAACGAGCTTTCAAGATCAGCCGGCGTAAACATGAGCCCCATCACATCAGGCCCTGTTGTTAACGAGTCCCTTGAGACCAATATCCCCGGTGTATTTGCATGTGGTAACGTTCTTCACGTACACGACCTTGTAGACTATGTTTCCGAGGAAGCTAAGCGTGCAGGCGAAAATGCTGTTAAGTACATCAAGGATGGCTGCAAGGAAGCTGATAACAGCAAGGTTATCGAGCTTACAGCAACAGACGGCGCAAGATACACAGTACCCAGCACCATTAACACAGAGCGCATGGACGATCTTCTTACCGTTCGTTTCAGAGTAGGCGATGTTTACAAGAATTCCTTCGTAAGCGTATACTTTGACGACGAAAGAGTAATGCACAACCAGAAGAGAATCCTCGCACCCGGCGAGATGGAACAGGTTATCCTCAGAAAGAGCGAACTGGCAAAGTATCCTGACCTTAAGAAGATAACTGTTAAGATTGAGAAGGATTGATAGGAGGCAAAGATAATGGAAAAGAGAGAACTTACATGCATAGGATGTCCTATGGGCTGCCTTCTTACAGTTTCAATGGAAAACGGTGAGGTTACTGAGGTAACCGGCAACACCTGTCAGAAGGGTGACATCTATGCCAGAAAAGAAGTAACAAATCCCACCAGGATCGTAACCAGCACGGTTAAGATCGCAGGCGGAGACAAGGAGAGGATCTCCTGCAAGACTGCAAACGATATTCCCAAGGGAAAGATCTTTGAAGTCATGAAAGATATCGATGCAGCTGAGGTTAAAGCTCCCGCAAAGATCGGCGATGTTCTCATCAAGGACGTAGCCGGAACCGGCGTTGATGTTATCGCTACAAGAAACGTTGAAGCGGTTTAAAAGCTAATACTTAAAGGCCCTGAGATTACATTCTCAGGGCCTTTTTTATGATTAAAGACGCTCAATATTCAGTTCACTTTTTTGCACTATAACATTATGGGGGTTATAATTAAATAAGGGTTTTAATTTTACTTATGAGGGTGAAACTGAATGGAAAAAAAGGAAAAAGCAGGCAATAGTGTCATGCTTAAAATCTGTGCGTTTATCGTTGATAAACGTAATCTGTTCTTTCTTATTTACGCACTTCTTGCCATCTTTTCGGCAATATCCAGAAACTGGGTAAAAGTTGAAAACCAGCTTGCCGAGTATCTTCCCGGTACTTCGGAAACAAGGCAGGGCCTTGATCTTATGGAGGAGCAGTTTATGACCTACGGCTCCGTAAAGGTTATGGTGGCCAATATATCCTATGATCAGGCGCTTGTGATCAAAGAAGACATCGAAAGCATGGAGGATGTCTTTTCGGCAAGCCTTGACGATACAGATGAGCATTACAACAACGGTTCTGCTCTTTTTGATATTACCTTCAACTATGATCAGAATGATAAACAGTGTCTGACAGCACTTGAAAAGGTGGAAGAGTATTTTAAGCCCTATGATTCCTATATTTCAACGTCTCTTGGCGACATTCAGTCGGAGCTTATCGATGAGGAGATGAAGGTCATCTCGGCCCTTGTTGTCATAATAGTTGTTGCGGTTTTGCTTCTTACATCCCAGGCCTATGCCGAGGTTCCGGTTCTTCTTATTACCTTCGGAAGCGCAGCTTTGGTACAGATGGGAACCAATTTCCTTCTTGGAACAATTTCTTTTGTATCGGATTCCGTAACCATAGTCCTTCAGCTTGCGCTGTCTGTGGACTACGCGGTCATATTCCTTAACAGATACAAGGAAGAGCACGAAAACCTTCCAAGCCGTGAAGCATGCATTTTGGCTCTTTCCAAATCGATTCCCGAAATCTCGGGAAGCTCCCTTACCACCATAGGCGGTCTGATAGCCATGCTGTTTATGCAGTTTGGCATAGGACGGGACATGGGTATCGTGCTGATAAAGGCTATATTACTCAGCCTTTTGTCGGTATTTCTTTTGATGCCCGGCGTTATCATGCTCTTTGCTGTTCCCATGGAAAAGACAAGGCATAAGAACTTTATTCCCAAGATCCCCTTTGTGGGCAAGTTCGCCTATGCATCAAGATATGTGGTGGCACCTTTGTTTGTGGTAGCCATCATAGCAGCCAACAGGATTTCTTCAGGCACACCCTATGTTTACGGCTATTCCAGGATAACTCCGCCTCTTATCAACAGAGTTCAGGAAGCCCAGAACATGCAGAAAGACAACTTCAGGTCTGATACCATGATGGCCCTTGTCTTTCCGGCAAAGGACTATGACGATGAAAAAGAGCTTATTGATGATATCCTTCGTAATCCCAATGTTTCCTCCGTTACGGGCCTTGCCAATACTGAGGCGTTAAACGGTTACACCCTTACGGAAAAGCTGACTCCAAGGCAGTTTTCCGAGCTTTTGGATGTTGACTATGAAATAGCGGAGCTTGTCTACGCAGCCTATGCGGTAAATGACGAGGACTATGCCAAGGCGGTCAACGGCCTTGCCAATTACAGAGTTCCCCTTATCGATATGTTCATGTTTGTTTATCAGGAAGTCAGCGAAGGATACGTGACTCTTGATGATGAGCTGATGGATAAGCTCAATGAAGCAAACAGGATGATGACCTTTGCAAAGAACCAGCTTAGGGGCGAAGAATATTCGAGAATACTGGTTTACACAACTCTTCCGGAGGAATCCGAAGAGACCTTTGAGTTTGTAAATGAACTTCACAGGATCGCAGAAAAACACTACGACGCGGATAAGATATTCGTTGTGGGAGAAACTGTGAGCCAGCTGGATCTTAAAAAGTGTTTTGCAAGAGATAACACCGTTACCAGCGTAATCTCCATTCTGGCGGTTCTTGTGGTGCTTCTTTTTACCTTTAAATCCGCAGGAATGCCTGTTCTTTTGATCGCAGTTATTCAGGGCTGTATCTGGATCAATTTCTCGGTTCCGGCCCTGCAGCACGACAATCTGTTTTTCCTTGGATACCTGATCGTAAGCTCCATTCAGATGGGCGCCAATATCGACTATGCCATCGTTATTGCGGGCAGGTACACGGAACTTAGAGGAACAATGGGCAAAAGAGATGCCATCATAGAAACCATGAATCTTTCATTTCCTACCATCATAACTTCCGGAACCATGCTGGCGGTGGCAGGAACACTCATAGGTAAGATGACTTCGGACTGCGCAATCTACGGTATCGGAAAATGCCTTGGACGAGGAACCATTATTTCCATTCTGATCACTATGTTTGTTCTTCCCCAGATCCTTCTTGTGGGAGATAAAGTCATTGAACTTACGGCTTTTGTTATGAATATGCCTCTTCAGACCAGACAGATCGCCGGTTCCATGAGAATCGACGGTATAGTTCGCGGTCATATTGATGGAAACGTAACGGGTGTTATGCATGCGGTTGTAAGAGGTAATGTCAGTGCCTTTATTGAAAGCGGCGATGTGAAAACTCTGGAGGATGAAGAAAATAACGAAGCTCCGCCGGATGAGGCTTTGACTGAGAAGGCTCTGTTGTCTGACGAAGGTGGCACTGATGAATCCGGAAAGGAGGGCCTGTAATATGAAAAAGAGATTATTGGCCGTTCTTTTGGCGGGTATGATGTTTACAGACTCCTTTGTTATGTCTTTTGCTGCGGAAGAAACAACTGAAGCAGAAGAAAAAAAGGAGGCTCTTGAGGGTAAGTCGGAGGATCCCGTTACAGGCACTCAGCAAAGAGAAGAAGACAAAGAAGAGGATGTGGATGAAGACATCCGCCAGCAGCTTGATGAGCTTATCCCTGATCAGATACAGACTATAGAGATCGCGACGGCTGAGGATCTTTTAGATCTTGCAGATAAGTGCAGGCTTGATACATGGTCGGTAAATAAAAGAGTGGTCCTTACCGAAAATATTACCCTTCTTGGAAAGGACTTTCAGGGCATCCCCACTTTCGGCGGAGAATTTGACGGTCAGGGCCACACCATTGAGGGCTTTGCCATATCGGACAGCATTTCCTACGGCGGATTTTTTGTAGATGTTCAAAAGACAGCACTTATCAGAAACCTCAATGTTGAAGGCGCTGTGACACCCTCGTCAAATCCCATTATCATCGGAGGAATTGCAGGTGATAACTACGGAATCATAAGAGACTGCACCTTTAAGGGAATAGTAAGCGGCAATGACTATATTGGCGGTATTGCGGGCATAAATGAGCTTTCCGGCAATATCATGTTCTGCTCTTCGGAAGGATTTGTTAGCGGCAAGCATTTTACAGGCGGTATCTGCGGCGAAAACATGGGAAATATCGCCAATTGTCAAAATGAGATGCTGGTAAATACCACAAACACAGATACCCAGATAACTGTGGATTCCATGGAGACCCTGAATAAGGTGCTGAATCTTATGAAGAACGGCACAGACGATGACGACGAAGCAAGGCAGGATGTGACTGTTTCCGATACGGGCGGCATCGCAGGTCTTTCCATCGGTATCATCACAAGATCCATAAATAACGGAGATATCGGCTACGAGCACGTGGGCTATAACGTTGGCGGAATCGCCGGAAGGCAGTCCGGATATATACTTGGCTGCTCAAATAACGGAAAAGTTCAGGGAAGAAAAGATGTTGGCGGCATTGTTGGACAGGCTGAGCCCTATATAACTGTGGATCTTTCTACGGATATTGCCTATCAGCTCTCCGAGAATATAGCAAAGCTCCATGATACCGTAACAGCCACTTTAAATGATGCCAAAAATCAGTCGGATGTCATAACCGCAAGGCTTGGTGTAATACAGAAATTTACTGCAGGAGCCGTTGACGATACCAGATTTATAGCTACGGGGACCGTTGATTTTGTAAACGGCGTGACGGATGCTGCAAACTCAGTTATTTCAAGGGTTGACTATGTAATAGACGAGGCTTCGAAAAAGGGTGGCATGATGGATCAGGCTGCATCGGCTGCAAAGAATGCCTCTATTTCCACCAAAAATATTGCAAAGACTGTAAGAGACTTAAATCTTGAGCAGTACTTAAAAGACGGAGAAAAGGACGAATACGACCAGGCAGTCAATGCCCTTGAAAGCGTTACGTCCCAGTATAATGCCAATTATGAGACGGCATACAAGCCTTATTACAACGAGTATCTTCATAAAAACGGATCGGGAGACCTAAAGTTTTCTTTATCCGGAGGAGATATCATTGACAGAGACCCTTCCGTAAGCGCAGCTGCCGAGATTGAGGCTCAGTCTGGAAAAACGCTATATTCCGGAAAATGGATCCACTATATTTCAGAGTCTGAGCAAAAGGACTTTCCGCTTGAGGGGGATTCAGAGCCCGCGGAGGCAGACAAGGCCCTTAACGTGGAGGCAAAGGCCTATGCTGCAGATAAGGCAAAACAGTATGCTGAGGAAAAGTTCCAGACGCCGGAAGGATATGAGGAATATACAAGCATGGAGGCGGTTTCGGCGGATGCCAGCAAAAAGCTTCTTGACCTGATCTACAGGCATCTTCCCGAGATGACAAAAGCTGCCAGAGCAGATGCTGAAAAAGCGGCGGGAGCAATTGAAGATGCTTCCGATGATCTATACGGAGCAACGGATTCAGCAAGGAAGATATCAGGAACTCTTTCCGGATATGATGACATAGCTGTTCCAAGCCTTAGCGCTGATTACAAGGCACATACAGCATCCCTTGCGGATAATATGCAGGGAATGAACGACAACTTCGGAATACTGAATCAGGAAGTTAACGGAGCTACGGGAGTTCTGGTGGACGATCTAAGGGACATAAGCGATCAGTTCAACAATATCCTTGAGCTTTATACAGATGCCATAGACGGAGTTCTTGAAAAAGACTACACCACAGTATTTTCTGATACATCCTATGAAGAGGCGGCATATACAACCGATGCAACGGTGGATTCCTGCTTTAATTTCGGAGTATGCGAAGGAGATATAAGCGTTTCGGGAATTGCTGGCACCATGGCTGTTGAATATGACTTTGATATGGAAAGTCAGATTACCGGTATAAAAGATGCCAATCTTAATTCATCTTTTTTGACCAAGTGCGTCCTTAGAAACAACCGCAACTACGGAAGCGCAACAAGCCAGAAGGACTACGCAGGAGGTATCTGCGGACGTCAGGAGATGGGAACCATCTTAAACTGTGGAAGCTACGGTGCCATTGGATCAACCTCCGGAGATTATGTGGGAGGCGTTGCCGGAGCATCTTTATCCTACATTGTCCATTCCTACGGTAAAGGCGAGCTTGAGGGAAGAAGCTATATCGGCGGTATAGCAGGAGATGGCAAGAACATAAAGGACAGCGTTTCCCTGGTGGATATAAAAAGTACAGGAAACTGGTTCGGAGCTATAGCAGGGCATGTGGATGAAAAAGGAGAAGTAAGAAGCAACTTCTTTGTAAGTGATGACCTTGCAGGTATCGACAGAGTGAGCTATTCCCTGAAGGCAGAGCCCATAAACTACAGCAGGCTAAAGAATATTGAAGACATTCCATATGAATTCAATGCCCTCACCGTTACATATATCCTTGAGGATGAGGATCTTGAAGGGGGAAAAGAAAAGATAGCTGTTGTAAACAAAAACTACGGCGACAGTCTTGAAGAGAGCGAGTATCCCGGAGTAAAGAATAAGGATGGATACTACGTTTCATGGGATATTACAAAGATCGACAGCTTAAAGACGGATGCCACTATAACAGCGCAGTATAACAAGTACAGGACCACCATATCGGGCGATGAGCCTGATGAAAGTATCAACCAGTCGGATATTCTGGTGGACGGACGCTTTAAAGAGGGCGAAAAACTCACTGTAGAAAGAGAACTTCGGGAGTTTAAGTCCAAGAAAGCGGACCTTCCCATGAGAATGAACGTTATCCATGTGATCATTCCGGATGACGGCAGCAAGACTCACCAGATCAGGTTCAGACCCGTGGACGGACTGGTGGATGTTGTTACAAAGGTCGGTAAATACACCGGAGAGAAGGTCATCCTGTATCAGGTTGTTGATGATGAAAGAGTTGAGCTTACTCCCACAGGAGAAGTTGGCAAGTACACGACCTACGAGATAGAAGGCAATGATATCACTCTTGTTTCCGAATATGAGGGAATGTGGACCATATTGGGCGGAATACTGGCAATAGCGGTCATTATCCTCATAATAGTGGTAGTCATCATCGTCGTGACCATTGTTATGATAAAGAAACACGGAAGACAGGCTCCCAGGATTTTCAGGCGTTTTGTAAAGACAGTTTCCGACAAGATAGAAAGCAAAGAAACCATCTTTTACGATGATTCTGCGGAAGAAAAGAAGCAGGAACAGACGCAGGAGGAGAAGAAAGAAGAGAATGAAGACGGAAACGGAGACGAAAAGAAGCTTTCACAGGAAGATAAAAATAACGAATGATACCGTAAAAATGAGGGTTGGGCGGTTGCATTGCCCGCCCTCTTTTTCTATAATAAATAAAGAATTTTCGTTCGGGGGTTATTATGCGGGAACTGTTAAATGAACTCTTAAAAGAGGACAAGACTCTTATCCATGTTCCTTTTGGAAACGGCCTTTTTGACATATGCAAATCGGTGGTTGTTTCCTGGGGAGTCCTGGCTGTTCTTATCATTCTGATACTTGTTTTTACCCACAATATGAAAGTACACAATATCTCCAAGCGGCAGGCGGCTGTTGAGTCCATAGCGTTATGGCTTCGAAATACCGCAAGAGGAATGCTTGGTGAGGAGGCGGAAGGCTATGCCGAGTACATTGTAACTGTGCTTGTGTTCATAGGTGTCTCCAATATGGTGGGACTTTTTGGTTTCACACCGCCTACAATGGACCTTAATGTGACCATTGCTTTTTCTCTTATGAGCATCGTTCTTGTTGAGGCAGCGGGCATCATTAAAAAAGGACCCAAGGGGTGGCTCAAGGGCTTTGCACAGCCCATGGCGGTCATTGCGCCCATGAATGTTTTAGAGCTTGCCATCAGACCTTTGTCACTGTGCATGCGACTTTTCGGTAACATCCTTGGAGCTACCGTTATCATGGAGCTGATCAAGGCTGTGGTTCCGGTTGTTCTTCCGGCGGCCCTCAGCGTTTACTTTGATCTTTTTGATGGAGCGATACAGGCTTACGTCTTTGTATTTCTTACATCACTATATATAAAAGAAGCAGTTGAATAACTGAAAGGAGATTTTTAAATATGAGTTTAACAGCAATCGGAGCGGCTATTGCAGCCTTTACGGGAATCGGAGCAGGACTTGGAATCGGTATCGCAACTTCCAAGGCAACAGATGCGGTTGCAAGACAGCCTGAGGCAGACGGCAAGATCATGAAGCTTCTTCTGCTTGGATGCGCTCTTGCAGAGGCAACAGCTATCTACGGTTTCGTAGTTGCCATCATGATCATTTTGTTCTCATAAAAGGGAAGAAGGAGAAAAACGTGTTAGACATCAGTATTTTTAATATTGTATGTACCATCATAAATCTGCTCATCCTTCTTTTTGTGGTAAAGAAATTTCTTTACGGCAGGATCGATGCCATTCTGACCCAGCGCCAGGAGGAGATCGAGACAGCAACCGAGGCAGCCGACAAGGCGATAAAAGAGGCTCAGAATACAAAAAGAGAATATGAAGAGAAGATAACCCTTGCTGAGGAGGAAAAGGAGCAGATCCTTTCCGACATTAAAAAGCAGGGCTATGAAGAGTACGACAAGATCATTCTTTCCGCAAAACAAAAGAGTGAACAGATAGTTACAGAAGCAAGGCACAACGCAGAGGTTGAGGAGCGCAGGGCAAAAGAGGCTCTGGCAATGGAACTTACCGATGTGGTTGTTGATGCTGCTTCTAAAATTGCTGCAACCAAGCACAGTACAGCAGATGATATCGAGCTGTACAACAAATTTATAAACGAAGCCGGAGCAAAAGATGAACAAGAAGATTGAAGCTAAACTTCGATATGCCAGCACCGCTCCGGAACCTGAACAGCTTGAAAAGATCAAGGCTCTTTTGGCAGAGCGGTTTAATGCAACTTCCGTAGATATTCAGGTACAACAGGATGAATCCATAGAAGGCGGATTTGTTATTACCTGCGGTAACTACGAATTTGACATGAGTGACAAGGGAAGAGCAAGGCATCTTCGCATCATGCTTAATTCCAAGCGCCGTAAAGAGGGCGAAAAGGAAGCAGGCAGGCTTGTTTCCATGTTCAGAGATGTTGTTGGCGACATTGATTTTGAAGTAAAGGGCAGAGAAGTCGGTAATGTTGTGTGGGTCGGTGACGGTATCGCCAATGTTACAGGTCTTTTAAATGCTTTTTACGGTGAGATCGTTGAGTTTGAGGACGGAACCAGAGGAATGATCCAGGATATCAGAGAGGATCATATCGGTTGCATCCTTTTTGGCGACGACAGAAATATCAGACAGGGCTGCAGAGTAGTCAGAACTCACAAAGAGGCGGGCGTTCCCGTTGGAGAAGGCTTTGTGGGCAGAGTTGTGGACGCTTTGGGCAGACCCATTGACGGAAAAGGCGATATAAAAGAGGCAGGCTACAGGTCTGTTGAGAGCCCTGCTCCCGGAATCGTTGACAGAAAGTCTGTTAACGAGCCTCTTGAAACCGGAATTCTTTCCATAGATACCATGTTTCCCATCGGAAGAGGACAGCGTGAGCTTATAATCGGTGACAGACAGACGGGGAAGACTTCCATCGCAATTGATACCATCATCAATCAGAAGGGCAAGGACGTTATCTGCATCTATGTGGCTGTAGGCCAGAAGGCATCAACTGTTGCCAAGATAGTGCAGACTCTTAAAAAGAACAATGCTCTGGACTACACAATAGTTGTAAGCTCCACCGCATCTGATTCTGCGCCCCTTCAGTATATTGCACCTTATTCGGGAACAGCCCTCGGCGAGTATTTCATGAACATGGGCAAGGACGTTCTCATTGTTTATGACGATCTTTCCAAGCATGCTGTGGCTTACAGAGCGATTTCACTGCTCCTTGAAAGACCCCCGGGAAGAGAAGCTTATCCCGGAGACGTTTTCTATCTCCATTCAAGACTTTTGGAGAGATCCAGCAAGCTTTCATCCGATAAGGGAGGCGGCTCCATGACAGCTCTTCCCATCATAGAGACCCAGGCGGGAGACGTATCTGCGTACATTCCCACCAATGTTATCTCTATCACCGACGGACAGATATTCCTTGAAAGTGATCTGTTCTTTGAGGGTATGAGACCTGCGGTAAACGTTGGACTTTCCGTATCCAGAGTAGGAAGCGCTGCGCAGACCAAGGCTATGAAAAAGGCTTCCGGCAGCATAAGAGTGGATCTTGCCCAGTACAGAGAGATGGCGGTATTTACCCAGTTCTCAGCGGATCTTGACGATACCACCAAGGCTCAGTTAAAACACGGCAACGTACTTATGGAGCTTTTAAAACAGCCTCTTGAACATCCTCTTTCCATGCATGATCAGGTTATCATCATGGTGGCTGTTGGAGGCAAAAAGTTAGATGACATTGCAATCTCCGAGGTTAAAGGATACAAGGCTGAAATGCTGAAGTTCTTTAACGAAAAGCACAGGGATATCTGTGAGGAGCTTGAGGTTTCCAAGGAACTTTCCGACCAGCTTCGGAAAAAGATACTGGAAGCAGTGGACTATTTCAATGCTTCAAGGTTAAAGGTAAGGAAAGCATAAGTTGGCAAATATAAAAGAGATAAGAGACAGGATAAATTCTGTCGAGGATACAAAAAAAATAACGAATGCCATGTATCTGATCTCGTCAACCAAGCTTAGAAAAGCAAGGAAAATGCTGACGGACACAGAGCCCTTTTTCTTTGCTACCAAGGCTCTGATATCAAGACTTGTCAGAAATATCCCCACGGATACCGAAAATATCTTTCTGGAATCCAGACAGGATATTCCCGACAGCGAAAAAAGGCGGGGATACATTGTTTTTACAGACGACAAGGGTCTGGCAGGAGCCTACAACCACAACGTCTTAAAGCTTGCGGAGCAGCATATCCAAAACGATGGCACAAAGTGGAAGCTTTTTGTCATAGGAGAGCTTGGAAGGTTTTATTTCACCACCAGGAATATGCCTGTTGAAGAGTCTTTTGCATTCACCACACAAAATCCCACTCTTCACAGAGCCAGAATGATATCAGCGGAGATCCTGGACTATTACAATTCCAGAGAGATAGACGAGTTCTATGTTATTTATACAACCGTTAAAGGCTCTGTTTGCGAGACCAGATTTGAAAAGCTTCTTCCTCTGGATCTTATTACAGATATCCAGAAGGATATACCGGAGGGAGCCTATCTTGACGAGTTTTTGATGGAACCAAGTCCTTCGGCGATTTTGGACAATATAGTTCCAAACTATATCACAGGCTTTATTTACGGAGCCTTGGTTGAGGCCTTTTGCAGTGTTCAGAGTTCCAGAATGATGGCCATGGACTCTGCCAATAAAAATGCGGAGAGTATGCTTTCTGAGCTTCACAGAAGCTACAACAGACAGAGGCAGGCCATGATCACCCAGGAGATCACCGAGGTGGTGAGCGGAGCCAAGGCGCTTAAACGCAGTAAGGCTGTAAAAGAAAGGAAACACAGTGAGTAACGGCAAGATATTACAGGTCATGGGACCTGTTGTGGACGTAAAATTCGAAGACGGCAATCTTCCCTATATTCAGGACGCTCTTGAGGTATATGTTGATACCCAAAAAAGAGTTATGGAAGTGTCCCAACATATAGGAGACGACGTTGTAAGATGCATAATGCTTTCTCCCAGTGAGGGTCTTAGAAAGGATATGGAGGTCATCTATACCGGGGGACCCATTTCCGTTCCTGTTGGAGACAAGGTCCTTGGAAGACTATTTAATGTCCTTGGAGAGACCATAGACAACAAGGGAGAAGTGGAAGCAACGGAAAAATGGACTATTCACAGAGATCCTCCCAGCTTTGCGGATCAGAGCCCTGTTGTAGAGGTTCTTGAAACCGGAATAAAGGTAATCGACCTTCTTGCACCCTACGCAAAAGGCGGAAAGATAGGTCTTTTCGGAGGAGCCGGTGTTGGTAAGACGGTGCTTATCCAGGAGCTTATCCAGAATATTGCTACAGAGCACGGCGGATACTCCATCTTTACAGGTGTTGGAGAGCGTTCCAGAGAGGGTAACGATCTTTGGACGGAGATGACAGAGTCAGGGGTTATTAACAAGACAGCCCTTGTGTTCGGACAGATGAATGAGCCTCCGGGAGCCCGTATGAGAGTAGCCGAGACGGGCCTTACAATGGCTGAGTATTTCAGAGATGTGAAAAAGCAGGATGTGCTTCTTTTCATAGACAATATTTTCAGATTTGTACAGGCAGGTTCCGAGGTTTCTGCCCTTCTTGGCAGAATGCCTTCAGCCGTAGGTTATCAGCCTACACTTGCAACAGACCTTGGTTCTTTGCAGGAGAGGATCACATCAACCAAGTACGGATCCGTAACCTCCGTTCAGGCTGTATACGTGCCTGCGGATGACCTTACTGACCCTGCACCTGCAACAACCTTTGCTCATCTTGATGCAACAACGGTTCTTTCCAGAAAGATCGTTGAGCAGGGTATCTATCCTGCAGTTGATCCCCTTGAGTCCTCAAGCCGTATTCTTGAAGAGGACATTGTGGGCAAGGACCATTACAGGACTGCCATCAGAGTTCAGGAGATCCTTCAGAAATACAAGGAGCTTCAGGATATCATCGCCATCCTCGGTATGGAGGAACTTAGTGATGAGGACAAGATGACAGTATATAGAGCACGTAAGATACAGAGGTTCCTTTCACAGCCTTTCCATGTGGCAGAGCAGTTTACAGGTCTTCAGGGCAAGTACGTTCCTCTTAAGGAGACCATCAGAGGCTTCAAGGCCATCATCAACGGAGAGATGGACCAGTATCCCGAGGCTGCGTTCTTTAACGTGGGAACTATTGATGAAGTCATAGAAAAAGCAAAGACCATGGAGGCATAAGCTTACATGAGTATTGATATTAGCCAGACCTTTGAACTTAAGGTCATGTCTATAAACGGAATATTTTACGACGGCCCGGTAAAAGAGCTGATCGTTCCATGCGTGGACGGCGAGCTTGCTATACTTGCCAATCACGAGGAGATGATACTGGCCCTTAGCGACGGTCTTATCAGGATCATCGATCCCGAGAACAAAGAGGTAGTGGGAGCTGTCAGTGTCGGATCGCTTCAGGTTCATGAAAATAAGTGTATTGTTATAGTTAATACCGCGGAAAGACCTGAGGATATCGACAAGAGGCGTGCCCAGGAGGCTTATGAGTACGAGATGGAGCAGCTTCAGAGAAAACAGTCCCTGAAAGAGTTCAAGCAGTCCCAGGCAGGTCTTGCGAGAGCACTTACAAGACTGAAAGCCGCTTCCAAGTATCAGGACTAATCAGATTCAAAAGAGTTGGTGAATAAATTGACATATAAGATCATTAAAAAAACAGTAAATATCATATTGGTAGCAGGTGTCGCCCTTTCAGTCCTTACGGGATGCGGTCACAAAAAGGATCAGAAGCTTGAAGCCTATAAAGAGGCCATGGAATCTTTCTATGAAAAGCTTTCCTACTATGATTCTTCCATCAATTCCATAGACCCCAATGAAGAGGGGGCCAAGGACGAGCTTTTGGGCTATCTTGATGAGATGAAGGAAAGCTACAAGACAATGGCAGCTGCGGAGATCCCCGATGAATTCTCCGGAATAGCAGACATTGCGGCTGAGGCTTCGGATTATATGGATCAGGCCAATTCCTTTTACCATCAGGCCTACGACGGAGAGTTTGATGAAGACAGCGAGGCGCTGGCTTCCCAGTATTATGAGAGAGCCAACAACAGAGCTTTCGTAATGCTTCAGGTTCTCCACGGGGAAGTTCCCTCAGGGGAGGGAGTATCGGTTGTAACCGAGGACACTTACCAGTTTTCAACGATTTCTGCAAGCACTGAGGAATAAATCAGTGCTTTTATCATATTTTGACATATGAGGTTTGGATGGAAAAAACAGAAAACAGATTCTTATATCTTGTAAAGTACATAGCATGTATGATGGTGATACTTGGCCATACCAGATTTCCCGAGCCCCTTGGAGTTTACGCGGACACCTTATGTAAGGCCGCTGTTCCTTTTTTCTTTGCGGTTTCAGGCAGGTTCTTTTTGCATGATAGCAGCGCAGATACAAAAGAGATAAGAGACCGTGCAGGGAGAAATCTTAAAAAGATCGGCCTTATCACATTGAAGGTTTATCTTGTTTACCTTGTTTTTTCCTGTTTTTATCATATTCGAGGCGGAATATCTTTTTCAGAGTGGTTTTCTTCCAAGTTTAATCCGGGAGAAGCCAAGGTGTTCTTTCTTTTTAATTCCGGCAAATTTATCTATGACGGATCCTATGTTTACGACCATATGTGGTATCTTTTTGCCCTTATATATGTTTACATTCTGATCTTGATCTTTGCTCCCGTTTTCAAAAAAATAGTTAAGCCTTTGACGGTTTTGCTTTTTATGGGACTGTATTTTGCCAACCTTTTGCAAAATTATTATCCCATCAGACCATTTGATATCAGCATAAAGACATGGTATGTTGTAAGGAACTGGTTGCTGATCGGAATTCCCTTTGTGCTGCTGGGTGTGATATTTGCAGATTACATTGAGGGATTAAAGAGTAAACTTTCAAAAGAAGAATATGAAGAAAAGACTTCAAAATGGAGAGTACCTTTTTCGGTTCTTATAGTCTTTGGGATTTTTCTGGGACTTTTGGAAGTGCACATCTTTGGCGAGAAGCAGTGCCTTGTCGGATCTCTTTTAATAACAGTTGCAATCCTATTTTTGTCGGAAACAAGGCTCTCCGGAGGAAGGTTTTTCTGGAAGATCGGCAAAAAATATTCCGGAATCATTTACTATTACCACGTGCTTGTTATCGCAATTCTTGATATGATGACAAACAAAGGGATCATACCTCCCATCTCCGGTTACTTAAGACCCCCGGTGATGATGGTGATCATGACGGTTATCTTTGGAATAATACCTTTATCAAAGGATATGATATATGAAAAGAGAAGAGTTTCTTGAATTTGCAAAGGACAAAATAATATTTCTTGACGGAGCCACGGGATCTAACCTGATGAAGGCAGGAATGCAGGCAGGAGTATGCCCTGAGGCCTGGATCCTTGAGCATGAGGATATAATGCTTGATCTGCAAAAGCGCTACGCCGAGGCGGGAGCTGATATCATCTATGCCCCCACCTTTACAGGTAACAGGATAAAGCTTGCAGATTACGGCCTTTCAGACAAGATAGAAGAGATTAACACAAGGCTTGTGGAGCTCTCCAGAAAGGCGGTAGGTAAGGATGTACTTATTGCCGGAGACCTGACCATGACAGGAAGGCAGCTTAAACCCGTTGGAGATCTTGACTTTGAAGAGCTGGTTGAGGTTTACAAGGAGCAGATACGTATCCTTGAAAAGGCAGGCTGCGATCTTTTAGTTGTGGAGACCATGATGAGCCTTCAGGAGTGCAGGGCTGCCCTCATTGCGGCAAAAGAGGTTTCGGACCTTGCGGTTATGGTTACTCTTACCTTTGAATCTGACGGAAGGACGCTCTTTGGATCTGACGCGGCGGCATCCGCAATAACTCTTGAAGCTCTGGGAGCCTGCGCTGTTGGCGCAAACTGTTCCACAGGTCCCGACAGAATGGTGGAGCTGATCAGCAATATGGCAGCTGTTACCTCCATTCCCGTTATAGCAAAGCCAAATGCCGGTCTTCCCAAGGTAGACGAAGCGGGAAATACCGAATATGACATGGACAGCGAAACCTTTGTCCGTGAGATGAAAAAACTGATAGATGCGGGAGCTTCCGTAATTGGCGGCTGCTGCGGCACAACTCCGGATTATATAAGGGGCATCAAAGAAACCTACGGAGATGTTAAGCCTTCCGAGATACGGGATGAAGAGGGTAACCCCATTCCCAGGAAGATCTGCGGAAGAAGATATCTTTCTTCTGAGAGAAGGAGCCTTTCCTTTGACCTTGGAGATCCCTTCATGATAGTTGGAGAGCGCATTAATCCTACAGGTAAAAAGAAGCTTCAGGCCCAGCTTAGAGAAGGCAACCTTGATCTTGTAAATGAATACGCAAGAGATCAGGAACAGCAGGGAGCTGCGGTTCTTGATATAAATGTCGGCATGAGCGGTATAGATGAAAAAGAGATGATGCTGACGGTACTTGATGAAGTAACCGCAACAACCGATCTTCCTCTTTGCCTTGACAGCAGCAGCGCCGAGGTAATGGAGGCTGCCCTTAGAAGGTACCCGGGCAGAGCCCTCATGAATTCCATATCCCTTGAAAAGGGTAAGGCGGAGATTTTCCTTCCTCTTGCAAAAAAATACGGGGCGATGTTTATTCTTTTGCCCCTTAATCCCGAGGGTCTTCCGAAAGACACAGAGGAAAAGATAGGAAATATCAAAAAGCTCACGCAGATGGCCTTTGATATGGGAATGACCATAGAAGATATCGTGGTTGACGGCCTTGTTGCCACCATCGGCGCAGATAAAAGAGCGGCTGTCAACTTCCTTGATACAGTGGAATACTGCTACAAACATGACTATGCCACAATCTGCGGCCTTTCCAACATATCCTTTGGTCTTCCGCAACGAAGCTATGTAAACACAGCTTTCCTTACCATGGCTATTTCCAGAGGCCTTTCCATGGCCATAGCCAATCCTTCACAGGAGCTTTTGGTGAATGCAGCCTTTGCGTCAGATCTTTTGATGAACAAGGAAGAGTCCGATCTTAACTACATCGGAAGGATGAAGATCTACGAGGAAGCAAAGCCCGGAGAAGAAAAACCTGCAGGAAATGATGCGGGTAAAGGAAAAAGTGACAATATTCTTGATATAATAAAGCAGGATGTACTTAACGGATCGAAGAGGTCCATAGTAAATGATACAAAAAAGGCAATAGAACAGGGAATCGAGCCCTCTGTGATATTAAACGAAGTTCTTATGCCTGCCATAAATGAAGTGGGAGATCTTTTTGACAAAGGAAAGTTCTTCCTTCCACAGCTTATATCAGGTGCCGAGGCTATGAAACTGTCCATCGGATACCTGGAGCCTCTTTTAAAGGGCGCAGGAAAGGGCGATGAGGATCTTCCGGCCATCGTCATAGCAACGGTTCACGGGGATATCCATGATATAGGTAAAAACCTGGTTGCCCTTATGCTCAGTAACCACGGCTTTAAGGTGATCGATCTTGGCAAAGACGTGCCAAAGGAAGAGATCATCAAGGCGGCCATAGACAATAATGCCAGTGTGATAGCTCTTTCTGCGCTTATGACCACCACCATGAAGGAAATGAAGAATGTGGTGGATCTTGCAAAGAAAGATAATGTGGATTCCAAGATAATAATAGGCGGCGCCGTTGTGACGCAGGACTATGCGGATGAAATAGGCGCAGACGGTTATTCGTCAGATGCGGCGGATGCTGTCAGGGTTGTAAAGCATATCCTTAACATAGACCAAGGGGAGGAAAAGTTATGATAGGAGCTGAGGCTATCGTAAAGTGCCTTGAAAAAGAAAATATCGAGGTTATCTTTGGCTATTCGGGAGTTGCCATTGATCCCTTCTGGAACAGTATCCTTAAGACTAAGATAAAGACTGTTCTTATAAGGACTGAGCAAAATGCCGCACATTGTGCAAGCGGCTATGCCAGAATGACCGGCAAGGTGGGAGTGTGCGCCGTAACTTCAGGCCCCGGTGCCACCAATCTTATTACGGGTATAGCTACCGCCTATGCTGACAGTATTCCTCTTGTAGCCATCACAGGTCAGGTAAACAGCGATATGATAGGAAGCGACGTTTTTCAGGAGGCTGATATTACGGGAGCTGTGGAGTCTTTTGTAAAATACAGCTACCTTGTAAGAGATGTGGCGGACCTTCCCCGTATCATAAAAGAAGCTTTCTATATTGCGGGAACAGGCAGAAGAGGCCCCGTACTCATCGACATTCCTTATGATGTGCAGCTTGCGGAGCTTCCCGGCAAGTTTTCATATCCCGAGACAGTATCCATGAGGACTTACAAGCCTACTGTCAACGGTAATATCGTTCAGATAAAGAAAGTTATAAAAGAGGTTGAGAAGGCAAAGAGGCCCATTATCTGTGTGGGCGGCGGCGTGCATCTTAGTATGGCCACCGAGGAGATCAGAAAATTTGCCGAGCTTAACAGCGTTCCCGTTGTTTCAACCATGATGGGTATAGGCGTTATGCCTACTGAGCACCCTCTGTATTTTGGAATGGTTGGAAATAACGGACAGCCCTATGCAAACCGAGCCATGAATGAGTCCGACCTTCTTATCATGGTTGGCGCAAGAGTGGCTGACAGAGCCGTGAACAGGCCTGATCTTATTACAGAAAACAAGGTAATGGTTCATATTGACGTTGATCCTGCGGAGATTGGAAAAAACGTAGGACCTACGATCCCTCTTGTAGGTGATATAAAGCATATTTTTGCGGAGTTTTTGAAAAACGATGAGCATCAGGATGACCACTCCGAGTGGCTCTGTGCGCTTCGCAGCTACAAGGAGGAGATGGCATCCAAAAGGACTCCGGGAGGAAAGTATGTTGATCCCAGAGACTTTATAACAAGGCTTTCCAACAAGCTTAAGGACGATGCGGTTTACGTTGCGGATGTTGGTCAGAACCAGATCTGGTCCTGCGCTTATCATATAGTTAGAAACGGAAGATTTTTAACCTCCGGCGGAATGGGGACAATGGGTTATTCCATTCCCGCAGCCATGGGAGCAAAGCTTGGAGATCCGGACAAGCAGGTAGTAGCCGTTATCGGCGACGGAGCTTTCCAGATGAGCATGATGGAGCTTGCAACCATGAGGCAGTACGGAATTAAAGTCAAGATCGTTGTCATAAAGAACGGCTTCCTTGGCATGGTAAGAGAGCATCAGCACTTTGCTTACGATGACAATTATTCCATGGTTGAGCTTAAGGGGGATCCTGATCTTTCGCTTATAGCAGGAGCTTACGGAATGGGATACATGAAGGTGGATGCAGAAACAGATCTTGATGTGGCGCTTTCTTTGTTCCTTAAGGATGATGAGTCCTCCATTATGGAAGTTATGGTGGATCCCATGGAACTTGTAAAATTCTGATCTTTATTATTCCTAAAACGCAGAAAGAGGATAAGTGATGAAGAGAATCTATTCGGTTTTGGTTGAAAACAGAGCAGGTGTACTGTCCAAGGTGGCAGGTCTTTTCTCCAGAAGGAATTTCAATATCGATTCCCTTGTGGTTGGCGAAACTGCGGACAAATCCGTATCCTGCATGACCATAGTATCCAGCGGCGATGAGAGGACCATCGAGCAGATCGAAAAGCAGCTCAACAAAAAGCTGGATGTAATTAAGGTAAAAACCTTTAAGGAGAGCATGAGTATCAACAGAGAGCTTATGCTCATAAAAGTAAAGTACAATAAAGAGAACCGTCGTGATATAATGGAGAACTGTCAGATCATGAACGCCCAGATCATCGATATGTCCAAGAACATGATGATGATACAGATCTGCGACACTTCCGAGAGGATAGAGCTCTTTATTGAAATGCTAAAGAGCGTGAGCATAGTTGAAATAGCCAGAACAGGAACCGTGGCTCTTACAAAATGCAGGGAGCAGTGATAGGATATGCTTTTTAATTCGTTACAGTTTTTGGTGTTTTTTCCAATAGTACTCATACTTTTTTATGCGTTACCAAACAAATTAAAGAAGTACTGGCTTCTCATAGCCAGCTACTTCTTTTATATGTGCTGGAATGCCAGATATGCGCTTCTTCTTTTGACTTCAACACTGGTTACTTACATAAGCGGCATTCTCATAGACAAGTGGAAGGATGATGCCAAAAAGAAAAAGCTAACGGTGGCATTTTCTTTTGTCATCAACCTTTTGATCCTGTTCTTCTTTAAGTACATGAACTTTGCCATGGATACCATTTCCGGTATAGCCGGCACCGCAGGCATAGTTCTCAATGTACCTGAGTTTGACATTATTTTGCCTGTGGGCATTTCTTTCTATACTTTCCAGGCCCTTAGCTACACCATGGATGTTTACAGAGGAGATATTTATGCGGAAAGAGATTTTATCACCTACGCTCTTTACGTATCCTTCTTCCCTCAGCTGGTGGCAGGACCTATCGAGAGATCCAAAAACCTTTTAAAACAGCTTAATCTCTTTTTGAAATTTGATTTTGAAAGAGCAGTTGACGGCTTTATGATCATGCTCTGGGGATATTTCCTCAAGGTTGTAATGGCGGACAGAATAGCCATTTTCGTCGACAGAGTCTACGGCAACATGGATAAATACGGCGGATGCTATCTGATCCTTGCGACAGTTCTTTTCGCGGTCCAGATATACTGCGACTTTGCGGGATATTCAACCATAGCTGTGGGCGCAGCCAAGATCATGGGCATTAACATCATGGAGAACTTCAAGGCGCCCTATCTGTCACTTACAGTTGGAGAGTTCTGGAGAAACTGGCATATTTCCCTTACTTCCTGGTTCAAGGATTATCTCTATATTCCCCTTGGAGGAAGCAGAAAAGGCCAGGCCAGAAAGTATATTAACAAGATGATAGTCTTTCTTGTTAGCGGACTTTGGCACGGAGCTGATTTTTCCTACGTAGTATGGGGCGGACTTAACGGTTTTTACCAGGTTGTGGGCGAGATGCTGATGCCTGTAAGGGACAAGGCTGTAAAGATCTTTGGACTTAACAGGGAGTCCATCGGACACAAGGTTATGAGCACCTTTGTTACTTTCGCGCTGGTGGATTTTGCATGGATATTCTTTAGGGCAAAAGACATGGCATCGGCTTTGAAGGCTGTAAAGTCCATGCTGACTGTATATAATCCCTGGGTACTCTTTGACGGATCTGTCTATAACTGCGGACTTAACGCAAAAGAGTACTGGCTCATGATAATCTGCATACTTGTGCTTTTGTGGGCCGATATCAGGAAAAAGAAAGGCATTGTTATCAGAGAAGTGATAAGAAAACAGGATCCCTGGTGCAGGATACTCCTTCTTGCCATCTTTGTAAGCTTCATCCTCATCTTTGGTATTTGGGGAACAGGCTACAACGATACAAGCTTTATTTACTTCCAGTTCTGAGAATAGATTATGGATATTAACAACAGTTCTGACAATAAAATAAAGATACTGTTTCGGATCCTTGCGATACTGCTGATCATCGTCATTATAGTCTCTGAGGCCTCCTTTATTACAAGGAGAAAGGACAGCCAGAGAAAATACGGGGACTACATTGATATAGCAGGAGATGTGGATGTGCTCCTTCTTGGTTCATCCCACATGATGAACGCTGTTAGCCCGGCTCAGCTTTTTTACGAAAGAGGCATCACTGCCTACAACATGGCAAAGCCCGGAGGAATGCTTCCCGAGTCCTACTGGACCTACAAGCTTGCAAGGCAGTATGGTACTCCCAAGTGCGTAGTAGTGGATCTCTGGTCTTTGGACAGAGATTACAAATACGTGGATGTGATGAACGGAACAGAGGATGAGGACGATATCAGAAACTCCGTATCACTGCTTCATACCAATATGGATGCATGGCCTATGTCCGGGGTCAAGGTTCAGGCGGTGTGCGACCTTCTTTCTTCCTTCAAGACAAGAGCGGAGTTTTTGTTTGATTTTTCCATCTATCACAGCAGATGGAGCGACCTTACAAAGGATGACTTTATATCCGATAACAGAGCTTCTGATAAAAAGACCTATGTCCTTGGTGCGGAAGCCAGAAAAGAAGTGTTTATCAACAATAATATGTACGAGCCCGAGGATAAAAACGTAAATCTTGAGGGTGAGACTGTCAGCACTCATTACCTTAGAAAGCTGGTGGAGGAGTGCATGGCAGACGGCATAGACGTTGTCCTTACCTTCATGCCCATGGGTGGCTCCTATTATCAGGATTTCCAGGCTGTAAATTATGGAAAAGAGTTTGCTCAGGAATACGGGCTTGAATTTGTAAATCTGCTGGATCAGCAGAGCCAGACCGTAATAGACTACGGCTCGGACATGAGTGATGACTCTCATGTAAATGAGTTTGGTATGTACAAGATCACGTCATACCTTGGACAGAAGCTCTCTGAATACGAATCTGTCGTAGATCACAGGCCGGAGGAAGGCTTTGATCTATATAAGGCAGAAGCCTGGAGCTGGAATGAAGGTAGATACAATGCGGTTTTGGAAGAGGATGATCTGTACAAGCTTCTTGGCTACGCCGAGATGGTCAGAGATACGGACATCGCAGTATATATAAGGGCAGGCTCAGCAGCTTTCGGAGATGACTACATAGTAAGGCAGCTTGGCAAGATCGCATCATCAGATGGAATACAGGCAGCAAAAGAAGAAAAAGGCCCCTACCTTCTTGTAAGAAACAGTAGGGAGGGCAGTGCCGGAATCTATGAAGCAGTGGGAGAGCAGCAGGATGCAAAGGTATCTCTTCCCACAGGAAGCGCCGAGTACATAGGAGTAAAGGACTTTGCAGGTCTTTATCCTGACGGAGACTACGACAACAATCTCCTTGATATGGAAGAACACTACAATTCCCAGATGCAGATCATCATCTATGACAAGGACGGACAGATCGCAGCAAAGAGATATTACGACTGCGACTGGGATTCATAACCCGGTTTTGAGTATAAAAGGAGTGGTTTTGCTGCTCCTTTTTTATTATTTTCATGGCGCTTTATCGCTCTAAAATATCAACGGTGGTCGCCGCCGTCTTCAACTTCGTGCCAGACGTTGGACAGCATGGAGACGACGCTATGGTTCTCATTCTCCAGGAAATTCCCGAGCGTGGTGTGGTCCGTCAGGGGCAGGTAGCCGAAGGAATTCGCGAT
>JAILOW010000201.1 GCA_024690635.1 Butyrivibrio sp.
CTCCATAGGAGCAGTATCTATGGAATATCCGCTGTCCAAAAGGAATTTGTTGGACCTTGTGGTCATAACAAGTCTTACTTCTTCAAGCTGTATTCTTGCCTTTATAAGCCTTTCGTCGCTTTCTGCGATCTCCTGACTTCCTGCAGAATAATAGGAAGCAGACATGTTTCTGATAGTCAGCTCTTTTCCGGAGATGATGGTTCCATTCAGGTTGTCATCTGTTATGGCATTGGTCTCTTCCACAAGCTTCGCTGCCCTGTACAGATTGGATACAGGATCGGAAAGATCGCCGTCGATAGCTCTTTTGCCATCTGAAACAGCAGCTGCAACCGACTTGGCTGCAAGCTCCTCGGAGATAGGGAACTTTATGTTCTTGATGGTATTTGCTGCAGTCAGGTTCTCTGCTGTAAGAGGGATCCCCTGTTCAACCATCCACTTTGCATTGTCTTTAACGGCTGTATCCGAAACGCTGCAACCGGCTTCTTCAATTACCTTGTTTATCTGGGGATCAAGCTGCTCCCAGTCATAGCTGTCAGCCTTCTGGGCATAGTAGCCGCCTGTCTCCTGGGCATAAAAGCCACGCCCTGAAAGATCCCTGCCATTGGTGGAATGCGCTGCAAAATAGACATTCTCAATAGTAGGAGACATGTTGTTTAAAACCATATACTTTACCGAACTGTCCCCAAGACTTGTAATGTCTGCGATCTGCTCATAGGCAGTCTTTGCGCTTCTTACATTTTCAGGAGTCACCGGTACGTCGTTTTCATGGAAAGAATTTGCGATAGCGCGGCCAAGGGTGTCTGAACCTGTGATCTTTTGAAGCTTTTCGGCGCTGAGATCATCATTAAAGCCTGCAATCTCCACACCTGCAGTCAAAAGAGCACCCTTGATCTTATCAACGATGTTCACAGTGTCTTCGCTATTTAGATCCTTGAGATCAAACCCATTCTCCATGGCCTTGGAATAATCCTCCTCGGAGAGTGTGTTTGATAAAAGAGCCATAAAATTATGTCTGGCTGCCACATCCGTGTTCTGTGCCAGATTATTTATATCTTCCGCACTTCTTGCGTGCTTTGCGTATGTATTGTCGGAAAAAAGACTTCCGTTCAAGGTGGCAACCACCTGCTCGCTCTCTTTTCCGGCGCCCTTAGAGGGGCTTGCCATTATCCTTCCATCGGCCTCCATGCCTGAAAGAATCACGTCGCGGTCAGCTTTCTGACCGGCTACAGCCTGAAAGTTAATGCTCATAAATGCACCTCATTGTATAAGTAAACGAAAAAAAGGTGACGGTTTTTTCCGTCACCTTCTATTTCGGCTATAGCCGCCTATTACTTTAGTTTTCCTTTTTTTGCGCCCGGGCTCTGGAATACAAACACCTCTGCTCCGTAGGCCGGAAGATCAAAGGTAAGGCTGTAATCCCTGTAATCGCAAAGACCCTTGACCGCTGTGATCTTGTCCTCAATATTGCTGCCCTGTCCGCCAAAACACTCTTTCGCACTGTCAAGAATGTGAGTATAGGTTCCTTCGAAGGGAACACCGATCTTGAAGCCCTTACGCTCCACGGGTGTCATGTTAAGGACAAAGAGAATATTGTCTTTGCCATTCTCGGCTCTTCTGTAGAAGCTGTAGATACTGCGCTCTTTATCGTCGGCGTTTATCCACTCAAATCCGCCCCAGTCGGAATCAACCTCGTACATGGCGGGATATTTGCGATAGATCTCAAGGAGCTTGCCAACATAGGCTTTCATGCCTCTGTTAAGCTCATCTCCAAGAAGGAACCAGTCAAGCTCTCTTTTCTCGCTCCATTCCCTCTCCTGACCAAAATCCTGTCCCATAAAGAGCAGCTTTTTGCCGGAATGTCCGAACATGTATGTATAGCCCACACGAAGGTTGGCGTATTTATCAACCTTGTAGCCGGGCATCTTCTCAACCATTGAGCACTTAAGGTGCACCACCTCATCATGTGAAAGAGGCAGGATGTAGCTCTCGGAGCTGTTGTAGCTCATGGCAAAGGTCATCATGTAGTGGGCGCCCTGTCTGAAGTAAGGGTCCAGCTTCATGTATTCGCAAAAATCATGCATCCATCCCATA
The DNA here is from genome assembly GCA_024690635.1 of Butyrivibrio sp. Next base: position 2,092 of record JAILOW010000201.1, read on the forward strand.
TTCCACTTGAAGGTAAATCCAAGGCCGTCCTCTTCCGCGGGAGCTGTTACCTTGGGCCATGCCGTGGACTCCTCTGCGATCATAAGGACATTGGGATGTTCTTTTTTGATAATGCTGTTTAAGTGCTTGAAAAACTCAATGGCATCAAGGTTTTTGTTGTCACCGTATTTATTGGGAACCCACTGTCCGTCCTTTTTGCCGTAGTCAAGATAAAGCATGGATGCAACAGCGTCCACTCTCAGTCCGTCCACATGGAACTTGCGGATCCAGTAAAAAGCATTGGCGATGAGGAAGTCTTTTACCTCATTCTTTTCAAGGTTAAAGATCTTGGTGCCCCAGTCGGGGTGCTCGCCCTTCCTTGGATCGGGATGCTCGTAAATGCACTGTCCGTCAAAGCAGGAAAGTCCGAATTCGTCGGGACAAAAATGCGCGGGAACCCAGTCAAGGATAACTCCGATGCCGTTTCTGTGAAGCTTGTTTACAAGGTACATAAAGTCTGTGGGCTCGCCGTAGCGGGAGGTGGGAGCATAGTAGCCCGTAACCTGATATCCCCAGGATCCGTCAAAGGGATGCTCTGCGATTCCGATGAGCTCCACATGGGTATATTTCATCTCTTTGAGATATTCAACGATTCTGTCGGCAAACTGCCTGTAGGTGTAAAAACCGTCCTCTGTTCCGTCAGGATGTTTCATCCAGGAACCGATATGGCACTCATAAATGGCAAGAGGCTGTTTCTTTACATCTTTTCCCTTCTGATTCTCATACCACTTGGTATCCGACCACTTAAATCCGGAAATGTCCGCAGTCCTTGAAGCATTGCCGGGACGAAGCTCCGCAAAGTTGGCATAGGGATCAGCCTTGTAAAGCTTGCGGCCGTCCTGGGTGGTAATGAGGAATTTATAGAGTTCACCTACTCCCACGCCGGGAATAAACAGTGTCCAGATGCTGCCGGTTTTGGCTTTCTGCATTCTGTGGGCATTTTCATCCCAGTTGTTAAAGCCACCCACAACGCACACGTCCGCTGCGTTTGGTGCCCACACCGCAAAAAAGTAGCCCTTCTTGCCCTTTTCCTCAGAAGGGTGCGCTCCGAGCTTTTCATAGATCTCATAATGAGTTCCCTGCCCGAAGAGATATTCGTCGTCTTCTGAAATAAAAACTCTTTGACTCATATTTTTCCCCCTGCAAATAATATCAGTGCATGAAATCTTTTTCTCTCAGAATTACCATATCATTTTCATCAAAACGCTTATTTACGATTACATCCATCAGATGCCCAACGCTCTTTTTCTCTGCATAGTAAATGGCATCATCCACAATGTCTTTTACCTCGGATACCGTTACATCGTGGTCCAGAGTCTGCCTCTCGGAAATTCTGGTGTGAAGCGCCAGAATACCAAGATTGTCGATGGTGTATTCCTTTTCAAGAGCGTACTGCCTTGCGTATGCCACAAGTGAATCGTCATCCAGAGCCTCAATATCAACTCTTACGTTAAAGCTCTGTTTCAGAGAAGGATTCTTGTCAAGGAATCTGTCCATGTCCTCTTTGTTATCTTCCATGACGATGACAAGGCCCTTGTTCTCCTGCTGAAGAATCTTAAGTAGCTCGCTCACCGTCTCGGATTCAAGATCTGCTGCCCTCTGAATGATCAAAGCTCCGTTTGCAAGCTTGTCAAAGATGCTTGCGGTGCTCTTTTTGTTAAGAGTGTTGGCCGTGATCTTGGCAACCTTGCCGCTGAAGTTGGAATCGGATGCCTGCATTGCCTTGATAAGGCCCTTTGCAAGATTCACGGTGCCTGCGCCCTCTTCGCCTGTTACGATGGCATTGCCTGAGAAGGCATCCATGCTAAGGTTGTCGATGGCGTTGATGATCTGTCTTCTTGATTTTTTGTGATGTATGTAAGGTCCAAAGAGCTCTTTTTCCTCAGGAGTCATGGTGCGGACTCTCTCTTCAAGCTCTCTGTTTCCGATATGCTTTTTGCCGCCATGCTTTTTGCGTGCAGCCTTGGCATCGGCGCTGTCAGGTGCTTTTTCAGGCTCCTCAGCCCCGGATTCTTCTTTGGCTTCGCCGGATTTTTTTGTTTCCTCTGCATCTTCGGAATCTGTTTCGTCTTCTGAAGATTCCTCGTCATCGGATTCTTCTGCTGCGTTTTCTTCCTCAGCAGATTTTTCTGCTGTACCTTCTTCAGGAGCCGCATTCTCAGGCTTCTCAGCAGCCTCTTCATCGGCAGAAGCTTCTTCAGCTGTTTCCTCAGCTTCAGAAGTCTCCTCTTCCTCAGGAAGGATCTCCTCGCTGACTACATCTGTAGCAGCCTCTTCTGCAGGTGCAGCCTCGGTCTCGGGCTCTTCATCCTCTTCAGGCAAAAGAGCGTCGGGGTCGTCGTACTCAGGAGCTTCCTCCCCGACTACGCCGGCTACTGCCTCGTTTATCACATCTTCATTGGTTCTTGACCAGTCGCCTCTTCCTGATGCCTTGTCGTGTCTTTCCTGCTTCATGGCATCTTCTATGGCTTTTTCTATCTTTTCCTGAAGTCCGGCCTTGGTCTTTTCGTCAAAGTCGGCAAACATGTCGCCTGTTTCCTGGGCAACAAGCTTTTTAACTCTCTCAAGCTGCTTTTCCTGCTGGGTCTTTTTGAAATCCTCCCAGTTCTGCATATATTCATCGATGCTGATCTGGCCTGTGATCTGTTTTTCAACCATAGGCTCAGGCTCTACAGCCATACTGATCTGGCCGTCGTACTCCTGAGACAGCATGCTCTCGAAATGATTATGCATCTTGTAATTGGCGTTGGGATGGATTACCGCTCCCGGAACCTCATCCTCAAGAGGAATTGCCTGAGGAGTGATCACTTGAGTCACAGGAGCCTGCACAGCTTCCTCTACAGGCTCAGTCTCATTCTCAGTCTCAAGCTCTTTTTCCGGCTCATTCTCAGTATCAAATTTAGCCTCTCCGAGAATAGGGCCGTTTCCGCCATACTTTATCTCTATACCCATCTTGGGCGAAGTGTTAAAGAACACTTCCTGCATACCTTCGGGGGCAGGGGCTTCCTCCGGGAGGTCCTCGTCATCTTCGAAGATCTCCTCAGTAATGGGCTGAACGCCCTGCTGAAGTTCGGGCTGCTGCTCTTCTGCCGCCTCTTCTTCGCCCTCCATGGGCTTGTAATCGTCTCCGATCACCTGTCTGAGGCTCTCTGCAATAGTCTCCTGCAGGTTCATGGTGTTGAATGCACTTACATCCACAGAAGGCTCTTTTATCTCAGTAATATGAGGATATACGATCTCATCGAGATCTCTGTCGGGCTGCTCTACCGGCGCAGGTTCCTCTGCCACAGGTGCTGTATCGGTCACGGGTGTCGTATCAGCCACAGGGGCAAACACTGTCGTATCCCCGCCCTCAATAAATCCGGTATCGTCGGCAGGCTCTTCCTCTACAATAGGACCAAAGCCCTCCTCTCCGGGCACGAATTCTCTGGTTTCGCCAAAATCCTCCTCAGCTTCAGGCTGCAGCTCTCCGTTGTTGTAGGCTGCAATAACCTCATCGGTGATGGGAGGCATCTCTTTTGTGGGCTGCTTGATCTCGATGGTTCTGGTCTCGTCCTTACCCACCTCATCTTTTTCCGACACAATAGAAGCATCCACCATGCCGCCATGGTTCTGCTTGTATCTCATGTATCTGTCCTGTTGTTCAGGGGAAAGAGGCTCATGAAGCGCCTTCAGCTCAAGGGCCTTCATAACATATCTGCCCTCGCCGAACCAGAGGAACATCTCGTCGCATTCCTCTATGCACTCTGTTGTAAGGCCCACGCGGTGATAGAGATAAGCAAGCTCGTACGCCCACCTCTCTCTGTAATCGTGTTTTTTGAACTCCTCAAGGACGGCAATGCGCTCCTCAAGGCTGACCTCCTGAGCTTCGTAGATCTTGTACTGAAGAATATATCGCCCTGTATCTCTGGGAGCGATCCTGACAAATTCCTTGTAATACTCAACTGCCTGCACGAACTCGCCCATCTTTATTGCAAGTTCACAGAGAGAATAAACTATGGCACGTCCCGTAGGGTGCCTGTCGTAGGCCATCAAAAGAACATCTCTGCTCTCCTCATAGCGTCTGTTTATTTTATACAGGTCGCTGATGGTACACAACATGGATACGCTCTTTACACGCTTCCAGTCGATAGTGTCCGCGATCCTGACAGCTTCGGCAAATCTGCCTTCCCCAATCAAAGCCTTTATTTCATCGGCTCGAATTTTGTATTCGACTTTATCCAAAATATCCACCTCTTTGGTGCCAAAAATACTATATCTAGTAGTTAGTTTAACATAGCGTCACTTCTTTGTAAAATATCCGCAAGCTGTGCAAACTGAGAAAGACTAAGGGTTTCGCCCCTTGCTCTCTCATCGATCCCCATCTGTGAGAGAGCTTTTTGAACATCATCTCTTGAAACCCGCAAAGCAGGATTGTTTGAAAGAGAGTTGGACAATGTCTTTCGCCTCTGGTTAAAAGACGTCCTGATGATCTCAAACATGTATTTCTCGTCAGATACGCTGACTTTTGGCTTGTCATATTTACTAAGCCTTACCACAGCAGAGCCGACACCCGGTTGCGGGATAAAAGAGCTGGGCGGCACATCGCAGACAGCCTCAGTCTCCGCATAATAGCCAACCGCCAGGGACAGTGAACCGTAGTCTTTGCTGCCGGGCCCCTCCACCATTCGATCAGCCACCTCTTTCTGAACCATGACCGTGATACTCTCAATGGGCGCGCCGCTTTCAAAGAGCTTCATGATAATGGGAGTGGTGATGTAGTAGGGCAGGTTCGCCACAACCTTCATGGGCTTGCCCTGGTTATACTCCTGCGCAAGTGCGGCTATGTCCACCTTCAGAACGTCCTCATTTATAACGGTTACGTTGTCGTACTCCGAAAGAGTGTCTGCCAGCACCGGCATCAGAGACTTGTCTATCTCCACTGCGATGACTCTTTTTGCAGAATCTGCCAGATACTGGGTCAGGGTTCCGATTCCGGGACCAATCTCAAGCACACAGCTCTTACTGTTAACGCCTGCTGCCTCAACTATATTTTCCAGAACATTTCCGTCGATCAGGAAATTCTGTCCGAACTTTTTCTTTGCGCTCATATTGTACTTTTGAAGAACCTCTCTGGTACGGGCGCTGTTTCCCAAATATGCCATAAACCTTCCTCTTTCAGGCTTCCTCTATGTTGTACATACGTCTTGCGTTTTTCGCGGTGATGTCTATAACCTCATCCTCGCTGATCCCCTTAATATTCGCCATCTCTTTTACCACATGGGGCAGGTATAAAGAGCTGTTTCTGCGGCCTCTGTTAGGCTCGGGCGCAAGGTACGGGCAATCCGTTTCAATAAGTACTCTGTCCATGGGGGTTATCTCCAGAACCTCCCGGAGCTTACGGCCGTTCTTAAAAGTGAGAACTCCGCCCATTCCTATGTAAAATCCCATGTCCAGGCACTGCTTTGCGACCTCTTTGGAATAAGAAAAGCAGTGGACCACTCCGCCAATCTCCTCAGCATGCTGCTCCCGCATTATGCGGATTGTGTCCTCGGCTGCATCCCTTGAATGAATGATAACCGGAAGCCTTTGCTGCCTGGCAAGATCCAGCTGCCTCACAAACCATTTCTGCTGCAGTTCCCTGCCCGGCTCAGGCCAGTGATAGTCAAGGCCTATCTCTCCGATAGCAACGCACCTGCTGTCCTCGCTCCACTCACGTAAAAGCTCGATCTTGTCCTCGTCAAGCTCCTCCACCTCGCTGGGATGTACACCCACCGCAGCGTAGATAAAGTCATGTGTATGAGCCAGCTCCAGGGAACTTCTCGATGTAGCTATGCTCGCTCCAACGTTTACTATAGTTCCGATCCCGCCGGCCATCATGGATGCCAGGAGCTGCTCTCTGTCCTCATCAAACTGCTCATCATCATAATGAGCATGTGTATCAAAAATCAAACGATCCATATTTGTAAATTGAGTTCTTTCTTATATTATATTGATTTATTCCATAACATAATTTACCATAAATGAAGTACGATGAAAACGCAGATTTATCCGCTTTTCCAACTTTTTTGTAAGTTTTTTAAAAAAATTTTAAAAAAGTGCTTGCATTTCTTTTCAACCCGTAGTAAGATATTTTTTGTCGTCAAGAATTGACGTTGAGATATATAAACGCACCGCTAGCTCAGTTGGTAGAGCACCTGACTCTTAATCAGGTTGTCCAGGGTTCGAGACCCTGGCGGTGCACGCCGAGTACTGTTTTCGTAGGTATATCCTACGGGGATGGTACTTTCTTTTTGCGCGAAAGCAATGAGCTGTGCATAAATAAAAAGGAAACACAATGTGGGAGCTCGCTCACACTAAAGTGTTTCCTTTTTTATTTATATAGGGCGAATGCCCGCGAACGAGAAACGGCGTTGCCGTTTCTCTTGCGCAGCTCATTGTCTCTCGCCCCATCTCATTGCCACCCCTTTCCCCAGATGCTATAATGTCTACAAAAGCGACCAAAGGAGTTCCATCGATGCCCGCCACTCATAACGTCATAAAAGGTATGCTGACAGCAAGCGCTCTAATTATTTTCGTGGGACTATCTATGCTCGTCTATGGCTATCTTCACAGAGACGGCACCACCGTTCAACAGGCTCACATTCCAGCCGGCATTGCCGTTATCCTGATGGGCGCCCTGATCGGAATAACTCCTTTTCTATCTGTTGATGTTCTTTGCGGCGCGCTTGTGGTTGGATTCATCTTTATGGTGGGCATATACCACATTTCCAAAAACATTCAGATCAAACGCAGAATGGATGCCGCAAGACAACGACAACGCGAAAACGCTAGGAAAGACTGATCTCCTTCAGTCTTTTTCTTTTGTCCTTATAATCCGGTATCACCTTCTCCACCTCCGCCCAGAATCTCGGCGAATGATTCATCTCTTTTCTATGGCATAACTCATGTACCACCACATAATCAATGATCTCATCAGGCATCTTCATAAGCAGACAGTTAAAGTTCAGATTTCCCTTTGCAGAACAGCTTCCCCACCTGCTTTTTTGCATTCTGATGGTGATCCTTCCGTAGGTAACCCCCATCTGCGCAGCATATCTGTGAACCTTTGCGGGAATGACGCTTCTGGCCTTGTCCATAAGAAGGCTCACTTCCTGTTTGGACAGTGATCCCACATCCATGCCTTTCCCGTCACCCGCATTGTCTCCACCTGCGTCTGTACTTGCTTTTTTCCTGGCTTCCATCTTCTTAAGGCTTCTGTCTATCCAATCTGCCTTTTCTCCGATGAACCTGTTTATCTCTTTGACACTAAGGCGCTTTGGCGCTCTTACGATCACCCGCATGTCACTTGTGACCTCTATCGACAACGACCTCCTGTCGCTTCGTATCAGCTCTATATTCATAGCATTTCAGCCCTTTCCGCTTTCATATCTTTTCCCATTATAACCCATCGCCGCACGATATTTCCAAACTGAATTTCTTAAGAAAACTTAAGAAATTTCGACGGTAAATCTTAAGATTTGGCTGGTATAATCATTTTTCGTGGAGTTCTTCCACGTTCAAGAAACGGCCCGGCGTTCTGCCATGGGCTGGATTTCAACATATTTTATCAAACAACAAGGAGGTATTTTGTTTGTACAATGAAAAACTAAATTATGAGAATGCCACCGGCCCCATCGAGTACGGCATGACGGTAGACTACATGTTCCGCGTGGTACTTCAAAAGAGTAAGCCTGCGCTTAAGGGCCTGGTCATGAGCATCCTTCGTCTTCAGGAGGAAGAGATTGATGATGTCGTCGTCCTCAATCCCATCAATCCGGGAGAACACATCTCGGATAAAGAGATCCGAATGGATGTAAGAGTACTGTTAAACGATGACACAAAACTAGATCTTGAGATGCAGGTTAAGAACAACAAGGACTGGCCGGAAAGATCGGTAGTCTATCTCTGCAGGGAATTTGATTCACTGTCTGTGGGAGAAGATTATGAACAAGTCAAAAGCATTTATCAGATAGGATTTCTTGATTTTAATCTCTTCGATGATCATCCGGAATTCTGCGGAAGATATCAGCTAAGGAACGAAAAAGACGGCTATCTCTACTCTAGTAAGCTAAATCTCTGCGTGGTACAATTAAATCACACAGAACTGGCAACAGATGAAGACAGAGCCTATGGTATCGATAAATGGGCCAAGGTCTTTAAAGCATCTACATGGGAGGAACTGAAGATGGTAGCACAGAATAACGAATTCATGTCTGCAACTGCTGAATCTATATTTCTTGCCAATCAGGACTACAATGTCCGTAAAGTCATCAGAGAACGCCAGGAACATGAGATGTATGTTGAACGATTGAAGGAGAAGGTAGATACACTCGAAGATGAGAACGCCTCTCTCCGCAAACTCCTGGAAGAGCACGGTATTAAGGCACCGTAAGCGCAAATGAAAATTTTACACCAAATAGTATTCCCCTTGTTGATTGTCAAGTAAAATTGATCCACTGAGGGTGCGGACGTTTTCTTGGACTAAGCAATTAATCCAAGAAAACGTCTATACTCAATTGGGCTCATGGCTCCAAGTGACATTTTTATTCTACTCGTTGAATACCAACGTATGTAGTTATCTAATATATCAATAAATTCATCGATAGATGTATATGTCCATGAATGATTGTAAAACATTTCATTCTTAAGGCGACCAAAGAATGCTTCACAAGCTGCATTGTCAGGAGAACAACCTTTTTTAGACATTGATCGAGTGAGCCCCGCATTCTCCATCCGGTCAATCCAACCCGGCCATCTGTAATGAGCTCCGCGATCTGTGTGAATGATTGGATGAACACCTTCAGGCATGTTTTCAATAGCTATATCAAGCATTGTATTTACAAGCTCTGCATTCGGCGCTGTTCCAATAGTCCATGCAACTGGCAGGCCATCAAAGCAATCAATAATTGGTGATAAATATACTTTTCCGGCAGGGATGTGAAACTCAGTAATATCTGTTAGCCATTTTTCATTAGGTGCTGAAGCTCTGAAATTACGATTGATAATGTTAGGGACAGCCTCTGAGATTTCACCTTGATATGAACTGTATTTTCTTATTCTTACCTTTTTGATAGTAAGCCTTTCTTCCCTCATTAGTCTTCGAATTACTTTTTCGGAAACAGTTATAGTTCTTCTCTTTAATACTGCATGAACACGACGGTATCCATATGTTTCTCCAGATTCAGAAAAAATACTAGTTATAAGTTCTCTTATAACAGCATATTTTTCAGGCTTTTTTTGTATGCTATGTTGATAAAAATAACTACTTTTAGAGATATTCATAAGTTCTAAAAGTTCTTTTAGGCAATAATCATTTCTGAGGGCATCAATTATTATTGCCTTTTCGCAATTTGGTAATGTTTGTAATTTGATGCCCTTTGCTTTTTTTATTAGCTCAGTTGCCTTTTCGAGAGCGTCTTTTTCAAGCTGTAATCTATGAACCTGTTGTTTCAATAGCATTGCTTGATGTTCAAGATCGGATACTTGAGTGGATAAATCTTCGTAAGTAGAAAGCTTGGTGTCCATTTTGAAACGTTCTCCCATTGGAATTAGTTGGTTTTTCCACTTATAGAGAGAACTAGCACTTACACCTATATCTTGAGCAACTTCCAAGGCTGTTCCTTCTCTGCAAGTAAGTCGTATTGAGGCAACCACCTTATCATTATACGAATATTTTCTAAGAGTTGAACCCTTTAGTGCTGATTGGGCTCTGGTTGGAATATGCTCATCAAGCCATTTTGTTAAAACACTATGGCTTGGATAGCCTAGTTCTCTACAAGTAAAGGCTACATTCATACCATTATTTAACCAATGGTCAACTGCTTTTTTTATTTGTTCATTAGAGAATTTTGGTACCCTGCTTTTGTATTGTGGTTCATTAAGCTTTCCATTATCTTCAAACTCTCTTATCCATTGTCTTAGTGTGTTACGAGATCCTGGATAACCAAGTAGTCTGATTGTTTTTCTGTGACTTCTGAGTTTTAGAAAGGTATCGATAGCCATCTGTTTCTGGTCTAGTGTGTACATGATGCGAACTCCTTCATTTTGTCCAAATTTTTGTCCGCACCCTC
>JAILOW010000034.1 GCA_024690635.1 Butyrivibrio sp.
TAAAAAGAAATTTTTGTTGACAGAGCACCCATTCATGCTATAATTTGATATAAATCAGTGATTTTTACAGGAAAATATCATAAAAAAGGGTTAAAAAAACGGTAATGATCAGATATATTTATTAACACTTTAAAGTGCAAAAGTTATTAGATGATTACTGAGTTTAAACCCGATACAGGAGATGTAAAAATGCAAAAAAAAGTATTTCAGCTCTTGGTTGATAACACATCAGGTGTTCTTTCAAGAATATCAGGTCTTTTCTCCCGAAGAGGCTATAACATTGAGAGCATAACCGCCGGAGTTACCGCAGATCCCAGATTTACCAGGATCACCATTGTGGCATCCGGTGATGATGTGATACTTGATCAGATCGAGAAACAGGTTGCCAAGCTTGTGGACGTCAGGGATATTCATGAGCTTCTTCCCGAGGATTCGGTATACAGAGAGCTTGCAATGGTCAAGGTCAGAGCAGCTGCAGACAAGAGACAGAGCATTCTGGCTACAGCCAATATCTTCAGAGGAAACATTGTGGATGTAAGCCCCGACAGTCTCATTATCGAGATCACAGGTAACCAGTCCAAGATCGATGCATTCCTTCGCCTTCTTGAGGGCTATGAGATCCTCGAGCTTGCAAGGACAGGTATCGCAGGCCTTGGCAGAGGTACCGAGAACGTAATATATCTGGATGAATAAGGTTGTTATTTTGATAACTTCAAATTTAGAATAAAAAGAATAAACGGAGGAAAAACACATGTCACAGGAAGCACGCATTTTTTACCAGGAAGATTGTAATCTTTCACTTTTAGAGGGTAAGACTATTGCTATTATCGGTTACGGTTCACAGGGTCATGCTCATGCTCTGAACCTCAAGGATTCAGGCTGCAACGTTGTCATCGGCCTTTACGAGGGTTCCAAGAGCAAGGCCAAGGCTGAGTCTCAGGGACTTAAGGTTTACAACACCGCAGAGGCTGCCAAGATGGCTGACATCATCATGATCCTTATCAACGATGAAAAGCAGGCCAAGATGTACAAAGAGGACATCGAGCCCAACCTGGCTCCCGGCAACATGCTTATGTTCGCTCACGGCTTCAATGTACACTTCGGACTTATCAAGGCTCCCAAGGATGTTGACGTTGCCATGATCGCACCCAAGGCTCCCGGACATACTGTTCGTTCCGAGTATCAGGCAGGAAAGGGAACACCTTGTCTTGTAGCAGTAGAGCAGGATGCAACTGGAAAGGCTCTTGACCTTGCCCTTGCTTATGGCGCAGGTATCGGCGGCGCTCGTGCAGGTCTTCTTGAGACTACATTCAGAACTGAGACAGAGACTGACCTCTTTGGTGAGCAGGCTGTTCTTTGCGGTGGTGTATGCGCACTTATGCAGGCAGGCTTCGATACACTTGTTGAGGCAGGCTATGATCCCAGAAATGCATACTTTGAGTGTGTTCACGAGATGAAGCTCATAGTAGACCTTATCTATCAGTCAGGTTTTGCAGGAATGAGATACTCAATCTCCAACACAGCTGAGTACGGTGATTACGTAACAGGACCCAAGCTCATCACAGATGAGACCAAGAAGACAATGAAGAAGATCCTTGCAGATATCCAGGACGGAACATTTGCAAAAGAGTTCCTTCTTGATATGTCTGAGGCAGGTGGTCAGGTACACTTCCAGGCTATGAGAAAGCTTCACGCTGAGCATCCTTCAGAGAAGATCGGTGCTGAGATCAGAAAACTCTACAGCTGGAACAATGAGTCCGACAAGCTCATCAACAACTAAATTCGTTGAAAAAATACGATATATAGACTAATATTAAGAGAGCCTTTTCTGAATGGAAAATGGCTCTCTTATTTAATTTTGTTGAGGTAGAATCTTTATGTCAGAAAAAAAGTCTAAATATTCCAAGGAGTTAGAGAGCGCAAAGGTCGGTAAAATGTACACTTCGGCCATAATGTTTGCAAGCTCTTTTTTAATGTATATCCTGGCGGTCCTTCCCATTTTCATAAAAAGAGGACTTCCTTTCTTTTACTACGGCGACTATAACGTTCAGCAGGTGCCCTTTTATATCCTGGCACACAGAGCAATCAGAAGCGGAGAGCTTTTCTGGAACTGGAATGTGGACCTTGGCGGTACCATGGCGGGCGACTTTTCTTTCTATCTGTGGGGAAGCCCCTTTTTCTGGATCACGGTTCTTTTCCCCGAGGGAGCTATCCCTTATCTGATGCCGTTTCTTATGGCTCTTAAATATGCCTTTGCGGCAACCTGTGCTTATCTGTACATCAAAAGATACGTGGGCAGATATGTATATGCCATGATAGGCGGTTATCTTTATGCTTTTTCCGGCTTTAACGCATGCAATATAGTATTTAACCATTTCACGGATTCTGTGGCATTCTTCCCGCTGTTTTTGCTGCTTTTTGAGGATCTCATGGCGGTGGATGACCAAAAAGACGAGGCAAAGCTTTCTTTTTCCGGAAAACCCTTTATCAGATTTGCACTTATCACTGCCTATATGTCTGTGGTGAATTACTATTTCTTCTTCGGACAGGTGGTTTTCTTTGCAATCTATTTCGTTGTCAGATACGCAAGGAAAAATAAAAAGAATGTAACAGCTGTTATGCTTGCAAGAGCGGTGCTTGCAGGGCTTTTGGGAGTTGTTATCTCCGGATTTTTCCTTCTTCAGGCCTTTGCGGGGCTTAAGGGCAACTCAAGACTTGAGAACTTTATTACCGGTTATAACATGCTGGTATATCCCAGCGAAAAGCTGATCTGGGATATTTTCAAGTCCCTTGCCATGCTTCCCGACATTATAGGAAAGGGAACACTCTTTTATACAGGTACTGTAAAGAATGCATCTCTTGCTGCATATATTCCGCTGTTTGGCGTATCCGGCGTGGTTGCATATTTCCTGATGAATAAAAAGAAGGGAAACTGGGAAAAGACAATGGCTTTGATTTTCCTTGTTATAGCCCTTATCCCTGTGTTCAATTCATCATTTTCCTTCTTTAACAGCGCATACTACGCAAGATGGTATTATATGCCGGTTCTTTTGATGTGCCTTATGACAGCTCAGGTGATAGAAAGAGGCAAGACGGAGCAGTTTAAAAAGGGCGCAGTATTTGCGGTTCTTTACTTCCTTTTGTTTGTGGTCATCTATTTCCTGCCATCAACCAATGATGACGGACAGCTGGTACTTCTTAACATGACCGAAAACAACAGCATTTTCGTAAGAGATCTTTTGGGAACCGTTGTATTATCGGTTGCTCTTCTGATAATTGCCTTTGTTCTTCCAAAAAGAACAGTAACCGTAAAAGAAAAGGGCAACAGGATAACAAAGAAAAAGACCCACAGAGACGTCATCATCCTTGGAATTGTGATCGCAGCCTGCATTCTTTCAACCTTTGTTCCAATTAAAAACGGAAGCTCCATCATAAGCGAGAGAGGCAAGAAAAAATGGCAGGAGCAGATGCTGTTTAATACCGTAGAGGTTGATCAGTCGCAGTTTTGCAGAGGAGAAGTGGATTCAACCTCCACCAACTACGATATGGTTTGGGGAATCCCTTCCGTGCACTGTTTCCTCAGTACCGTGCCTTCGGAGATCTTTGACTTTTTGAAGGGCGCCGGTGATATAAAAAGAACTGTTGAGACCAATATTCCCGTCAGCAGACCCGGTATGAGAGCTATTCTCTCGGCCAGATACTACATGGAAAATGCCGATATCAGCAAAAACAGGGTATTTTACAATGATGAAGGAACGGAAGGTTACGCATTTTCCTACAATCAGAACGGCTTTGATGTATTTGAAAACCTGAATTTCATTCCCATGGGCTTTACTTTTGATAAATATATCACCGAGTCTGAGTGGAAAGACCTTGAGATAAAAGAGCACGACTATGATCTTACAAGATGCCTTATCATTTCCGATAAAGATGCGGCAAAATACGGCGACAGCCTGGATATGGAAGAGATAACTGCAGAGGATATAATGGAAGATGAGATGAGTTATCTTGATCTTACAAAAGAATGTACCAAGAGATCTCTTACATCCTGCAGCGTATTTGAGACAGATACTTACGGATTTACCGCTAAAACCGCTCCCATTCAGGGAAACAAGCTTTTGTTCTTCTCTGTTCCCGCTACTGAAGGCTTTAGCTGTACAGTGGACGGCGCAGAAACTGAAATACTCAAGGCTGACTTTGGTCTTATGGCCATTCCCGTATCCGAGGGAGTCCATGATATCAGGGTTACATACACTCCTGAGGGCTTCAGATCAGGACTTATCCTTAGCATTATCGGAGTTCTCGTTGCGGCCGCTTACATAGTTATGTTAAAAAAGGTCAAGAAAAACGATTAAATTTACCATCTTAATTATTTCAAAATATCATGCTATATTTACTGTAATATTTTTGATGAAAATTAAGGAGAGATAGGTATGAGCGCAATGACCATGAGCCAAAAGATCCTGGCTGCACATGCCGGACTTACAGAAGTCAAGGCAGGACAGCTGATTGAGGCAGATCTTGACCTGGTGCTTGGCAATGACATCACCAGTCCAGTAGCAATCAAAGAACTTGGCAAATTCACTAAAGAAGGGGTTTTCGACAGGGATAAAATAGCACTTGTTCCGGATCATTTTGTTCCCAACAAGGATATTAAGTCCGCCGAGAACTGCAAGTGTGTCAGAGAATTCGCAATAAAGAACAAGATCACCAACTATTTCGAAGTTGGTCAGATGGGCATAGAGCATGCTCTGCTACCTGAAAAAGGTCTTACGGTACCCGGAGATCTTATTATCGGTGCCGATTCCCACACCTGTACCTACGGCGCTCTCGGAGCTTTTTCGACTGGTATCGGATCTACGGATATGGCTGCGGGAATGGCTACGGGCAAGGCATGGTTCAAGGTTCCTTCCGCAATTAAGTTCAATATTGTAGGCAAGCCTTCCAGGTGGGTTAGCGGAAAAGACGTTATCCTTCATATCATCGGAATGATAGGAGTGGACGGAGCTCTTTATAAATCCATGGAATTTGTGGGTGAGGGCATCAAAAACCTCTCTATGGACGACAGGTTCACCATTGCCAACATGGCCATTGAGGCAGGTGGCAAGAACGGAATCTTCCCTGTGGATGAAATTGCAATTGAATACCTTAAAGAGCACGCTCCCGGTAAGGAGTACAAGATATTTGAAGCAGATGCGGATGCTGAGTATGACGAGGAATACACCATCGACCTGTCAGCCCTTACTCCCACGGTTGCTTTCCCTCATCTTCCCGAAAATGCCCACACCTTTGACAATATTGAGGATATGGCAATTGATCAGGTGGTTATCGGATCCTGCACCAACGGACGTATCGCAGACCTTCGGGTTGCTGCTGAAATTCTTAAGGGCAGAAAGGTTGCACAGGGAATCAGATGCATCATCATCCCTGCAACTCAGAAAATATACATGCAGGCAATGGAAGAGGGACTTCTTAAGATCTTTATCGAGGCGGGAGCTGCTGTTTCCACACCTACCTGCGGACCCTGCCTTGGCGGATACATGGGTGTTCTTGCATCCGGAGAAAAATGCGTATCCACCACCAACAGAAACTTTGTTGGACGTATGGGCGCCATAGATTCAGAGATTTATCTGGCTTCTCCTGCGGTTGCGGCCGCAAGTGCGGTAACCGGAAAACTTTCACAGCCATCGGAACTGGGATTATAAGGAGGAGAAAACTATGAAAGCAGCAAGAGGAACAGTATTCAGGTACGGTGACAATGTGGATACGGATGTCATCATCCCTGCAAGATATCTTAATACAACAGATGCTTCTGAACTTGCAAAACACTGCATGGAGGACATCGACAAGGATTTTGTAAACAAGGTAAATGAGGGCGATATTATGGTTGCGGACAAAAACTTTGGCTGCGGCTCTTCAAGAGAACATGCTCCCATCGCCATTAAGGCTTCAGGCATCAGCTGCGTTATCGCAAGAAGCTTTGCCAGGATCTTTTACAGAAACAGCATAAATATCGGCCTTCCCATTATTGAATGTGAAGAGGCTGCTGAGAATATCAAGGCAGGAGACATCGTGAGCATCGACTTTGACAGCGGCATCATCACTGACGAGACCACGGGAAAGAGCTTTAAGGGACAGGCATTCCCGCCTTTCATGCAAAAGATCATCGATTCTGAAGGTCTTATCAATTACATCAATTCAAAATGACAAAAAGCATTGATTTTTACTGCGCCACCGCCATCTCAGCGGTGGCGTATTTCGTTAAAATGTATTATTATAGTGTAGTACGTATTTTATCGGAGGTTTTTATGGGACGTTTGTTCTGTGTCATTCCCTGTTACAACGAACAGGAGGTTCTGCCCGAAACATCCTTGCGCATTCGCGAAAAAATGGAAGAACTTATCTCTAAAGGCAAGATTTCCAAGGACAGCAGAATTTTGTTTGTTAATGACGGGTCGGCGGATTCCACCTGGGACATCATAAATAAGCTTCACGAAGAAAATCCCATTTTTCAGGGACTTAATCTGTCAAGAAATATGGGCCATCAGAATGCTTTGCTGGCAGGACTTATGACGGTGAAGGATCTTTGCGATGCTGCCATTTCCATGGATGCCGATCTTCAGGATGATATCGGAGCCATTGAGGAAATGATCGACAAGTTTAACGATGGATGCGATGTTGTTTACGGAGTCAGATCCAAAAGAGCCACAGACACGTTCTTTAAGCGCTTTACGGCTGAGAGTTTTTACAAGCTGATAAAAGCCCTCGGAGGCAACACGGTTTACAACCATGCGGATTACAGACTTATGAGCAGGAGAGCTCTTTTTGCCCTTGCCGAGTTTGGAGAGGTCAATCTTTTCCTTAGGGGAATTGTTCCCATGGTTGGCTTTAAGTCGGATGTTGTCTACTACGAAAGAGCTGAGAGATTTGCGGGGGAGAGCAAATATCCCCTTGGCAAGATGCTCAGTTTTGCTATCGAGGGTATCACCAGTCTTAGTACCAAGCCTATAAAGATGATCACCAATCTTGGAGTATTTATCTTTTTTGTCAGCATAGTTGTGCTTATCTACAGTCTGGTAAGATATTTTACGGGTCATACTATACCGGGATGGACTACCACCGTATTGTCCGTTTGGGCGATAGGCGGACTTATCATGATATCTCTTGGTGTCATAGGTGAGTACATCGGCAAGATCTATCTCGAGTCCAAGAACAGACCCAGATATATTATAGAGTCGTATTTAGGCGACGGAGAGGAAGTAAAGAAATATGGCTGACAGTCATAAAAAGACACCTGCGGATTTTAAAAAGCAGATGGAGGACAACTTTAAGGTTGCACCCGGGGCAAACACCCACGTTAAAAAGGTTATCGGAATCGTTAGCGGAAAAGGAGGCGTAGGAAAGAGCCTTGTTACAGGCTTATCCGCTGTTGCCATGAATAAAAAGGGCTACAAGACAGCTATAATGGATGCTGATATCACAGGCCCTTCAATTCCCAAGATGTTTGGAATCGGCAAGATGAATTATGCCGATGAAAACGGCATGATCCCTGCAACAACAGAAAAGGGCATGAAGATCATGTCTCTTAACATGCTTATGGACAACGAGACAGATCCCGTTATCTGGAGAGGACCTGTCATTGCAGGAATAGTAAAGCAGTTCTGGTCAGATGTGAACTGGGGAGATGTGGACTTTATGTTCGTAGACATGCCTCCCGGAACAGGTGACGTTCCCCTTACCGTGTTCCAGTCACTTCCCGTTGACGGCATCATTGTGGTGGCAACACCTCAGGAGCTTGTAGGGATGATCGTTGACAAGGCCATCAACATGGCAAAGATGATGAATATTCCGGTACTTGGACTTGTGGAAAACATGGCTTACATGAAGTGCCCTCATTGCGGCGAGCCTATTTATGTATTTGGTGAGAGCGGTATTGAGAGCTATGCTGCCGAGAGAGGACTTGATATCCTTGGCAGGATCCCTCTTGATCCTTCGGTAGCCGCTAGCTGCGACGGCGGAAGAGCAGAGGACCTTGATGTATCTGCTTTGGACAGCCTTGTATATGTGCTTGACGGAATGATGGAATAAAAGAGGAAACATTATGAAGATAAAACCCGGTAAAAATCAAATAACCTGGGGAGTAACTCTCTTTCTTACGGCAGTTGCTATCATGCTTGCCTATCTGGTGATATTTGACGGCGGGGCCATAGTAAAGACCTTTAAACAGATACTTGCATCGATTTCAAGTGTTATCTATGGCGTTATCATCGCATATATCCTGATCCCTCTTTTGGATGGGATTGAAACAAGGATACTGGCGCCCATTTACAGAAAAAGAGGCTACGACATTTCTTTTGCGGAAGGTGCCAACTGGAAAAAGCGCAGACAGATGAGGGGCTTTGCGGTACTGTTCACCATGGTGATATTCGTACTTATCATTTACAGCCTGCTTATGGTCATCATACCTCAGCTGATCCGCAGTATCAGGGAGATCGTATACAATTTCCCTTCATACATCAGAAATATCGATGAGTATTCCAACATGTTCCTTGATAACAACCCTGAGCTTCAGGAGCTTATCGATTCGCAGCTGGATGCATATTATGCCACACTCAGTTCTTTTGTTAAAAAGAACATCATGGACAGGCTTCCTCAGATCTCAACCATTGTGAAGGTTGCATCACAGAGCTTTGTCACTGTGGTTAAGATAATCTTTAATCTGGTGGTGGGTCTCATTGTTGCCATCTACGTTCTTAATTCAAAAGAGCGTTTTACCACCAGAGGCAAAAAGCTTGCTTATGCACTTTTTAAGCCCGGCTTTGCAAACGAAGTTGTGGGCGGATTCAGAATGATTCACCACACCTTTGAGAGTTTTATCGGCGGTAAATTACTTGATTCCTTTATAATCGGTATCATTTGTTATTTTGGCTGCCTCATACTTGGAATCGCATATCCCGTGCTGATTTCAGTGATAGTTGGTGTTACCAATATCATTCCTTTCTTTGGACCTTATATCGGAGGAATAGCAGGCGCTCTTTTATTGGTGCTGATCGATCCCATAAAAGCCTTGGTGTTCCTTATATTTGTAACCGTGCTCCAGCAGTTTGACGGTAACGTACTTGGCCCCAAGATCCTTGGAGGTTCCACGGGTCTTTCAAGCTTTTGGGTTATCTTTGCAATTACATTCTTCGGCGGAGTCTGGGGACTTGTGGGATGGCTTGTGGGAGTGCCTATCTTTGCGGTTATTTATGCCTTTGCATCAAGGCTTACCAAGCACTACCTTTCAAAGAGAGGCTTAAGCCCGGAGACCGGAGATTATTACGACCTTGCCTACATTGAGAACGGGGAGTACAAGCTTCTTAGCGACAAAAACAATACCAGGTTCAATTCACAGCCTGAGCAGTTCAACATCAAAAACCTTTTCAGATCAAAGCCCGATCTTGTGCACAAGGTGATCAACGAAAAGGTCATGCTTGCCAAGGATTCCAAAGAAATATCGGATTCTGATGAAACAAAGGCTGAAGATAAGCTTGACTCTGAAGAATAATGGATTATAATGTAATCTAATATGTTAGTGCTTTGAAGTGCTAAAGTTACGGAAGGGGATCAGTATGGCTAAAAAGAATTTAGATTGGGCAAATATCGGTTTTTCTTATATGGTTGCGGACAAGAGATACGTCTCCAACTTTAAGGACGGCAAATGGGACGAGGGCGTCATTACCGAGGATTCTAAGGTGGTACTGAGCGAGGATGCCGGTGTTCTCCACTACGCACAGGAGTGTTTCGAGGGACTTAAGGCCTATGAAACAGAGGACGGCAAGATCGTTACCTTCAGACCTGACCTCAACGCAAGCAGAATGGTTGATTCAGCAAAGCGTCTTGAGATGCCTGCATTTCCTGAGGACAGATTCATCAAGGCTGTGGAAGAGGTTGTTGCAGCCAATGCGGACTGGGTTCCTCCTTACGGAAGCGGAGCAACTCTTTACATCAGACCTGTAATGTTCGCTACAGGCAATGTTATCGGTGTTAAACCTGCCGATGAATATCAGTTCAGAATTTTCGTAACTCCCGTAGGTCCTTACTTTAAGGGCGGTGCTAAGCCCATCGTTGTAAAGATCAGCGACTTTGACAGAGCGGCTCCTCACGGAACCGGCAATATCAAGGCGGGTCTTAACTATGCAATGAGCCTTCATGCTATCGTTACAGCACATGAGGAAGGTTTTGCGGAGAATGTTTATCTTGATGCTGAGTCAAGAACATATATCGAAGAGACAGGCGGAGCAAACATTATCTTTGTAACCAAGGACGGAGGGCTTGTAGTTCCCAAGTCACACACAGACTCCATCCTTCCTTCCATCACCAGAAGGTCCATCGTATATGTTGCAAAAGAGATCCTTGGACTTAAGGTTGAGGAGAGACCTGTTAAGCTTTCCGAGGTTCCTGAGTTTGTTGAGATGGGACTTTGCGGAACAGCAGCAGTTATCAGCCCTGTAGGCAAGATCAACGATCACGGCAAAGAGATCTGCTTTGAGAACGGCATGGATGAAATGGGACCTGTCATCAAAAAGCTCTATGATACTCTTACAGGTATCCAGATGGGAACTGTTGAAGCTCCTAAGGGCTGGATCCACGAGATCAGGATTTGATAATAACAGTAAGGTGCGCACTCTTGTAAGGGGTGCGCATTTTTTTTATAATAATATTTGTTGATCCTGTGAGGCAAAAAGGGTCAAAATTTACATTCTACAGCCCGGGAGGGAATCTGATTGATCGCTTATGTAAACGGAATTCTTGAAAGTATGGAAGAGGGCAATGCCGTCATAGATGTGGGAGGAGTCGGAGTAAATGTCAATATCTCAGGATCCACCATGGACAGAATGCCCGGAGTTGGCGAGAGCATCAAGCTCTATACATATACCAATGTAAAAGAGGACTCTTTTACCC
>JAILOW010000056.1 GCA_024690635.1 Butyrivibrio sp.
ATATCTTTCATTGGTCCTGTTTATAAGTTCCTCTAATGTAGATCCTCTAAGTCCCCTGGATTTCCACGTGGGCATATCACTTATCTCCTATGATATTAGAAAATGTATCGGGCATTTTTGCCATAAACTCTTTACCTGAAAGATGCTCAAATCCGGAAGGCATCACCTTTGGAAATACAAGTCTGTAGCTGTGAAGAAGCTGATAGCTGTTTCTTCCAAGCTTTTTTCCGCCATATTTCACATCTCCGATAATAGGATGACCTATGCTGGATAAATGAGCCCTGATCTGATGAGGCTTTCCGGTAATGAGCTTTACTTCCAGAAGTGTCAGATCTTTATCTGCAAAAAACTCTACAGGTGTATATTCCGTTTCAATATACGAATACCTGTCATCCTGGGGATCTTCTTTTTTTATATTTACCTTGTTTGTAGCCTCATCTTTATAAAGAAATCCCGTAAGCTTAAGGCTCTTAGTAACTTTGCCTGACACTAGCGTTCTGTAGTATTTTTCCACTTCCCTGTCTTTTATGAGAGAGCTCATAACTCTTGATCCTGCAAGGTTTTTAGCGCAAATGATAAGCCCGCTGGTATTTCTGTCAAGCCTGTTACAGGCAGAAGGCCTGAAGGTTTCAAGACTTTCCGCCGTAACAGATCCATTATTTAAAAGATAATCAATAAGCCATTCATTTACTGAAACATCATTTTTATCAGCCTTTTGGGAAAGAACTCCCGCAGGCTTATTTACAAGAACAATGTTTTCATCCTCATAAATAACAGGAAGCGTTCCAAGCTTACCGGAAGTACCTTTAAAACTTACTGCTTCAATGCCCGCCTTTCCCCTGAACTTCTCAAAGGTTTCATCTGAAAAGAAAATCTTAACGCTGTCACCTTTGGAAAGCTTTTCGGTTCCTTCAGCTTTTTTCCCGTTTAAGGTAATATTCTTTTTTCTGAGCATCTTGTAAATAAAGCCGGAACCGGCTTCTTTTAAATAGCTCTTTAAAAATGAATCAAGTCTCTTACCTGCTTCATTTTCCGTGATCAATATTTCTTTCATGTAAAACCTTCATATATCAGAGTGAAATGGATAAAAGAACTCCCGCAGGAGTCTGGGTTGTTCCGGGAACCCAGGCATCTTCAATTGTCTTGGGATCGATCCCTTTTTCTGCCCGAAGCTTCTCAAGTCCCTCAAGCCTTTCGCAGAACTTATCGATATTGTCAAATATCTTGATACTGTAGCTTCCGTATCCGTTTTGCGCCATCATCTTCATGATGTGCTTTTCGCAGTCCGCAAGATCATAGTCCTTGTCATCCGTATAACAGCAGATGTTCTTATCAAGAACGGTGGATGCACATACTTTGTAGTTCTTTTCATAGGATGTGATTATATGGTCATATTGCATGAAAAGATCTCCCTTGTGCTTCTCAATCTTCTCATAGTCCTTTTCAGTGCAGGAGCTGTATTTTATAAACATTATCATGTTTACAGCGCTCCAACCTGTGGGCAGACATAACAAAGCAGCCACAATGCTGAGAACATTTTTCTGTGAACCGAATGAAATAAGACCGATAATAAATGTCACAAGTACAAGAAAAAGAAATATTCCCGTTCTTATCATTCCCACTTTTTTTCTGTATGAGATATAGCCAAATTCGCCTTTATACACTTTCTTCATATAATTCCCTGAAATCCTCTATATAATAATCTGCAATTTCTTTTTTAATATCATCACTATGCCTTGAATAATCATCACTTACGGCAACAACAGTCATTCCGGCATTTTTTCCTGCCTTTATGCCATCCACAAGATCCTCGAACACAAGGCATTTATCAGGATCTACGTTAAGCTCCTTTGCAACAGCCAGATAAACATCAGGTGCAGGTTTTCCAACCTTTATCTCGGTACCTGATTTTATACTCTCAAATTTATCTTTTATGTTATGAGAACATAATACCTGTTCAATAAGCTCCGTGGAATTACTGGAGGCAATACCAAGTCGGAGCCCCTTATCCATACAGTCATCAAGAAACCTGTCTACGCCGTTCTTTAGAGGAACTTCATTGGTATATTTATCCCAGGCCATTTTGTTCCAGGTATCGCCAATAACTTCAATGGAATCCTCGATATTGAACCTTTCCTTAAAATATTCAGCTGTTTCAATAAAGCTTCTTCCTCCGATGTCCTTTTGAAGGGTTTCGGGAGGATCGATCCCAAAGCTTCTTAGATATTCAAAATCAATTGCCTTCCACATCCACATGGAATCCACCAGTGATCCGTCAAGATCAAATATTACCGCTTCATAATCATCCAGATTTATCATATTCATATATCATTACCTGTTTTTCAAAAGTTCTATTTCCGAATCTGTTAATGCCCTGTATTCACCGCAGGGAAGATCATCCGAAAGACTGATGGCTCCCATGGAAAGGCGCCTTAAGAAAAGGACCTCATTGCCTACAGCTTCAAGCATCCTTTTTACCTGATGAAATCTTCCTTCATGAATTGTAAGAAGTATTACAGGGCGGTTTTTGCTATCGCAGCCTGCTCTTTCGCATTTTGCGGGAAGCGTATAGTAGGCAGAACCGTCGTCTTTCTTATCTCCTATATCAACGCCTGCTTCAAGCTTATGTATATCCTCATCAGATATTTCTTTTGCAAGGTGAGCCTCATAAACCTTGTCCACATGCTTTTTGGGAGAAAGAAGGTTGTGAATG
>JAILOW010000071.1 GCA_024690635.1 Butyrivibrio sp.
TTCATTCTTTCTTATCTCTTTTACCGCCTTTTTGTTGGCAGCCTTTTTCTCGTAGTCCTCATAGGCCTTTACGATCTTCTGAACAAGAGGATGCCTTACAACGTCGGCACTTGTAAGATTGCAAAATGCTATATCATCGATATTTTTTAAAACGCCGGTTGCAACATCAAGTCCGCTCTTAACATCAGGAGACAGGTCTTTTTGAGACGCATCACCTGTAATAATGACTTTGGAGCCAAAACCGATTCTGGTAAGGAACATCTTCATCTGAGCAGGAGTTGTATTCTGTGCTTCATCAAGAATGATAAAGGCGTTGTCCAGAGTTCTTCCTCTCATATAGGCAAGGGGAGCAACCTCAATAAGCCCCTTTTCCATGTTTTTGATAAAGTTCTCAGTACCCATGATCTGATAAAGGGCGTCATAAAGAGGCCTAAGATAAGGATCGACCTTGCTCTGAAGATCACCCGGCAAAAATCCAAGCTTCTCCCCTGCTTCTATAGCAGGTCTTGTGAGGATTATCCTGCTGACTTCTTCTCTCTGAAAAGCTGTGATAGCCATGGCCATGGCAAGATAAGTCTTTCCGGTTCCCGCAGGTCCAAGGCCGAAAACGATCATCTTGTTTCTGATGGCATCTATATATTTCTTTTGTCCCAAAGTCTTGGGTTTTATGGGCTTTCCTGAAACAGTATGACAGATAATATCCCTGTCTATGGTGGCAAGAATATTATCCTCGGGAATGTTCTCTTTTTTGGGTTCTTCTTCCTGCTTTATAGATATGGCGTAGTCAACGCTCTGTTCCTCAATAAGAGAGCCGCGTCTTGAAAGCTGCACCAGTTCTCTTATTATGCCGGAAGCCTTAACTGCCCCCTCTTTATCCCCGATAATGTGGAGCTCGCCGTTTCTGTCAAATATCTCCACTTTAAGATTCTTTTCAATCTTTCTGATATAGTTGTCGTTACCGCCAAAGATATTTCTCTCATCCTCTGCGGTGATTGAAAGCCTAAGCTCAGTTATCTCACTCATATATTTCCCCGGTTTATTTATGATATGGTTCCCCCGATATGATCCTGTAGCCTCTGTAAATCTGCTCAAGAAGTATCACTCTCATCATCTGATGAGGAAATGTCATATCGGAAAAACTTATTTTGCTGTCAGCTCTTTTAAGCACGTCGCCATGAAGCCCAAGAGAGCCTCCAATAACAAAGGTGATGTTGCTGATCCCCCGAACTCCCAGATCTGAAATGTAATTTCCAAATCCCGGTGAGTCATACTTTTTTCCGTCTATTGCAAGAGCACATACAAAAGACTGATCGGAAATTGCCTTAAGGATCCTCTCTCCCTCTTTCTTTTTGATTTGCTCCTCTATGGCGAAAGGCGCATCATCGGGAGTTTTTTCATCCGCAACTTCTGTTATCACAAGCCTGCAATACCTTGAAAGCCTCTTGGAATACTCAGCTATGGCATCATTCCAGTATTTCTCTTTTATTTTCCCCACACAGACTATGTTTACCGTGGTCAAATGATCACCTCTTATTATCTTTTGTTTCCGCCGCTTACGATATTGTCTACGCCGTTGTCCTTTGTTTTGTCCTTGGACATGTAAAGATGTCTCTCAGTATTTTCTCTTTCAGACAAAACAGGAATAAGGCCCTTATCATCAAGAGATGCGTTCATGACCTGTTCAAGCTTTCCGTTTTTACAATTTCCTGTCCACTCGGTGGTTTCACCGTCCTTATTAACGGTGATGATATACATTTCTCCGTTATAAAGCCCCTTGGCAAAGCCTCCGATGGCATTCTGTACATATACATCCTTGGAGTTCATGTATATATCATTGTAATCGTAGTGTTCCTGACCCTTGCCGTTTGGAAGATCGTCAGACCACTGTCCCGTATATGTATGCTCTGTCACAACATAAGTACTGTAAGAAGGGAAAAATGAGATCCAGCTTCCGTCTCCGCTTCTTTTTCCGTTTACCCACTGTCCAAAGTAGTACTGATCGGAAGCATATACAGCAAGGCCTGTGCCGTTTGGCTGTCCGTCGCTGCCGGTATCACCGAAATAGTAATAGTCATTGGTTCCCGTAAGTGAATAAGACATAGCCTCAAATCTGTCCAGATGTGCAAGGTCCCTTACAGCCTCTGTGTTTCCGTCTGACCAGTATCTGTGCATCTCACGGAGCTGTTCGTTTGTATCGTATTTAACGCCCTTATAGACATCCTTTAAAACCGCTTCTTTGGTAGCATAAAAGCTGTTACCTGAAATACTGCCCTTGGCAGGATCCTTGTACTCCGAATAAACAAGCTCATCTTTCTTGTCAGTGGCATCTTTTGAAGCATTATCCTCTTTTGAAGAGCTTTCCTTTGAAGAGGCATCATCCGCAGAGGCAATCACATCCGCAGGATCCTTATCATCGGCATCCTCACTGCTTCCGGTATCTGAAATATATTCTGCGATACTGTCATCTAACTTCTTTTCATCGGAAACACCTTTCTTTCCTGAAAGAGCCACCAAAAGAACTGCCAAAAGCAGTATCACAGCGGCAATTCCTGAAGTTATCGCAAGTTTGATCTTTTCGTTTCTGTTCATCTTAATTCTCCGTCACATAATCTTTGATATTATACCATAAATATGGGCACTAAAGCATCTCTAATACTAATGGTAGCAGGAAAATCTTAAGATTTACCGTCGAAATTTCTTAAGATTTCTTAAGAATTAAAAAAAGTCGAAAAGGAAGGATTTCTCCTGCCTTTTCGACCTTGCATCACATTTATAATGAATTACTTGTTTGAAAGGTACTCGTCAATTCCCTTTGCTGCAGCTCTTCCTGCGCCCATGGCAAGAATAACCGTAGCAGCACCTGTAACAGCATCACCGCCGGCAAATACACCGGGCTTGGATGTCTGTCCGTTGTCTTCCTGAGCAACAATACATTTTCTTCTGTTGATCTCAAGACCCTCAGTTGTAGAAGAAATAAGAGGATTAGGTGATGTTCCGAGGGACATGATAACTGCATCGCAGTCGATCCTGAACTCAGAACCGGGAACCTCTACAGGGCTTCTTCTTCCTGACTCATCAGGCTCGCCAAGCTCCATTCTGATGCAGGTAATACCTGTTACCCAGCCGTTCTCATCAGCATGGATCTCAACGGGATTGGTAAGAAGGTCAAAGATGATTCCTTCTTCTTTTGCATGTCCAACCTCTTCCTTACGTGCAGGAAGCTCTTCCTCACCTCTTCTGTAAACAACATGAACCTCTGCGCCAAGTCTGAGAGCTGTTCTTGCAGCATCCATAGCAACGTTACCGCCGCCGACAACTACGCACTTTTTAGGTCTCATGATAGGTGTTGTTGAATTCTCATCAAAAGCTTTCATAAGATTACTTCTTGTAAGGAACTCGTTAGCTGAGAATACACCCAAAGCCTGCTCGCCGGGGATATTCATGAATCTGGGAAGTCCGGCACCTGAGCCGATAAATACTGCCTCAAAGCCTTCCTTTTCCATAAGCTCATCTACAGTAACGGATTTTCCGATAACAACGTCAGTCTCAAGCTTAACTCCAAGAGATTTAACGTTCTCGATCTCCTTTTTAACTACAGCATCTTTGGGAAGACGGAACTCGGGAATACCGTAAACAAGTACTCCGCCTGCCTCATGAAGAGCTTCAAAGATGGTTACATCGTAGCCCATCTTTGCAAGATCTCCTGCGCAGGTAAGACCTGAAGGACCTGATCCGATAACGGCAACCTTCTTGCCTTTCTTTTCTGTTGCGCCCTGGGGCTTGATTCCCATCTCTCTTGCTGTATCAGCAACATATCTTTCAAGCTTACCGATGGAAACGGGATCACCCTTGATTCCTCTTACGCACTTTCCTTCGCACTGGCTCTCCTGAGGACATACACGTCCGCAGACAGCGGGAAGAGCGCTGGACTTGCTGATAACCTGATAAGCTTCCTCAACGTTGCCTTCCTTTACCTTGGAAATGAAACCGGGAATATCGATAGAAACGGGGCATCCCTCAACACACTTGGGATTAGGACATCCAAGACATCTTGTAGCCTCTTTCTCGGCTTCTTCTTTGTTGTATCCAAGACAAACTTCCTTGAAGTTTGTGGCTCTTACTTTTGCATCCTGTTCGCGAACAGGAACTCTTACAAATCCATCCATATCTATTCTCCTATACTGTGACTTTATTAGTTACAATTGCCGCATCCGCCGTGATGTGTATCGCCCTCCTGAGCCTTGAGAAGGAGTCTTCCCTCTTCGGTCTTGTAGAGCTTCATTCTGTTCATGGCCTGGTCGAAATCAACCTTATGGCCATCAAACTCGGGTCCGTCTACGCAGGCGAACTTAACCTCTCCGCCAACTGTAAGACGGCATGCTCCGCACATTCCGGTTCCGTCAACCATTATAGGATTCATGCTGACAACAGTGTGAATTCCAAGTTCCTGAGTCAGCTTACATACAAATTTCATCATGATCATAGGTCCGATGGCTACGCAGTGATCATACTT
Source organism: Butyrivibrio sp. (assembly GCA_024690635.1). Next base: position 4,514 of record JAILOW010000071.1, read on the forward strand.
GTTGCCTTCATTCCAAAGATCCTGAAGAGCTACGGTTACCATACCGGTTCTTCCGTATGAACCGTCATCGGTGGTGATATGAAGGTTACAAACCTCTTTGAATCTGTCCTCCATAATGACAAGATCTTTATTCTTGGCTCCGATGATAACATCGCAGTCAACACCATGCTCCTTGAGTCATTTAGCCTGAGGATAAACAGGTGCGGTACCTACTCCGCCTGCAATAAAGACGATCTTCTTTTTCTTGAGCTCTTCCACGTCCTCATAAACCAAATCCGAAGCCTGGCCAAGAGGTCCCACAACATCAGCCAGTTCGTCACCGGCCTTCAGCTTGGAAAGCTTCTGTGTTTCTGCGCCGATTGCCTGTACTACGATCTCTACTGTACCCTTTTCTCTGTCATAATCACAGATAGTAAGCGGTATTCTTTCCCCATCTTCATGTACACGGATAATAAGGAACTGTCCGGGTAAACATGCGCCGGCAACGCGCGGAGCTTCAACGATCATCTGAAAAATGTTCGTAGTAAGCTCGTTGGCCTCCAAAATCTTGAACATACTAAACCTCCTACTTGTTATATTGTGTAAAATTTTAAATGTATATTGCCATTAAATCAATAGAAAAATCACCTGTTGGAGATAGTTATCAGCGTATATTTGCCGCTTGAATCATATCCAAGTCTGTTAACCGAGCCGTCATGGGTATTTATGGCATACATAAGCCCCGTGGGTGCAGAGCTTCCGTCGTTGTTTACATGGTTCTCAACAACAACATAATACTCACCTGCGCCCTGGATCTCGATAACGGAATTGTAGATATATTCGTTATGACCTTCCTGGCCGATAGCTTTGCCCGATGAATCAAGCAAAAGGCCGAGTCTTACCAGCGTGCTTACAAGATTACTAACCGCCTGCTCCGTTGAAACCAGTCTTGTGTATACAAGATGGTACTCTCTTTCGGTGATCTCACTGAAATTTCCCTCCGCATCATAGGCAATAAACTTAAAATGCGAAGTTCCAACCGGCATGGTTATAGGGGAAATATACTGTTTTGACTCCATGGTGGGATCGGTTCCGTCTGTGGTATAAAAGATCGTTGTTCCTGCCTCAACCACAGCTACGATCATGGTGTTCTGATTGTACTCTCCGCTTTGCTCCATGATCTCCGGAGCACTTGGAGCGCCTTTTTCAATCACATAGGTATTCTCAGAAACCGTACTTGATACGCCAAAGGCATTCACCGAAACAGCCTTTATGTTATACTCTCCGTCTGCATCAAGTAAGATCTCGTTTTCGTACCTGATACTGGAGCTGTCGGGAGTTCCGTCGTTAACCGTGTAATATATGGGATCATCGGAATCATCTGAAAGAGACAATGACACTGTCACAGTATCGTATGTACCTGAAGCGGGAGTCATCACAGGCTGTCCCGGCACATATTTTGCCTTTAAAGAAGCTGTAACTGTCTCATCCGAATCTTCCAAAAGCTTTGCTATGGCCTCATAGTCTCCGCTTTGAGAATATATGGATATCATGCTCTCATAAGCATTCAGAACCTTTTCCTCTGAGAATTTCCCTGAGTCTGTTATCAAAAGAAGAGCTTCAGCCGCTTTGCCCGGCTGACCGTACTCCATGTAATAATCAGAAAGTCTGAAGATAATATCCGAGCTTCCGGGGTTCTTTTGATTACCTTCTCTGAGGTAGCCGATAGCCTGCTCCATATTGCCGTTTGATCTGGCATTATCTGCAAGAGAAAGATAATACAAAGCATTTTTGCTGTTAAAGCTTATAAACACAACAAGACCTGCGATAAGCAAAACAGATAAAACAGCCAAAGCGGTAAGAGCTTTCCATTTAGTCCTTAAAAAGGTCACAAGCTCACTTTCCCTGTCGGTCTTTCTCCTGTTGTACTGTATCTTTCCGGTATCCGATTTATTCAGTTCATCCGCAACACCAAGAAGGGTTGCATCGATCTCGTTTTCAACTTCAGGTTCAAAATCCGGGACGATCTTTATTTCATTGCCACAATTGTCGCAATACATATGTCCTTCAGGAATCTCAAACCCGCAATCCGGACATTTCATATGTTATGCTCCATATTTACCCGCATGTCTGCATGCAGCCTCATAGCAATTGTTCATGAGCATTGCAATGGTCATGGGACCTACGCCGCCGGGCACCGGTGTTATGGCACCTGCGATCTTACTTACTTCATCGTACTTTACATCTCCGCAAAGCTTGCCGTCTTCGTTTCTGTTTATGCCGACATCAATAACAACAGCGCCTGGTTTAACATGATCTTTTGTGATCATGCCGGCTTTTCCCACAGCTGCAATCAGTATGTCAGCTCTTTTGCACACTTCTTCAAGGTTCTTTGTTCTTGAATGAGCAACGGTAACAGTGGCATTTTCCCTAAGCATCAAAAGAGCCATGGGCTTACCAACGATATTGGACCTTCCCACGATAACGCACTCTTTTCCGGAAAGCTCGATCTTTCCCTCGCACCCTCTTTTAAGAAGCTGGATAACTCCTGCAGGAGTACAGGAAACAAAGCCCTCCTCACCGATGCAAAGAGCTCCCACGTTCATGGGATGGAAGCCGTCCACATCCTTATCGGGACTAATGGCATCGATGACAGCCTTTTCATTTATATGACCGGGAAGAGGCATCTGAACAAGGATGCCGTCCACTGTGTCGTCGTTATTTAATTTATCAATGAGCTCAAGAAGCTCTTTTTGAGAAGTTGTCTCAGGAAGCTCATAGGATAAAGATCTGTAGCCAATATATTCACAGGCTTTTTTCTTGTTGCGTACATATACCTGTGAAGCAGGATCTTCTCCAACCAGAATTACAGCAAGGGTTACTTCGATGCCTTCAGCTTTTAAGGCTGCTGTTTTTTCTTTGAGCTCATCCTTGATCTGCCCTGATATAAGTTTTCCGTCTATTATCGTTGCGCTCATATTTTCTCCTTGTTTATCAGAAAAGACCTGTTATCCTGCCGTTTTTATCAACGTCAATATCAAATGCCGCAGGATGCTTGGGAAGACCTGGCATTGTAACAATGGCTCCGGTAAGAGCAACCACAAAGCCTGCGCCTGAAGAAACGTATGCTTCTCTGACTGTAATGTTATAATCTCTGGGTCTTCCAAGAAGAGCCGGATCGTCCGAAAGAGAATACTGTGTTTTGGCCATGCAGACAGGGAGATTTCCAAATCCCATCTCTTCTATCTTTGCAAGCTGTCTTGAAGCTGCAGGAAGGAAGGTTACTCCGTCTGCTCCATAGATTTTGGTTGCAACAGTGTTTATCTTGTCCTTAAGAGGCATGTCATCGGGATAGATAGGTGCATAGTTGCTTGGCTTGTTATTGATGGTATCAATAACCTCTTTTGCAAGAGCTTCGCCGCCTTCTCCTCCCTTTGCCCATACTTCGGACAAAGCGAATCTGCAATCTCTTTCTTCGCAGAAGTTCTTTACAAACTCAATTTCCCTGTCAGTATCTGAAAGGAACGCATTAAGTGTTACCACAACGGGAACACCGTACTGCTGTATGTTTTCAATATGCTTTTCAAGATTTACGATACCCTTTTTAAGAGCATCGAGATTTTCGGCTGAAAGCTCCGCCTTAGGAACACCGCCGTTATATTTAAGAGCTCTGATGGTAGCTACAAGCACAACAGCGTCAGGCTTAAGACCTGCGATCCTGCACTTGATATCAAGGAATTTCTCTGCACCAAGGTCGGCGCCAAAGCCTGCCTCTGTAACGGTATAATCAGCAATTCCAAGAGCTGTTCTGGTTGCTCTTACAGAGTTGCAGCCGTGTGCGATATTTGCAAAAGGTCCTCCGTGTACGATTACAGGAGTATGCTCAAGTGTCTGTACAAGGTTTGGCTTAATGGCATCCTTCAAAAGAGCTGCCATGGAACCCACTGCATTCAGATCCTTGGCTGTAACAGGATTGCCTTCACGTGTATAAGCTACGATGATCCTTGAAAGTCTCTCTTTAAGATCATCCATATCCTTGGCAAGGCAAAGGATTGCCATGATCTCGGAAGCAACGGTGATAACAAAGTGATCTTCTCTGGGAACACCGTCTGCCTTGGCTCCAAGGCCCACGACGATATTTCTAAGAGCCCTGTCATTCATGTCTTCGGCTCTTTTCCAGATGATCTGCCTTGTATCTATTCCAAGTTCATTGCCCTGCTGTATATGATTGTCCAAAAGTGCGGCAAGAAGGTTGTTGGCTGAAGTGATAGCATGGAAATCGCCTGTGAAATGAAGATTCAGATCCTCCATGGGAACGACCTGCGCATATCCGCCGCCTGCAGCTCCGCCCTTTACGCCAAAGCAGGGCCCAAGGGAGGGCTCTCTTAATGCGATCACAGTCTTATATCCAAGTCTGTTAAGAGCATCTCCAAGGCCTACGCTGGTAGTGGTCTTTCCTTCTCCCGCAGGTGTGGGGTTTATGGCAGTTACAAGAATAAGTTTGCCTTTCTTATTTCCTTCTGCCTTCTTAAGGTACTCTTCAGTAAGCTTTGCTTTGTATCTTCCGTAATACTCAAGATCATCCTCGGTTATCCCTACCTTCTGGGCAACCTCACGGATATGAAGCATCTTTGCTTCCTGTGCGATTTCAATGTCACTTTTAACAGCCATCATTCTCCTCCATTAACATACTCATCAAATTCTTGCTTAGTCATCAGTACTTTTCTGGGCTTGGTACCTTCTTCATCACCAACGACACCGGCTTCGCAAAGCTGGTCCATGATCCTGGCCGCTCTGTTAAAGCCTATCTTAAAGACTCTTTGCAGCATGCCGATGGATGCTTTTTCTTTTTCTATGATAATGTTCCCTGCCTGAACAAAGTACTCATCTCTATCCGAACCCGGATCTGCTGCTCCCGACTGGAAGCCTCCTGAAGACTGACTGGACATGTTATTGATCTGGATCTCGATGTCTTCGCTGTTATATGCTGTTTCAACATCCTGATTTCTAAGATAATCGGTAACAGCCTGAACTTCTTTATCTGAAACAAATGCTCCCTGCACTCTGGCGGGTTTGGTATAGCCCTGAGGGTAAAATAGCATGTCGCCCTTTCCAAGGAGCTTTTCGGCGCCGTTTATATCAAGGATTGTCCTGGAATCCACACCGCTGGAAACCGCAAAGGCAACCCTGCTGGGCATGTTGGCCTTGATAAGTCCAGTGATAACATCAACGGAAGGTCTCTGGGTTGCAATGATAAGGTGGATACCAGCTGCTCGTGCAAGCTGTGTAAGTCTGCAGATGGCATCCTCAACCTCATTGGCTGAAACCATCATAAGATCGGCAAGCTCGTCTACAATAACTACGATCTGAGGAAGAACCTGCATATCGGGATCGCCGCTCTCTGCCGCAAGTCTGTTATAGCCCTTCAGATCTCTTACTCCGGTGTCGGCAAACTTCTTGTATCTGTTTGTCATCTCTGCAACAGCCCAGTTAAGAGCAGCCGCAGCCTTTTTAGGATCAGTGACAACAGGTATCATCAGATGAGGAATGCCATTGTATACGCTAAGCTCTACGATCTTGGGATCGATCATGATCATCTGAACTTCTTCCGGCTTGGCCTTGTAAATAAGACTCATGATGATGGTGTTGATACATACGGATTTGCCGGAGCCTGTGGCACCTGCGATAAGAAGGTGAGGCATCTTGGCAATATCCGCAACAACTGTCATTCCTGCGATATCTTTACCAACAGCAAAAGCAAGTTTGGAAGAAAAGTCCTTAAACTCTTTTGATTCAAAAAGATCTCTTAAGGCAACCGCCTGATTTTCCTTATTGGGAACCTCGATTCCCACAGCTGCCTTTCCGGGAATAGGCGCTTCTATTCTGATGTCACTTGCAGCAAGGTTCATCTTGATATCATCCGCAAGTCCGACTATCTTGTTTACTCTTACGCCGGCTTCGGGCTGAAGTTCAAATCTTGTAACCGAAGGTCCCTGGCTGATATCCGTAACGGAAACATTTACTCCAAAGGTTTTAAGCGTCTCCTGAAGCTTGTAAGCTGTCTCCTTAAGCTGTCTCTCAGAATCCGAATTCTTATTCTTTACGCCCTTTTCCAAAAGCTCTATAGGCGGGAATGAATACTTTTTGCGAACAGTCTTTTTATGCTTTTCAATCTCTTTTTCCATGCCCGGGCTTGTGGTATGAGGCACATCAGGCCTGAAGGCAGACCTTCCGCCGTCGATGGATCCGGAAGCATTACTGTTCCTTGAAAGATGATCCTGAGCGTGGATCACATAGTCGCCATTCATACCGTTTCCAAGGTGCTCTGCATGAACAGGAACATCAGGCAGAATATCCTCGTCGTACTCTTCCGTCTTGGGCGTAGCCACAAGCTTGCCGCCCTTTAAAGACTCATCTTCAAAGGCTCTCTGTCCGTCTTCCTCAACACGTGTCTTAATTTCCCTGACCGGCTGGGGACGTCTGGCTTCCTCGAACAGCTCCTCAAAATCCCTGTCGGGAGCAGGTTTCTCATAATCATCTGCACCGTCATTAAGCGTTATCTCATGAATATCGTCATGGAACTCCTCTTCATCGGGGATAAAGAGTTTCCTTGAGGAATTGTCCTCATCACCGCTGTGGATCTTTATATCATCAGTAGCTTCGCTGTCTGTATCGCCCTTATTAAGAGCGGTATCTATCATTACGCCGCTGACTTTCTTTTCCATACGAAGGATCTTTTCATCCTCTTTTTGTTCCAGCATAAGCCTTTTTTCTTCTTCGGCTTCAAGTCTTCTCTGCTCGTTTTGCTCTCTTCGCCTCTCAGCGTACTCTCTGTAGTTGTCTGCTCCCTCTCTGGTGCGCTCAATAAGCTTTCTTCCGCCCTTTTTGATGCCGCCAACAAAGGAATGCTGGGTAAATACAACTATTGCGGCAATACCAAGAACAAGGATCAAAAGAACCGTTCCCGCAAGAGAAAGATATTTATAAGAAAGATACGCTAAAGATCCTGCAAAAAATCCGCCGCCGTTACGGCCTGCAGAAGATTCCCTGAAGATATTTACAAGATCGTACTTTTCAGCACCCTGAGGTCTTCCGGTAAGAAGCTCGCTCACAATTCCGATTATCAAAAAAAGGACCACTCCTGCCGTGATCTTTCTAATAGATGCATTGGATCCGAAATTGGCTATTCCTATAAGAACAGCTCCAAGTAATATAAGAGGAGCTACAAAAGCGGTAATGCCAAACAACCCGAACAATGCGCTGCTCACGGCGTTTCCAAAGGCACCGCAAACTCCGAAATTGCACAGAAAAAGAAACACCGTAAGCGCCACCATGGCGATCACAATGATCTCAGTCCTTAAGGAATAATCAAATTCTTCATCCGGTATTCTTTTGCTTCTTGAATTATTTTTGGATCCGGAAGTCTTCTTTACAGATTTTCTACCGGTAGAATTTCCCCTTTTATTTGCAGTTGCCATCTTTTCCCATCACAAAACTTTCTGAAAATTAATCCGTTTTACCAAAAAACAGACTCTAAATAGTATACCATTTTTAGCCCCTTTATGCTATACTACATCTGACCTAAAGAACAAACGTTTATATACTAAGGAGATAGATATGGAATTTACGCAGGAACTTGAAACCGGCACCTTTAAGATGATCGGAAACAACGAATCCGCCATCAAGATCAAAGAAGTTGCCGAACATTGCAGACTTGTTAAGACAGAAAACGGTGTCAAGGTCGAGCTTGCTTATACAGGCCCCAATGCCAGCAAATATATGCAGTATATCGAAAAACACAGAGAAGACCTCACCAAGTATCTTATGAATCCCGATGAGGCTGACCTTTACGAGTGGCTTGAGACATCTCACCAGTCTGCTCTTACTCTTAAAAAGCATGAAAAGGAAAAGCTTATCCTTTATGTAAACTTTGATCCCGATACCCGCCTTATCCATACCGGTATCGCGGATGAAAACGTAACCATGAAGCTTGGCGCTCCTCTTATGGAGATCAACATCGATGAGCTTACAAGAGACGAGTTCAAGCTTTCCATCTACAACATGCTTCTTCTTGCAGATGAGATCGCTGTACTCATGGGCAATGCAGATCTTCGCAAGATGTCAAACATTCAGATCGTAAAGACATATCTTAGTGAGATCTATGACAAGTACCATGAGAATCCCTGATATATCTAATCATTGAATACTATAAAAGAGCTGTGGATTTCCACAGCTCTTTTTTATCTGCTATTAAGCATTATTTAGTTTTCTTTAGCCACAAAAAGTGTTCCCACTTTCTTCTTTTCTATAATGTCATAGAGCTTTTCGGGATTCTTTCCGTTTGTGACCAGAACGTCGATGCCCTGGGATGTGGCAAGCTCGGCAGCTTCAAGTTTTGTGATCATGCCGCCTGTTCCTCTGTTGGACCCGGATCCCGAAGCAAGACTTTTAAGCTCTTCTGTGATCTCTTCCACTCTGCTGATAACCTTGGCGTTTGGATCCTCCTTGGGATTTCCGTCATAAAGACCGTCGATATCAGAAAAAATAATAAGCTTACTGGCTTTACAGAATATAGCCACAAGAGCTGAAAGCATATCATTGTCTGAAAAGAGCTTTTTCTCAGACTCGATCTCCGTATGGCTTACAGAGTCATTCTCATTAACAATAGGTATAATATGGTTTTCCAAAAGCGCATCAAAGGTATTTTTAAGGTTATCGCTTCTGACCTTGTCGGAAAAATCCGCATTATCAAGAAGGATCTGACCTACCATCCTGTTGTATTCGCCAAAGAGCTTGTCATACAGGTGCATGAGCTCTGTCTGTCCAACAGCAGCCGCAGCCTGCTTAAGTTTAAGTTCCTTGGGCTTTTGAGAAAGTCTCATTTTATTGGCACCCACAGCGATAGCTCCCGATGATACCAGCACCAGGTCATATCCAAGGTTCTCAACACCCGCAAGCGCCCTGCAGAGATGATCAATAGCTCTTATATCCACATTTCCATCATCATTGGTAATAGTTGATGTACCCACCTTTACAACTATCCTCTTCTTACTAACGTCCATAACTCCTCCGGAAAACTAAAAAATTTGGCTCTATATTTAAAGAGAATGATACTTTAGTAAACAAAGTATTGTCAATCCATTAAATCTTTATAACTAATATTGTCGTATTATTGCTTTGCTTTTTAACTATACTACGATACTCTGAACAATTCTGCTCAGGACCTTAATACAGTAGCTAATGAGCTTAATGACAGCCTTAGCATTTTCAACGATTAACCCTTCTCTTTTATATATAAAAAAGCAGCTTCCCTAATAGAAGCTGCTTTTTTGAATTTTTGCCCTTCAAGCATTTCAATCGTACTCTTCATGAGAGCAGTGCTTTATCACTGGCAAATTCTTCGCCTGATACAGAAGTAAACTTGTGAAGCAGATCTTCAACGGTCAGCCTGGCCTTCTCTTCACCCCGGATATCCAGGATCACTCTGCCTTCATTCATCATGATCAGTCTGTTTCCGTATGCGATCGCATCTTTCATGTTATGTGTGATCAT
>JAILOW010000083.1 GCA_024690635.1 Butyrivibrio sp.
CACTTAACGCTCTAACGTCTACTCTGCAATTTATTTTTTTCTACATAATACTTTCTTTTCATTTTAAATACAATAGATAATTTCAATTAATTTTCCGGTTGACAATAAAATAAATCAATTTATAATCATTAGATATAAAAGCAATGATCGGAACAAGTAGCAATTGCAGACTAGCAACAGAGAATAGCCGGTTGGTGAGAGGCTTTAGTATAGAGCAATTTGTGAATACCTCCGTGAGCTGCACAGAAGAATGATTTATATGTCTAGTAAGCTGTGTCGACAATCCGGGGCGTTACACTGGAAGAGTATGAAGCGTTATGCGTCAGTACTTATTGAGGCAAATGGTGTGAGCCATTTGTGAATGAAGGTGGTAACACGAATCTTTTCGTCCTTCGTAATCAGTTGATTGCGGAGGACTTTTCTTTTAGCTAAAATCCTTCGCAGAGTATTAAGGAGGTGCATTTATGCAGATTTTTGAGGAACTTAAGGCAAGAGGTCTCATTGCCCAGGTAACAGATGAAGAGCAGATAAGAGACCTTGTAAACAACGGAAAGGCAACTTTCTACATCGGCTTTGACTGCACAGCTGATTCTCTTACAGCAGGTCATTTCATGGCTCTTACTCTTATGAAGAGACTTCAGGATGCAGGAAATAAGCCTATCGCCCTTATCGGTGGCGGTACAACCATGATCGGTGATCCTTCCGGAAGATCCGACATGAGAAAGATGCTCACAAGAGAAGACATCGATCACAACGCTGAGTGTTTCAGAAAGCAGATGGAGAAATTCATCGACTTTGGCGAAGGCAAGGCAATGATGGTAAATAACGCCGACTGGCTTATGAACCTCAACTACATCGAGCTTTTAAGAGAGGTTGGCGCATGCTTTTCAGTAAATAACATGCTCCGCGCCGAGTGCTACAAGCAGCGTATGGAGAAGGGACTTTCTTTCCTTGAATTTAACTACATGATCATGCAGTCCTACGATTTCTACTACATGTTCCAGAAATACGACTGCAATCTTGAGTTTGGCGGAGATGATCAGTGGAGCAACATGCTTGGCGGTACAGAGCTTATCCGCAGAAAGCTTGGAAAAGATGCCCATGCAATGACCATCACACTTCTTACCGATTCAAATGGAAACAAGATGGGTAAGACAGCAGGAAACGCTGTATGGCTTGATCCTGCCAAGACATCACCTTACGATTTCTACCAGTACTGGAGAAACGTTGGAGATGCTGATGTTGATAAGTGCATCAAGATGCTCACCTTTATTCCTATCGAGGAGATCCGGGAGATGGAGAAGTGGGACGGATCAAGGATCAATGAAAAGAAAGAGATCCTTGCATTTGAGCTTACATCTCTTGTACATGGCAAGGAAGAAGCTCAGAAAGCACAGGATGCTGCAAGAGCACTCTTTGCAGGCGGCGGAGATATGTCCAATGTTCCATCTGTTTCACTTAAGGCTGAGGATTTCAGAGACGGCGCTGTTGATATTCTTCAGGTACTTGTTTCTGCAGGCCTTTGCAACACCAGAAGTGAAGCTAGAAGAGCAGTTGAGCAGGGCGGCGTAACCTTTAACGATGAAAAGGTTACAGATGTAAAAGCTTCTTATACAAAAGATGCCTTTGCCGACGGCGTTATGGTAAAGAAGGGCAAGAAGTCCTTTAAGAAGGTTACTGCAGAGTTTTAATGTATCAAGCATATATAATTGCGGTATCGTGCATTAAAAAAATAAGTGCAGAGTACATTCGAAATAATGTATTCTGCACTATTTTTATATATGACTAATATTCAAATTCTGTAAAATATCTGATCACTTTCCAAGAATCTCATGAACAGCTGACTTAATGGCTTCGTCCTTGGCGTTTGCATCAAAATACTCAAGGAAGCGTGCGCCGGAGAGAGCTCCTTTTACAAGGTCTTTGTCTAAACTTTTGAGGATTGTGGGAACATCCTGAACATAGGTTATTTTCTTTACTTCATCAAGTATCTTTTTGTTTCTCTGCTCGGGAACGACTCTTTCTTTGGGATAGCCCTTTCCGCTTTCTTCGCAGAAGAGCTTTTCAAAGATGTATTCAAGATTAAGCTCTGCGCCCCAGCCTGACTTAAGAGCAAAGTTGATGGAAATGGCATTGCCGTCATTGATCTGAGCAAAAGTATAAGCATCAAGAGGGTCTGTTACATGTCCGCAGATAACGCCGGGGAAGCTGTTGCAGGCAAGCATTGCACCTTCACCTGTTCCGCAGCCTGTAATTACATAGTCTGCAGCACCTGAGTTTAAGAGAACACAGGCAAGGATACCGTTTTGAACATAGGTAAGCTGTGCTTCATCCTCAGCAGAATACATACCGTAGTTAAATACTTCAAAGCCGTGGCTGTCTGCAACTTTTTTAAGAGAGTTGTAGATCATTTCGTTCTTGGCAGCCTGGCTGTTTTCGTTGATAAGTGCGATCTTCATTGATATACCTCCATCTGAATCATCAGTTTTTTAAACTAATATAATTTTAGCGGAAAGTAATCGAACATGTCTACGAGGCTTCGCATTATGTACTGTTTTTGCAAGTTTTTCTTCAAGATTATATTTTTTCATGTTATACTATACGGGATGTTTAGCGTTTAATAAAAGCTATGGGCCTTTTGCTGTAGCTTTTTTTATTAAGTGTTTTGAGGTTTTTTGAAGTGAGTAATACCGGTTCAGGTAGTTTCAGAGGAAACGACAGAAACTACAGCAAAAATGTAAAAAAGAAAAGAAGCCGCAGGAAGGGCTTTAATGTAAAAAGAACAGTGATCGTGGCAGCATCTGTAGTTGTTGCAATTGGTGCAGGATATACAATCTACAGCTGCCTTCCTTTTGTAAAGGCTGGAAAAGCCATTGCTGCAGGTGATAAATACAAGGAAAATCAGGAATATGAATCAGCAATCGATTCCTATTCTCAGGCTATAGAGATAGACAGTAAGTCAGTAACGGCATATTCCAATATGGCGGGAGCATATCTTAGCATAGACGATTCCGAATCAGCCAAGCAGGTTCTCTACGACGGATGGCAGAAAACCGATAATGAGGCTCTTCTTGAAAACTATCACAGGGTTATCATGAACGATGCTGTTGATGCCATGAACAGGCAGGAAGCAGATCTTTCTCATATATCCGACCTTGTAACGGTACTTACGGAGGACCCCGGCAATGAAGATGCCATTGAGATCCTTGATGCCGCTTATGACAGAGTATTTGGCGAGAGCTTTTCCTATTCTGATTATGAAAAGCTTGTGGGTGATCTTGTTTCTGCTTATGAGGCATCTCCCTGTGAGAGCCTTAAAAGCGTTGTTATAAAGTATGCAACCCCCGGCATGAGCTCTTTTACCGTAACTATGGATGAGGCTTCTTCTTACGAGACTCTTATTGAAAGAGTAGAGAGCGCTGTGGGAGCGGATGGTTCCTTATCATCCATGAAGGACTGCCTTACGGATTCGAAGAGAGTGCAGGATATCTTTGCAGATATCTTTGTTCAGCTTGATGTGGGCAATGTTGATGAGCTCAGGGAATTCGTAGTTTCCGACGATTACCTAAAGCTCAGGGATACTTTCCTTAACGACCTTGATACACCTCAGGAAAATACAACCTATGTTCCCATCAGCAGAGAAAAGATGATCCTTAACTGCAGTGAAGGCAAATGGAGCTACAGATTCGCGGATTTCGAGGAAAATCACGATACAAAAGGAGTGATAACTCTTTGGGCAAATTTCTTTGAGGATGACGGCGTTCAGAGAAATGCCATTTCCTATGAGCCTGCTTCCATAGAGGGCAATATGTATCCTCATACGAAATATACGGTTACATATCTTCTTAGTTACACAACTTCAGGCAGATCCACCAAGGTGGCCAAGATGAACTACCGCCTGGAGACAGAGATCACAGATGAAAACGGCGAAGTTGACAGGACCATCGTGGGAGACTGGGGCGGAAGCGACGAGTGGACCATGGACCTTGATACCATTGAGTCGAGGATTAAGGCATGATCTGTTTTCTTGCAAAATTTTTTATAAAAGATCATAAACAGGTGGATTCACCTTATGTAAGGCAAAGCTATGGAATGCTCTCCGGAGCATTCGGCATTGCCTTTAATATTATTCTGGTTTTATTCAAGATGACTGCCGGTGCGGTCAGCGGTTCCATCGCGGTATTTTCGGATGCCTTAAACAACTTATCCGATGTTGTATCATCTGCCGTTACGCTGATCTTTTTTAAGCTCTCCGGTGCGGAAGCCGATGAGGAACATCCCTTTGGACACGGAAGGCTTGAATATATCGCGGGTCTTATAGTTTCTCTTCTCATTATTCTGATGGCGGTGGAGCTGGCACAGTCTTCACTAAAAAAGATCTTTTATCCCGATACAATAGAATATTCCGCTGTTGTCGTTGTGATACTTGTAGTATCAATAGCTATCAAGTTTATAATGTTTCTTTCGTATCTTCAGGTGTCAAAAGAAATAAAGAGCGCAACCATCAGGTCCACAGCCATGGACTCTTTATCTGATGTTCTTTCCACGGGCATTGTACTTGTTTCGATACTTGTTTTCGGATTTACGGGAAAGAATGTGGATGGTATTGCGGGACTTATCGTAGCTCTTTTCATTGTAAAGACCGGTATTGATGCGGCAAGAGATACCATAAATCCTTTGCTTGGTGAGCCTGCAGGCAAGGAATACATAAGGGATATCATGAATACCGTCCTTGCCCACAAGGACGTTCTGGGAGTTCATGACATCATAGTCCATAACTACGGACCCAGCAGGATAATGATGTCTCTTCACGTTGAGGTTCCTTCCTACAAGACACTTGTGGAAGTGCATGACAGTGTGGATGAGATAGAAAAAGAGCTTAGGCAGAAATATCACTGCGTTGCGGTTATTCATATGGATCCTGTGGATAATACGGATATTGAGACCATTAGGATAAAGAACTGGCTGACACTTATACTTGAGGACATGGACCAGACTTTTTCCTTCCATGATTTCAGGATCATCAAAAAAGAAGAGGGAAATCCTGTCATTGAATTTGACCTGGTGATCCCCTATAAGACAAAAATAAATGAAAAAGAAGTGATTGATGCTGTCAGGGAAAGGCTTATGAATACAGTTTCGGGATATGAGCTTGATATTACCGTTGACAGGGAACAGGACTGATAAAGGGGGAGAAGTTATGTTGGTTATTTCTAAGTTAAAGCAGAGCTTTGAGGATGCCATAAAAGAGCATGCTTTTTCTGTTATTTTATTTCTTGCGGCCATAATAGTTTTGGCAATAAATGAGGATGGAGATCTGAGCAAGGCCTTTGACCTTACCACCTACCTTCTTTTCGGGCTCTCCGGTGGAGCTCTTTTGTGCGAGTCCATAAGACTTGTCTGCAATAAAGACAAGGGCTTTACCATACCATTATACAGCGTGATCATGGCCCTTTCTTTTTTGGTTGCATTTCAGTTTGGGCTTATTACTCTTTATGCTCCCGTAAAAAGGTTTTTTGGAGACAGGCATGAGCTTTTTGAGAACCTGTCCAGAGATCTGGTTATCTGCAGCATTGTTACGGCTTTGTGCCTTACTTTGTTTTTCTTTTACAAAAGAAGCGGAGAGTGCTTTGAAACCTATACCGCCAAGGCATTTTGCGGTCTTATGAAGGCGCAGCTTGTCTATGGCATTATAGCAGTTGGAGTTGCCCTTATTATCTGGGCGTTTAATGTTCTGATATTTGATACTTCAAGATTTGACGTTCTTGAAAGAGTGGAGATCCTTCTGATAGGTCTTGTGGAGTACCCGTGCGTTCTGGTTGGACTAGGTAAGACCGGGGAGGAGATAGGAAAGTTTGCAAAGGCTATACTGCGCTACGTATTTACGGCACTTTTAGCTGTTTCATTTGTTATTATTTATCTTTATATAGCCAAGATCCTTATAACCTGGAAATTTCCTAAAAATCAGGTATTTTCAATACTTGCAGCACTCTTTGTCTGCGGATTTTTCATCTGGACCATGGCGCAGGGAGTGGGAGAAGGAAAAATGGAAAAAGCCTTCAGAATACTTCCCTTTTTCTTTATTCCATTTATTGTTCTTCAGATAATGTGCCTTTACATGAGGGTATCCGCCTACGGCTACACCGCCAGCAGATACATGGGACTTGCGCTTATCATATTTGAGGTCATATATTACGCCTTTTATATACCGGTGTTTATTGGCAAAAAAGATATGATGTATGTTTCTCTTTTCATTGTATGTGCCGCATCATTTATAGTTCTTTTGATGCCGGGAACAAATATGTACAGTGTTGTTACAGCTTCCCAGAAAAAGAGGATCGAAAGCTGCTTTTCACAGGGGGCGGATGCGGTCCTTCGTGATAAAAAAGCTGCCTACGAAGCTTACTGGACCATAAAGGAGTCGGGAGGCTTTGCGGGAAGGCACTATCTTGATAAGAAGCTTTTAAAGGAGCAGAAAGAGGAGATTGAAAGCTATAAGGCTCTTGGAGGAAATGACTTTAGTGAAGACTTTTACATAAGCGCTTTTAATGATGATGTAAAGTTTGATGTTTCCGGCTTTGATACCATGTATGTGGTGGATAACAGTTTTTACAGATCTGAAGCGCCTTCCGGAGCGGTTGATGTAAAGAGACTGAAGGTCACGGATAAATCAGGAAAAGAGCTTGGATATGTTGATTTGGAAAAGATTATCAATAAGCTTATAGAACTTGATGAACTTGGCTACGAAGACAGCAGCGAAAAGGATAATGCAATAAAGGGCGAGATACCCCTTTCCTCAGGTGGCGTGCTGTATATTTCGTATTTCTCGGTAAGCGGAAACAGGAACGCGGAAGCTGAGTATGACGACATTGAGATTACCGGTTATGTATTAAAGTAATATAAAGCTTTTGTTAAGTTCTTGTGACACCTATGATAATTGCGCTATACTATGCAAGGACAAAAATCAGATATATTTATTTTTTATATAGAACGGAGGAAATAAAATGAGAGGTTCAAAACCTACAGTTCTTTTAATCCTTGATGGATACGGAATCAATGAAAATCCCGAGGGAAATGCCATTGCAATGGCTAAAACTCCCGTAATGGACGGACTTATGAAAGATTATCCTTTTGTAAAGGGCTATGCGTCCGGACTTGCTGTTGGTCCTCCCGACGGTCAGATGGGTAACTCAGAGGTTGGTCATATGAACATGGGCGCCGGCAGAATCGTTTATCAGGAGCTTACAAGGATCACCAAGTCCATTGAGGACGGCGACTTCTTTACCAATGAAGGCCTTATGGCTGCCATCAATAACTGCAAGGAAAAGGACAGTGCTCTTCACATGTACGGTCTTGTTTCAGACGGTGGTGTTCACAGCCATATCACACATATCTACGGACTTCTTGAGCTTGCTAAAAAGAACGGTCTTAAGAAGGTATATGTTCACTGCTTCCTTGATGGAAGAGATACTCCTCCCGAGAGCGGAATCGATTTTGTTCAGCAGCTTGAGGACAAAATGAAAGAGCTTGGTATCGGCGAGATTGCTTCTATTTCCGGCCGTTACTATGCAATGGACAGAGATAACAACTATGACAGAGTAGAGATCGCTTACAATGCGCTTACCAAAGGCGAGGGCAATAAGGCAAACAGCGCTCACGAGTGCATGGTTCAGACCTACAAGGACGGCAAGACAGACGAGTTTGTTATCCCTACTGTTATCATGAAGAACGGTGCTCCCGTTGCCACAATCAAGGACGGAGATTCCATTATCTTCTACAACTTCAGACCTGACAGAGCAAGAGAGATCACACATTGCTTCTGCGATGATGATTTTGATAAATTCAACAGAGGAAAGAGACTTGACGTAACCTACGTATGCTTTACAGATTACGATCCTCTTATCCCAAACAAGGAGGTTGCTTTCAAGAAGGTTCTTCTTAACAACACCTTTGGCGAGTGGCTTGCAAACAAGGGACTTAAGCAGGCTCGTATCGCTGAGACAGAAAAGTATGCACATGTTACTTTCTTCTTTAACGGCGGTGTTGAAAAGCCCAACGAGGGTGAGGACAGAGTACTTGTAAACAGCCCCAAGGACGTACCCACATACGACCTTAAGCCTCAGATGAGCGCTCCCGAGGTTTGCGAAAAGATCCTTGGCGCCATCAATTCTCAGGAGTACGACGTAGTTGTAGCAAACTTTGCTAACCCTGACATGGTAGGCCATACAGGTGTTATCCCTGCAGCAGTTAAGGCTATCGAGACTGTTGATGAGTGCGTTGGCAAGATCGTTGATGCTATCAAGGCCGTAAACGGAACTCTCTTTATCTGTGCCGATCACGGTAACGCAGACATGATGATCGACTATGAGACAGGAGAGCCCTGGACAGCTCACACAACCAATCCTGTTCCTTTCATCCTTGTAAACTATGATCCTGCATACACTCTCAGAGAGAACGGATGCCTCGCCGATATCATCCCTACACTTATCGAGTGCATGGGCGAGGAGCAGCCTGCTGAGATGACCGGTAAGTCACTTCTTATAAAAAAGTGACCGTTGACTATAGCATGATATTATGATAAATTATCATAGTTGACTTAATTTGTTATTTTCGTGGAGGAATTATTTCGTGAGTACTTTAGATTACGTATTTGGAGTAGTATTTATCATAATTTGTGCTGCACTTGTTGTTCTTGTGCTTGCTCAGGAGGGCAAAAATCAGGGACTTGGTGCTATTCAGGGAACTGTTGAGAACACATACTGGGGCAAGAACAAGGGCCGTTCCAGAGAGGGCGTCCTTAAAAAGATCACTATCGCTCTTTCAGCTCTTTTCATTATCTTCGGTATTTTACTTAACATGAATCTGTTCTGATCACCGGCAGATAACTTGTGACACATTCGCGGCACTCTATTTTTTCATAGAGTGCCGTTTTTTTCATCAAAAGGAATTTTATGAGTAAGGGAAAACGTTTAAAGAGAATGGATGACAGCCTTATGGGCGGCAGGATAAAAAAGGGATCTGAAAGACTTGTTGGCAGATTTGTCAGCACTCAGAGAGGCTTTGGCTTTGTAGAGATCGAGGGAAGAGAAGAGGATATCTTTATTCCCGAGGAGTTTGTTCACGGCGCCCTTCATACGGATACGGTTGAAGTGGAACTTCTTCCTGACAGCTACGGAAAAAGAGCAGAAGGAAGGATCACTGATATTGTGGTAAGAGGAATAGAGGAGATCGTTGGAACCTATATGGGACAGCAGAATTTTGGCTTTGTTGTTCCCGATAACGGAAGGTTCCAGAGCGATATCTTTATACCCATAGAGCACCACGGAAGTGCTGTTACAGGTGATAAGGTAGTTGTTAAGATCACAGACTACGGCGATATAAAAATGCGAAAAAAGCCAGAAGGAAAGGTTAAGGAAGTCATCGGAAACATTAACGATCCGGGTGTTGACATCCTTTCCATCGTCAAGGGCTATGATATTCCAAGTGAATTCCCCGAGAGGGTTATGAATCAGGCTGCTAAATGCCCTGAAACCGTCAGTGAAGCAGATATGCTTGGCCGAGAGGACTTAAGGGATGTGATGATGGTCACCATCGACGGCGAAGATGCCAAGGACCTTGATGATGCGGTTAGCCTTGAAATTGATAAGCAGGGTCTTTTCCATCTGGGAGTTCACATTGCAGATGTTTCAAACTATGTTCAGGAAAGGTCTGCTCTTGACAGAGAGGCCTTAAAGAGAGGGACCAGCGTTTATCTGGTGGACAGGGTTATTCCAATGCTTCCCCACAGGCTTTCCAACGGAATCTGCTCCCTTAATCAAAAAGAGGACAGGCTTACACTCAGCTGCCTCATGACCATAAACAGAAGCGGCGATGTGATAGAGCATAGCATAGTTGAGTCTGTTATCAATGTAAACAGGCGTATGTCCTATACGGATGTGGCCAAAATCCTGGAGGATGAGGATGAACAGACAATCGCAGAATATGAGGAATTTGTTCCCATGTTTCGTGATATGGCGGTTCTTTCCGGGATACTAAGGAAAAAGAGAGAGCAAAGAGGAGCCATTGACTTTGATTTCCCCGAGTCTAAGATAGTTTTGGATGATAAGGGCAATCCCGTTGATATAGTTCCTCATGAGAGAAATACAGCAACAAAGCTTATTGAGGACTTTATGCTGGCTGCAAACCAGACAGTTGCAGAGCATTTTTTCCACATGGAAAGTCCTTTCGTATATCGTATTCATGAACAGCCCGATCCTGAAAAGATAAACACGCTGTCGACTTTTGTCAGCGCTCTTGGTCATCACATCAGGGTAAGGAAAAACGACGGAGTAAGACCCATGGAGATCCAAAAGCTCCTTAAGGGCGTTGAGGGCAGTAAAGAAGAAGCTGTGATCAGCAGAATGGCTCTTCGCAGCATGATGCAGGCTAAATACAGCACTGAGTGCACAGGGCATTTCGGACTTGCATTTGAATATTACTGTCACTTTACTTCTCCCATAAGGCGTTATCCTGATCTTCAGATCCACAGGATAATCAAGGATCATCTAAGAGGCAGGATGAGCGCCGAAAAGATAGACCATTACAACGAGATCCTTGAGGAAGTCTGCAAGCATTCCTCCGAAACGGAAAGAAGAGCTGAAGAAGCAGAGCGTGAGACTGACAAGCTTAAAAAGGCTCAATTTATGGAAAATCATGTGGGCGAGCGCTTTGAAGGTGTTATATCCGGCGTTACCGCATGGGGCATGTTTGTTGAGCTTGAAAACAGCTGCGAGGGTATGATAAGAGCTGCTTCCATGGAAGATGACTTTTATGTTTACGACGAGGTGAACATGAAGCTTGTGGGAGAAAGAACCCATAAAGAGTATTGCCTTGGACAGAAGGTTGAGATAAGAGTAGTTGGATCCGACAGAATAACCAGAACCATAGATTTTTGCCTTGCAGGGGATGAGGAGGAGTTTTCCGAAGAGGACTTCGAGGAAAGAGAAGTTAAAAAGGAAAGAACAACCGACAGAGACGTTAAAAGAAGGATACTTCAGGATTATGTACCCGATTCCAGAACCGGCAAGCCTGTGAAAAAGAAAAAGGATTCCGGCAGAAAGGTCTACAAGGTACATAAGTACAAAAAGTCTGCAACCAGTAAGGCTGCGCGCTCATCACAGGGAAAATGCAGAAAAAAGAAACGCTAGAACGGGGAAATGAACATGGCAGAAGATAATAACGCAAGAAAGCTTGTTGCCAACAACAAAAAGGCATATCATGACTATTTCATTGAGGAAAAGTACGAAGCGGGTATTGAGCTTTTCGGAACTGAGGTTAAATCCATAAGACAGGGAAAGTGCAGTATTAAAGAGGCCTGGATCAGTATTGATAAGGGCGAAGCTTTTATTATGGGCATGAATATCAGCCCCTACGAAAAGGGAAATATCTTTAACAAGGATCCTCTCAGGGTTAAAAAGCTTCTTATGCACAAGGCTGAGATCAGAAAGCTTGACCAGCAGAAGGCTGTGCAGGGCTATACACTGGTTCCTTTGGAAGTATACTTTAGAAACGGTAAAGTTAAGGTTGAGATAGGACTTGCCAAAGGTAAGAAGCTCTATGACAAGAGAGCGGATATGGCAAAGAAGGATCAGCAAAGAGAAGCTGAGAAAGATTTCAAGGTAAAGTTTAAGTAAAAAACTAAACCACAGGTATATTGATTTCCCTATGGGAAATCGATATACTGATAAAGTAATTCAATTGAATAAGGGTTAGTAAAGGTTTCGACAGGGATTTT
>JAILOW010000087.1 GCA_024690635.1 Butyrivibrio sp.
TACATCTTCTCGGAGGAAAGTTATCTGAAACAAAGGAGTTCACTTTACCTAACTCTGACATCAGCAGAACCATCTGCATAGTTGATAAAGTAGAACCTACTTCCGGAAAGTATCCTCGAAAAGCAGGAACTCCTTCTAAGCAACCTCTATAAATATATATATCTAGTATTTGATTCTAATATTTCCACGAATGTTTCACGTGAAACATTCCAATTGTAGAAATATTAATTACACTAAGTAATGTTTCACGTGAAACATATAAACCCAAGATATTGTGAACCGGATGTGAAACATACAATTTTTCGACAGAATTGTTTCATTCGAACAAACAATATTCGCCACAATATATTGTGAAGGGGCAAGCATCAAAAGAAAAAACACAATTATTCATAAGATGTGATAAAATCATAATAGCGTTTTGATAAAGGTGGAGGAATAATGGGTAGAATAATTGCAATCGCAAACCAAAAAGGTGGAGTTGGAAAAACCACAACTTCAATCAATCTTTCTGCTGCTCTTGCGGAAAAAGGCAAAAAAGTTCTGGTCATAGACATGGATCCACAGGGAAATACCACCAGTGGATTTGGCCTTGAAGATAAGAATGAACTTGAAAACACTCTGTATGAACTGATGATAGGTGCATGCAAAGTAGAAGATGTTATCATCAAAAATGCAGTTGAGGATCTGGAAGGACTTGACCTTATACCTTCCAAGGTTGGACTTGCTGCAGTCGAAGTAGAACTCATTGACGAAGAACAAAAGGAATATATTTTGAGGGATGCTATTGCACCTGTTAAGGATAGCTATGATTTCATTATCATTGATTGTCCTCCCTCACTTAGTATGCTGACCATCAACCCTATGACAACAGCAGATACTGTTTTGGTTCCTATCCAGTGTGAGTACTATGCTCTTGAGGGACTTAGTCAGCTCATCTATACAGTCAACCTTGTAAAAGAAAGACTTAACCCCGACCTCAGTATGGAGGGCGTGGTATTTACAATGTTCGATTCCAGAACAAATCTTTCTCTTCAGGTAGTTGAGAACGTAAAAGATAATATTGATGAACATGTCTTTAAGACAATCATTCCCAGAAATATAAGACTTGCGGAGGCACCCAGTTACGGACTTCCGATAAATCTTTATGAGCCCAAGTCTGCAGGTGCGGAAGCATACAGGCTCTTAGCTCAGGAAATAATAGACAGGAAGTTTAACTGATTCTTCCAAAAGGAGAGACAATGGCAGTAAAGAATGCAAAAAGAGGTCTGGGCAAAGGACTTGATGCAATGATTCCTGCGAAGGTATCATCCCAGGCAAAAGAAAAACCTGTTGTTGAGAATCATGTTGAGGGACAGGTTGTAAACGTAAACATTACCAAAGTAGAACCCAACAGAAATCAGCCCAGAAAAACATTTGATGAGGACAGTCTTATCGAACTGGCTGACAGTATTAAACAGATAGGAATCGTTAACCCCCTTATCGTAACCGACCAGGGAGATCACTATGAGATAGTCGGTGGTGAGCGTAGATGGAGAGCTGCCAAGAAACTTGGCTTGAAGGAAGTTCCCGTCATCATCAAGAATCTCTCAAAAGAAGAGATCGATGTTTACGCTATCATTGATAACGTTCAGAGAGAAGATGTAAACCCCATCGAAGGAGCTCTCGCTTATAAGAGACTTATCGATGAATACAATTACACTCAGGACAAGATCGCTGAAAAGATTTCAAAGAGCCGAGTATATGTAACCAACTCTTTAAGACTTTTAAAGCTCTGCGACAAAGTAAGAGAAATGGTTATCATGGGAGAGCTTTCCACCGGACATGCAAGAGCACTTATTCCGGTAGACGATCCCGAGGAACAGCTCAAGCTTGCTCTTGAAGTTTTCGATAACCGCCTCAGCGTTCGTGAGACAGAAAAGCTTGTAAAGAATCAGGGCAAGACTAAGGCTAAAAAGCCCAAGGCTCAGAAGAACGAAAGCATCGATGCTGTATATGCTCAGCTTGCAGAGAAATGCAAACAGGCAATCGGAACCAAGGTTGATATTTCCTCCAAGGGCGATGGAACCGGCAAGATAGAGATCGAGTTCTACAGCACAGATGATCTTGAAAAAATCACCGACAGACTTTGCAGGGAGTGAGAAAATGAATAGTGGTATT
This sequence comes from Butyrivibrio sp., assembly GCA_024690635.1. The sequence goes on from JAILOW010000087.1 coordinate 2,158, forward strand.
TTTGGGGCAATAGGACTTTCGAACCTTGATCCGGCAATACTATTTATTGTTATGTTTGTACTTATCATCCTGTTACTGATTCTTTTGATCACTCAGTCAAACAGATTAAAGAAGCTTGAGAAAAAGTACAACAAATTCATGATGGGTAAGGAAGCTCAGTCTCTTGAGGATGAGATAATAGGTCTTTTCCATGACAACAGAATGATCCGCAGCGAGAACGATAAAAACCGCAAGGACATTGTAGACATCAACAGGAGAATGGCCAGAACCTTCCAAAAGATCGGTCTTGAAAAGTACGACGCTTTCAATCAGGCAGGCGGTAAACTCAGCTTTGCGCTTTGCATGCTGGATGAAAACGACAACGGCTTCATTCTAAATTCAGTACACAGTACCGACGGAATCAATTACTCCTACTCAAAAGACATTAAGGCCGGAATGGCAGATGTAGAGCTGGGCGGAGAAGAAAAGAAAGCCCTTGATATGGCGCTGGAAAGCATAGATAGATAAAATTTATAAAATTAAATCTTATAAAATATTTTTACCGGAGGAGATCACTATGATCGACATTAAGTTTTTAAGAGAGAACCCTGATGTAGTAAGGGAGAACATCAAAAAGAAATTTCAGGATGAGAAGCTTCCTCTTGTAGACGAGGTTATCAAGCTGGACGAAGAGAGAAGAAGCAATCAGCAGGAAGCTGATGAGATCCGTGCTCACAGAAACAAGATTTCAAAAGAGATCGGCGGACTAATGGCCCAGGGTAAGAAGGATGAGGCAATGGCCCTTAAGGACGAAGTAGCAAAAGAGGCAAAGCGTCTTGAGGAGCTCGAGGCAAAGGAAAAGGAGCTTGATGATCAGGTAACACAGAAGATGATGATCATCCCTCAGATCATTGATGAGTCAGTGCCTATCGGAAAAGACGATTCAGAGAATGTTGAGATAGAGAAGTTCGGTGAGCCCGTGGTTCCCGATTTCGAGATCCCTTATCACACAGATATAATGGAGAGCTTCTGCGGTATTGACCTTGATGCTGCAAGAAGAGTTGCCGGAAACGGATTTTATTATCTCATGGGAGATATCGCAAGACTTCATTCTGCAGTTATCTCTTATGCAAGAGATTTCATGATCGATAGAGGATTCACCTACTGCGTGCCTCCTTTCATGATCCATGGCAATGTTGTTGCAGGTGTTATGAGCTTCCCTGAGATGGAGGCCATGATGTACAAGATCGAGGGCGAGGATCTCTACCTCATCGGAACAAGTGAGCATTCAATGATCGGTAAGTTCATCGACCAGATCATTCCCGAAGAGCAGATGCCTATGGCTCTTACCAGCTACTCACCCTGCTTTAGAAAAGAGAAGGGCGCTCACGGTATCGAGGAAAGAGGTGTTTACAGAATCCACCAGTTCGAAAAGCAGGAGATGGTTGTTATCTGTAAGCCCGAAGAATCAAAAGAATGGTATGACAAGCTCTGGAAGAATACAGTAGATCTTTTCAGAACTCTTGATATTCCCGTTAGAACTCTTGAGTGCTGCTCCGGCGATCTTGCAGATCTTAAGTGCAAGAGCTGCGACGTTGAGGCATGGTCACCCAGACAGAAGAAGTACTTCGAGGTTGGAAGCTGCTCTAACCTTGGTGATGCTCAGGCAAGAAGACTCAAGATCAGGATCAAAGGCAAGGATGGCAACTACCTTGCACATACTCTCAACAATACTGTTGTTGCTCCTCCCAGAATGCTCATCGCATTCCTCGAGAACAACCTTCAGGCAGACGGAAGCGTAAGGATCCCCGAAGTTCTCCGTCCTTACATGGGAGGAAAGGAAGTCCTTGTTCCTACAAAGAAGGACTGATTTAGAAAGAAGGACAGATCTCCATGCATAAATTTCTACGAGCCGTGGGGTTTTCGCAGATAAAAAACAGACAGGAGCTGACGGACGTCATCACCGGTGCTATCCAGAACGCGCAGAGAAGAGCCTATGTGACCAATTCAGATGAAGTGATCCTTGCCCAGTTTGAGCGGGATGTTGCTGAGGGAATAGGCCTTGCTGTCTGCGGTGAGTTTGACGACAAGGACAAGTTCATCTATGAGTACTACTATCCTTATCTCATTCCAACCACCGTCAGTACGGAAGAGGATCTGAACGTGGAGCGCCATGCGGCCCAGTATTCTTACGCAGGAGTCTGCAACGAACCAAGACTTGGAGTTACGCTTATTTTCTACCTCCAGGATATGGTCTCCTACGTAAAATATGAAAACGAAGACAGATTTCCGATCCGCGGAACAACATTAAGCCTTTCCGCTCTTTCCATAAAGGGACAGATACTCATGCCCATCGCCAAGACGGAAGAGGAAAAGGAAGCGGCAAAAAAGAAAAGCAATTACAGAAACAAACTTATAGGAAATGCAAGGCGCGGGGACGAGACGGCCATCGAGTCCCTGACCCTTGAGGATATGGACATGTACACTACCATATCCAAAAAGATAAGAAAGCAGGATGTCTACAGCCTGGTTGATACCTACTTTATGCCATACGGAGTTGAGTGCGATCAGTACTCGGTCCTTGGAGAAATCGTAGATTCAAGGCTAGTAATGAACAGCATTACCAATGAAAGCGTCTACATCCTGAAGATAAACTGCAACGATATGGAATTTGATGTCTGCATCAATGAAAAAGATCTGCTGGGAGAGCCGGCAGTCGGCAGAAGATTCAAAGGAAATATCTGGATGCAGGGCAAGATCAACTATCCACAAGAAAATTAAGGAGGGAAAATATGGGAACACCACATAATAAAGCGGCTGATGGCGAAATTGCAAAAACAGTCATCATGGCAGGAGATCCTTTAAGAGCAAAATACGTGGCAGACAACTTCCTTACAGATGTTAAATGCTTTAATGAAGTAAGAAACATGTTTGGCTATACAGGAAAATACGAGGGAAAAGAAATCTCAGTAATGGGACATGGAATGGGAATTCCTTCAATCGCCATCTATACCTACGAGCTTTTCAATTTTTATGGTGTGGAAAATATCATCAGATTCGGAACAGCAGGCGGACTTTCCGACAAGGTAAACGCAAGAGACATCATCTTTGCAATGGGCGCACATACTGATTCCAACTACGGATATCAGTACGGACTTCCCGGAACCTTTGCCCCTACAGCAAGCTACGAGATCCTCGAAAAAGCTGTAAACATCGCAAGAGAGATGGGAGTTACTTTCCATGTTGGCGACGTGCTTGCTACAGATGCATTCTATAAAAAGAATTCTGATGAAGCCCAGAAGTACCGTGAACTCGGAACACTTGCAGTTGAGATGGAGACAACAGCTCTTTACATGAACGCTGCAGAGGCAGGCAAGAAGGCACTTACAATCCTCACCTGCTCAGACCACCTCTTCAAGGATCAGGATCTTTCACCTGAAGAGCGTGAAAAGGGACTGACACAGATGATGGAGATAACACTCAAGACAGCGATTCAGCTGTGATATGAAAGAAAAGGAACCAAAATTGGTTCCTTTTTTCTTGCACCAGAATGGACCTGGGGGACGGGGTCAGCGGTTCATTTCTTCGTCGCCATGCACGAACTCGGAAGCAGAGCTTCCTTCGTCGCGGGCTGTCGCCCTATAAAAAATGATACATAAAAGCTCTCTTGTGAGTAAACTCCCATCGAGCTTAGGAGAATAGGTCGGTTACTAAAACACAGAAAGGAAGCGGCTTTACGAATCACATTTTTTCTACTCACTCAGTTGACAAAAAGAAACGGAAGCAGAAGGAGCTCCATTCTACTTCCGTTATCTGCTTATGGATCAATCCATGTCATTTCCTTCTCAACCTCATAGAAGGTTTTTCCATTCCAGATTGGTGCATCTAGAAAAGCCTGTACACATTCACCTGATTCTGTTGACTTATGCTCCCAAATATATCCCTCAAATGCATAGTTTTTTGGAAGGTCAATTCCTTCATAACTATAGTCAAGAACCAGGTAATGTACCGAATTCTCTATCCAACCTTGAATAAAATAGCGCTTATCATGAAAGATAAAATACATTTCGGAACCATAGTACAAATTGTCAACAAATTCTTTTACGTTTCCGTTGATCATATCTTTACCCCCTTTAGATATTTGGAATAATGCTGTTTCATTGATTCGGGCATCTTGATAGCACTTGACCTATTGAAGTTCCTATCGTAAGTATGGTAGTGAAGAACAGGATTTCCCGTCTTGTCAATCTTTGGCTCTTTATGATAGGCGATTTCCAAAACAAGATAGTGGTCTTTATCATATATCCGCATTTCATGAAAAGTACCATCAGGTTTTAGTTTAATATATGCATTGCTGGAATGAGCTTCTTCTGGAAGACTGTGCTTACCATTCATGCCTTCTAAGACTTTTATACCTTCTATATAGCCTACTGTCTTGTATGTGAATGCTACATTATTGCCGCTAGCGAAAGTACCTCTTCCTCCCATATCAGCGCACCACCTTTCTGGATTTCTGGTAGTTCACTGTAAAGATGTTTCCTTCCATTTCAGGAAAAGGTTCTCCAAAACAGAGAATAACGGAAGGATTAATCCGCTCGAGCATTGCTGAGTACCCGCGCATGAATCCTAGTCGATTCTTTTTACAACCGATCATCCCAATCGCCACAGCAGATCCGTATTCAACACCATCACAGAAAAATTCAAAAGCCCTGGACGTACTCCAGCTTATGGTAGGAATGACCAGCCGACCTTTGCTTTGCCAGTATGCTTCGCACCAACGATTTTTTGCTACACTTTCAAGCTGGCGCCATAGATCCATATCTGCATATGTAGAATAATCTGGGGTTAATAAAAATGCATATTGTGAAAGCTTTTCCAAAGACCTTTCGGGATGATCATAAATGCCATTAAAGCGATAGTCATCGATAAAGAAATGTACACCACTGGATTTATTTGTTTCAGTTTCATTTCTCCGAGTGTCAGAATAAGATATTAGCTGTGTATCTTGGGAAATAGGAAGTTCTTGTCTTTTAACCAAAGGAATGTCCCATTTTCCTACGGTTTCAAAACAATTTCTCATAAATAGCGGATTTTTCCGCATTGCTTTACTAGTCATAATAGTTGTCCTCCTTTATTAACTAAGAAAAATAATAGGTTCTATTGTTTTCTTCTCCGAAAGATGCTATTATGACTTTGCTCAAAAGAACGGCAACGTTCGGAGAAGACATCGTATTGATTGTTGCAGCAATCAGTGCGATGTTTTTTCTTTATTCAATTGTGGGTCATAATCCATAGGCAAAAGCTCCTTTCAAATTGTTATTTATCTTATAATGTCAAGTAAACCAAAATAAATATACATCTTATCTCGCTTTTTACCGTTAGTTATAAGAATATTTTCGTCTACCATCATCCCTAATAGCCTATTTACGCTGGTCATCGGCAGGTTTGTTTTTTCTACAATCTGCTTAGCGGTTGTAATTGGATATTCGTAAAGCATTTTCATGATTGGAAGTACATTTGCAGCTTTTGACATCTTCCCTACTATGTCAAAATGCTTATCATATAATTTATTAATGGAGCTAATTATGCTGATGTACTTTTCACATTGACGTGTTACAGTAGTCAAAAAGAACTTAATCCACTCGTTCCAATCGTTTTTTTCACGTATATTGTTTAAAAGATTATAATAACGCAGCTTATCATGCTCTAAAGCTTCACTGATAAAAAAGCATGGAAGCTCAATTTGCTTTGTATAATACATATAAAATGGGATAAGCATACGGCCAACTCGCCCATTTCCATCCATGAACGGATGAATTGTCTCAAATTGAGCATGAATAATCGCAGTTCTCACCAATGGCCGGAGATTGTCCATTGGATTATTAATATATGAAATAAGATTACTCATAAGATTAGGGACATCATCAGGTGACGGAGGAACAAACGTTATTTCATGAGTGTTGTCATTTTTTCCGATATAGTTCTGTTCGTTACGATATTCCCCAATAGTTTCCGGCTTTCGAACTCTTCCTGTCATTAGAATAGTATGTATTTCCTTAAAAAACTCGTCTGAAAACTTTTCTCTATTTAATATATGAACCCCTTTTTGGGTTGCATTGTTATAATTAACAACTTCATTAATGTATTCATCATCGTCTGAAGGAGTTGCCTGATGTGAGAAAACTCCGTCTAAAGTTGCTTGAGTGCCTTCAATTTTTGATGATTCCAATGCTTCTTTTTTTTGCAAAGTCGGCATAAACCATTCGCTACTCAATTTACTATCAGAGATCTTCTCTTTATATACTTCCAGCTTTGAAGACGCATCAATTAGCTCGTCAAGGAAATATGAGTAATCTATCGTATTATTACTTAGTGGCAATAACTCTGCTTTATATGTGTCCATCATAGTCATCATAACCGCCCCCTTAATTACTAGTATATAGGCTAAAACCAAAATGTCAATATTTGGTTTTAGCAGCTCATGCAAAATTCAAATTCAGGATGATTTGGTGTTAATTTAGTGAGTGCGTCATACATTTTTTATTTGTGCTATCCCATATATTGTGTTACCAATATGGAAAACAACAATATATAGAGTATTTTGCGTTATTTCCACATTTGGTTATAAGTATATACAAAGGAAGGATACAAATCTGATGGTAAGGAAAAGGCCAACATATACTTTGTGCTGAAGATTACAGAAATGAACCGCTAACCCCGTCCCCGGGGGTCATTTTGGAAGGAAGCCATGCACGAACTCGGAAGCAGAGCTTCCTTCGTCGCGGGCTGTCGCCTTATAAAAAATGATACATAAAAGCTCTCTTGTGAGTAAACTCCCATCGAGCTTTTATGTATCATTTTTTGCATGGCTTGTAGCTTTCGCGAATGTTCCCGATGCGATTCGAACGCACGACCTTTCGCTTAGGAGGCGAACGCTCTATCCTGCTGAGCTACGGAAACACGACTAATGTATATTATCACAATTTTGGTCTATTGGCAATAAAGTGTGTATAATAATGGCATGGACAAAATGAAGGGGAAGCAAAGAAAATACGGAATTAAAGGAAAGAAGCTCACTGCTGTTTTACTGACTGCGGTGATGCTTCTTCTTTCTGCCTGCGCAAATCAAGAAAAGCAGGAATATGTGGAATACATCTCGAAAAAATACGCGGTGCCCTATGAAAAGCAGCTTATAGTCTACACTTCCCACAAAGAGGAAGTGTATCTGCCCATCATAAGGGAGTTTGAAAACAGAACAGGGATATGGGTTGAGGTCCATGCCGGCGGAACCGCACAGATGCTGGAACAGGCAAGGCAGGCATCCGCGGAAGGCGCCTGTGACATCATGTTCGGAGGAGGTATTGAGAGCTACGAGGCTCAAAAGGACCTCTTCATGCAGTATGAGACGGAAGACAGAGCAACCCTTGATCCAAACTATCTATCAGCGGACAACTACTGGACACCCTTTACCGAGCTGCCAATCGTTTTTATCTACAATAAAAAACTGGTATCAGCCGCGGAAGCTCCCGCGAAATGGGAAGATCTTTTTGACCCTAAGTGGAAAGGCAATATCGCCTTTGCGGATCCGCGAAGCTCCGGAACCAGCTATACCATCATCTCCACCATGGAACAGATCTTTAACAAGGATGCAAAAGAGATCCTTCCTGATTTCTACGACAATCTTGACGGAAAAGTACTGTCTTCTTCCGGAGATGTCATCCCCGAAGTATCAAACGGAACCTGCCTTGTAGGCATCACCCTTGAGGAGACTGCCAAAAAATACATAAACCTTGGCTACGATATTGCCATGAGATATCCCGTGGACGGAACCAGCGCTGTTCCCGATGGCTGCGCTATTGTAAAAAATGCGCCTCACACCTACAATGCCGGTAAATTCATCGATTTTGTTGTTGGCTACGACACCCAAAAGTACGCCACCGAAAATTTCGAGAGACGATCTGTGCGCCTTGATGTGGACACTGAAGGCTACTACCCTGAGATAAATCAGATAAGCTTTGACATAGAAAGATCTGCAAAAGAGGAAGAGACAGTTTATGCAATCTGGGATGAACTCATCTCTTCGGAAGGAGAGTGACCATGGGCATCATCAGACAATCCTTCAAACGACAGATCTTTGTGGTCTTTCTTGCGGTAACTCTTTTGCTGGTCATCTTCGGAGGAATCCTGACTATACAGGGCTTCCAGGCCAGAGTCAAAGCGGACTACGAAAAAAGAGACAGAGAGCAGGAAGCCATCATAAAGGAGAGGCTGGAAAATATGCTCTCTCTTTCCGAAAGCGCAATAGCTGAAGCGGGATCCAATGAGGTCCTCCTTGATATCTTTGCCGGAAAAGCCAGGAATTCACTGGAAGTTTACTCAGAGCTCTACAACATCACAAGAGACATAAGAGAGTTCGCAATCTTTGATATATTTATGGAGGGAAAGTGCGTATACAGCACAGGTAGCGGAAATGTCACAAGAACCCTTCCCTTAAGCTACGCGGTCCTGCACGATGCTGCCAAGAACAGTGGCAAAAACGTATACGCTTTTGACCCGGGAGATACCACGGAAACAGGCGCAGCTCTTATGATCGCAAGGAACATGACAGAAGGCGATCCCGGCAACGCAGTTATAGTCTGCATTCAGCAGAGCACTATTAAAGAGCAGCTTAGCAGCGGCCTCAATGCAAAGGACGGCTTTATGCTCACCAACAAATTCCTTCGCCCCTTCTGCCTATTGGGCACAGCGGAGGATGGAAAAGAGCTGTCTCTTATTCGCACCAACTTTTTCAAAAACGAACTCTATGACACAGGTTTTGAAAATAATATCTACATAAGCGAACTTGGTGATACGAACCTTCTTGGTATCTACATAACACCACCTGCTCTTGATGATTCTGCGGTAAAGGCGGGATATCAGATTCTGATGCTGCTGGTTGTTGTGAGCATCATCATCTGCCTGGTGGTTTCCAACCGGATGAGTGAATATTTTTCCAAGCCCATAAACACCCTGGCCGCAGCCATGAGCAGATTCAGAAAAGGAGACTTCGATACAAAGATCGAGCTTTCCAGAGAAGATGAATTTGAGCAGCTGGCGGTTGGCTTTAACAAGATGACGACTCAGCTAAAAGACACCATGGAAGAGCGTGTTCAGGCAGAGCGCAAGGTAAACGAAGCCAGGATCGAGATGATGCAGGCCCAGTTAAATCCTCACTTCCTCTACAACACCCTTGATACCATCAAGTGGGTTGCCAAGGCAAACCAGGTACCGGAAGTTGCCACCATGTCCGCATCCCTTGCAAGTATCCTAAGGACCAGCATCTCCGAGAAACAGTTCTGTCCTTTGTCTAAAGAGCTTGAGCTTGTAAGGAACTACTGCGAGATCCAGCAGATCAGATTTGATGATTCTTTTGACCTGACAATCGATGTTGATGCAGAGCTGCAAAACGCAATCATTCCTAAACTTATCTTACAGCCTATCGTTGAGAATGCCATCATCCACGGAATGGATGAAACCATTAACGGCCACATCTACGTGGCGGCTGCAAGAGATACCAAAGACGGAAAAGATCTTTTGAAGATCTCCGTTCAGGATGACGGAAAAGGCATAAGCGATGAAATGCTTGAAGCACTCAACAATGACGACGTTGAACTTTTGAAAGGCCACCTTGGACTTAATAACGTAAACACCATCATAAGACTCTACTACGGAAAAGAGTACGGAGTCATGGCATTTAGGCCCACCCGGGGCGGAACCGTCATGATCGTAACGCTTCCCTACTCCGAAGAAGAGCCCATGGAAGAAAAACAGGAGACTGAAAAAGACAATGACTAAAGTCCTGATAGTTGATGATGAAAAATATGTGAGAATGGGAATAAAGAGCGAGACCGACTGGGCGCTTATTGGCTGCGAAGTCGTGGCGGAAGCTCCAAACGGCGAGATCGGCCTTGAAATGGCAGAGCAGTACCGCCCGGACCTTGTGATATCAGACATCAGAATGCCCAAGATGGACGGTATTGAAATGGCGGAAAGACTTCTGGAAAAATATCCTGACATGAAAGTCATTTTCCTTACTGCCTATTCAGAGTTTGAATACGCAAGGCAGGCAGTTCGTATCGGCGTTTCGGATTATCTTTTGAAACCCTTTCAGGACGGCGAACTGGAGGGCGCGGTGCAAAGGCTTTTGCATCTGCATCCAAACACCGGAGGGAAAGACGCCGAAATGGAAGAAGAGCTCATTCCCCTTGTGAGAAAAGAAGCTGTGTCAAACCGCTACGTTCAGACAGCAATTGAATATATCGAAGACCACTACATGGAAAGTGATTTTAGCATCGGCGGACTTGCTGAGTCCATGAGCGTCAGCGAAGGTCACATCTCAAGGCTCTTTAAATCCGAAACCGATGTAAGCATCAACAACTACCTGACCAAATACAGGATCAGAAAAGCCATGGACTACTTAAAAGACGTCAGGGAAAAAGTCTACGAAGTGGCTGAAAAAGTGGGCTATCAGGATATTGCGTACTTTTCTAACACCTTTAAAAAGCTTGTTGGCAAGACCCCTTCCGACTATCAGGCTAAAGGCCTTGAATGAAAAACTGAAAAAAACAAGTCGGATTTTTACAAAAAATATCAGAATTGTCATCTCAAAATAAATATAAACAAAATCTAAAATGTAACCATAAAGCAAACAAATGCTTGGTGGTTACATTTTTTTATGAAAACCGCCGGCAACATAAAAGGAGGGTTACAGGTGAAAAAGACAGTATTAGCAACTATTCTGACATTCACAATGGTAGTTTCAGCTCTTGCAGGTTGTGGATCTGCAACAGCACCTGCTACCGACACAGGGGCAGACACACAGGCTCCCGCAGCAGAGGCAGCTCCCGCAGCTGACAACGCAGCAACAGAAACAGCAACAGAAACAGCAGCAGAGCCTGCAGTAGAGCTCACAGGAATCGATGCCATCATCGCTGAGGCAGAGGGCATGTCCATGGAAGAGCTTGCAA
>JAILOW010000096.1 GCA_024690635.1 Butyrivibrio sp.
GGTCTTTGCCTTGGTGGTCTTGACCTGAACCTTTTTAACTGAGGTTCTCTTGCCATCGGCTGTGGTAAAGATGATCCTGTCATCCTTAAGTCCAACGGTCACATCCGTATCTGCCTTGATGTTGCCCTTAAGAAGCTCCTCTGCCATAGCATCCTCAATGGTTGACTGAATGGCTCTCTTAAGAGGTCTTGCACCCATCTTGGCATCGGAGTACTTGCTTACAAGGTATTTCTTAACCGCAGGAGAGATGGTAAGGTTGATGCCCATCTGAGTTTTGCATCTCTTTGCAAGATTCTGAGAAAGCAGTGTAACGATATCCATCATCTCTTTTTCAGTCAGTGTATGGAATACCATGATCTCATCGATACGGTTGATGAACTCGGGTTTAAAGAGTTTTTTAACCTCTTCCATAACTCCGGACTTCATATCTTCATAGTCTCTCTTGGCATCACTGCCGGCACCAAAACCAAGCTTTTTGGGATCTACTATTCTCTGGGCTCCCACATTGGAAGTCATGATAAGGATGGTATTTTTGAAGCTGACCTTTCTGCCCTTGGCATCTGTGATATGTCCGTCATCAAGAACCTGTAAAAGCACGTTAAAGATATCGGGGTGAGCCTTTTCTATCTCATCAAAAAGGATAACGGAATAAGGATGGCGCCTTACCTTTTCGGAAAGCTGTCCTCCCTCGTCGTATCCAACGTATCCGGGCGGTGATCCGATCATCTTGGATACGGAGTGGCCTTCCATGTACTCCGACATATCAACTCTTATGAGGGCATTCTCATCTCCGAACATTGCCTCTGCAAGAGCCTTGGAAAGCTCGGTCTTACCAACACCTGTAGGTCCCAGGAACAGGAATGAACCAATGGGCCTGTTGGGATCCTGAAGTCCGACTCTGCCTCTTCTGATAGCCTTGGAAACAGCTTTTACCGCATCCTCCTGACCTATTACTCTCTTGTGAAGAACGGATTCAAGCTTAAGAAGCTTTTCCGATTCTTTTTCCGCGATCTTTTTTACAGGGATTCTTGTCCACTCTGCAACAACCTCGGCGATATCATTTTCATTTACGACAAAGCTTGAGCTTAGCTGTTTTTTCTTTTCAGCATTTTTGGTCCTTGCCAGCTTATTCATAACAACTGTCTGTTCTTTACTCAGTAGCCCTGCAGCTGTGAAGTCACTGTTTTTAAGAGCATCCTCAATCTTTTTATCATAATCATCCATTTCCTTTTCAAGCGCTTTTACCTTGGGTGAAAATCCCATGGTACCAAGCCTTACTGCAGAAGCCGCCTCATCTATAAGATCGATGGCCTTATCGGGAAGATTTCTGTCATTTATATATCTCTCAGAAAGCTCTACCGCAGCCTTTAAAGCTTCCGGAGTTATGGTAACCTTGTGGTGCTCCTCGTACTTGCCCACAACGCCCTTTAATATCTCTGTAGCTTCTTCTTTTGTGGGCTCATCCACATTTACAGGCTGGAAACGTCTCTCAAGAGCCGCATCCTTTTCCACATATTTGCGATACTCGGTGATGGTGGTAGCTCCGATCATCTGAATCTCGCCTCTTGCAAGAGAGGGCTTTAAGATATTGGAAGCATCGATGGCGCCTTCCGCACCTCCGGCACCGATAAGAGTATGCATCTCATCCACAAAGAGAATAATATTGCCGTCATCAGCAACCTCTTTGATGACCTTCTTGATCCTCTCCTCAAACTCACCTCTGTACTTGGATCCGGCGATCATGCCAGAAAGATCAAGAGTCATAAGTCTCTTGTTCTGAACGGTAAGAGGAACATCTCCCGTCACTATTCTCTGGGCAAGGCCCTCCACCACTGCGGTCTTACCAACACCGGGTTCACCGATAAGGCAGGGATTATTTTTAGTCCTTCTTGAAAGGATCTGTATCACTCTCTTTATCTCACGCTCTCTTCCGATAACGGGATCAAGCTTGTCTTCATCTGCAAGAGCTGTCAAATCGCGGCTGTACTGAGCCAGCATGGAAGCTTTCTTGCCGGTCTTCTGAGGAGCATTCTTTTTGCCAAGGTCCTCTTTTACAAGATTGGGATCCTCGCCCATGGCTGCCAGGGTCTCGGCGTAGATCTTCTGGGCAGGAACATTCAGTGTGCTGATAAGTCTCACGGCAACGTTCTCTCCCTCTTTTATAAGAGCAAGAAGAATATGCTCTGTTCCCGTCTTGTCAGAATGAAAACGCTCTGCAAGCTTGTGTGCTTCCTCGAGGACCTTTTCCGCTCTTGGTGAAAAACCGTCTTTGTCCAGAGTACGAACACTGCTGTCAGGAACGATAAGGTCCTTTATCATATCCATCATGCGGTTTTCATCGATGCCGTTATCGATAAGTATCCTGGAAGCAACACTACCGTCCTCAAGGATAAGTCCCATGAGGATGTGCTCTGTACCAACATAATTAAGTTTCAGGCTTCTGGCTGTCTTTTTTGCAAGCTTCAGCGCATCTGCCGCCATCACTGTATATTGATGATCCATATGTCTCTCCTTTTCTGTTTTTTATGTCAAAAGAAATTACGAATTAGCCTCATAGTTGTCGTAAAGCTGATCCACCAGTGCATGAATATCATCTCTGCCTATTCCCTTGCAGATGGCTCTTGCCAGCACCACAGCAAGCTCGCTTCTTGCTTCCTTCAAAGCCTGAAGCTTGTTGATATCAATGGCTATGACTGCGCCGCGCCTTCTGTCGATCTTTACAAATCCGTCCTGCTGGAGTATCGAATAGGCTTTATTCACCGTATGCATATTGATGCCTATGGTCTCAGCCAGCTGCCTCACGCTTGGAAGCTGCTCACCTTCACGAAACTGGGATGTGGCGATGCCCAGTATGATCTGGTTACACAGCTGGACATATATGGCTTCATCACTGTTAAAATCTATCTCTATGATCATCTGTCACGCCTCCTTCTCTTGTGATACCTTTAGTATAACACATGATACAGATTTTTCCACTCCCTCATTTCTTCGCCCCCGCGCCGGCTTTCCCGGCGGCTTTTTCTTACTGCTTCTTCCCGATAAAAAACAGATTTCCCGTCGGCTCCCTCGCAGAAATTCATGGCATAAAAATAGCGCCTTTCCCGGTTACGGCTCTAAACTCCCTTTGCTTTCCTACGGTGCACAGCCGCTTCCGGATAAGCTTTCTGTTTTTGAGTCATTAGCGTCGGGCGCCATTTTCTAATGCTCCAAAAGCCGTTTTTCCCCGTGCCCGCAGAGACAGAATGTCGAACGGGCGCATTAAAAGGAAAACGGCTGGAGCATCTGAGAAAATGTGCGTTTGACGGTCGCGAAAAAACAGAAACTTATCCGAAAGCGGCGACACCTGTGGGATCAAAGGTCAGACACACGAGCCGTGAAAAACCGGAAAAGACGCTATTTTGACGCTCATGGATTTTGCTGCTCACTCACAGAGCGGGAAATCCCTTTTTTTATCGGTCAGTCACAGATATTAAAAAGCCGCCGGGAAAGCCGGCGCGGGGAATGAGGGGGTGAAAAAATCCGCAGGCCTTGCGGCCTGCGGAACCAGGTTGGTTTTATTTGTCGTCGTCGAGATCAAGGAACTCAAATTCGAAGTCGTCCTCATCTCCGATGAAGTTTCTGCTCTTACGTCTGGGAGCTTCTTCCTTTACGGCTGCTCTGCGGCCTCCTGACTCATAGTCATCGGCAGGTCTTCTTGAAGGTCTTACAGGTCTGTCATCCTCGGCGTATCTGTCCTCGGAAGGCCTCCTTGAAGGTCTGTCCTCTGCCTGTCTCTCAGGTCTTTCAGCTCTCTCTTCAGCATGTCTTGAAGGTCTTCTTACAGGTCTTTCTTCGTCCTGAACAGGTCTTCTTGCGCTGCTTGTTCTTGCAGCTCTGTCATCTGCTGTTCTGTCAGGTCTTACAGTTCTTTCCTCTGCGCCTGCTCTCTCGGAAGCTCTTCTGGCTCTGTATCTGTCATCATCCTCATCATCGTCGTCATCTCTTGCACGCTTTCTGGGTGATGAATAACGGTCGTACTCTTCTTCCTCTTCCTCATCCTCATAGTAGAGAGAGTCTCTGAGCTTGAGTGCCATAAAGATAAGTCCTACAACAAGTGCTGCAATGATAACCGCAAGAACAATAAGTATTGTCTTGTAGGTGTTGTTGGTCTTAACAAGTTTTGATACGGCATCGCTGCTCTTTGCAGCCTCGATAAGCTCGTTAACCTTTACTCTGTAGCCTTCTACATTATCGTAAAGATACCAGGTTCCTGTTCCCTCATCTGTAAGGTAAACAAGTGAATAGGTTCCGTCACCTGCTTCGCTGGTAACTGCAGATTCTGATGAAGATTCCTCGCTTTCGGAAGCTTCTGCATCCTCTGAAGCCTCTGCATCCTCTGAAGTCTCAGCATCTTCGCCTTCTGCACCATCTACATTCTCTGCGCTTTCAGCGTCATCTCCGCCTTCTGCATTCTCTGCAGGAGCGCTGTCTCCGATTGTCAAAAGATCGCTTCTTACAAAGCCCGTCTTGTTGTTGCTTCCAAAGGTTACCTGATACCAGGTCTTGTTATCTGTGCCCTTTGCTTCGCCTGTAACGGTGACTGTTTCACCCTTTTTAGCTTTTCCAACGGAATCATAAGCGGTTCCTGCACCCTGACGAACATTAACGCTGTCAGCTGATATTGTTGCACTTCTTGGATCTGTTGTTGTAACTGTTGTGGTAGGAAGTGCAGCTGCCTGAGATTTGTTCTCTGCAGGCTTGGAGTCTTCCGTAGTCTTAACTTCTGTTGCATCAGAATCATTCTTGGTCTCTGATGAAGAGCTTGATGAGCCGCCCTCTTTCTTTACAAGATCGCTTCTTACATAGCCGTAGTCGCTCTTATTTACGCGGATCTTGTACCATACATATCCGGAAGCATCAGTAGCCTCATCCACGATGTCTACCTTGTCTCCGTTTCTGAGACTTGAAACCTGTGTAGCTGTGGTGCTGGCGGATTCTCTTACCTTAACGTTTTCCGTATTTACTGTTCCCGTTGTGGGAGTGTAAGCAAAAGCTGTTAATGAAGCTCCCACTAAAACGCTTGCTGCAATTGCCAGTGAAAGCGCTGTGGCACCCATTCTCTTTCCTATTCTTTTTATCATATTTCCCTCCTTCAAAACTTCCCGTCAAGTGGCATCGTCAATTGCCTTTCCGATATCATGACGCATGTATTTATTCTCAAAGCTGACCCATTCAGTAGCTTCGTACGCCTTTTTTCTGGCTTCTGAAAGAGTATCCCCCTTGGCTGTTATGCCAAGTACCCTTCCTCCGTTTGTAACAATGCCTTCAGGCGTAGTTTTAGTTCCTGCATGGAAGCAGTAATAGCCGTCTTTTCCTTTGAAATTCTCAAGTCCTGTGATGAGCTTGCCCTTTTCATAGCTCACAGGATATCCATCGCTTGCCAGAACCACGCAGACAGCTGCCTTATCTTCAAACTGAAGATCAAGCTCATCAAGCTTGCCGTCTATGCAGGCATTGCAAACATCGATAATGTCTGTCTGAAGCCTTGGAAGCACAACCTGTGCCTCGGGATCTCCGAATCTTGCGTTGTATTCAAGAACCTTGGGGCCATCCTCAGTGAGCATAAGTCCAAAGAATATAACTCCCTTAAACTCTCTGCCCTCTTTAGCCATGGCTTCAACAGTCTTGCCGTAGATGTGCTCTCTGCAGAACTCATCAACTTCTTTTGTATAGAAAGGACTGGGTGAGAAATTACCCATTCCTCCGGTATTAAGTCCTGTATCTCCGTCTCCGGCCCTCTTGTGATCCTGAGCTGAAGACATGAGCTTGTAGGTATGTCCGTCAACAAATGAAAGAACCGAAACCTCACGGCCTGTCATGAATTCTTCGATGACCATGTGGTTGCCGGCTGAGCCGAACTTTTTATCCTGCATGATCTCTTTTACACCGGCTCTGGCCTCATCAAGGTCATTGCAGATAAGAACCCCCTTACCAAGAGCAAGTCCGTCTGCTTTTAAAACAATGGGGAACCTGGCGCTTTCAAGATAAGCAAGTGCCTTATCGGCATCATCAAAGGTTTCGTATGCTGCTGTGGGGATACCGTACTTTTTCATAAGATCCTTTGAAAAAGCTTTGCTACCCTCAAGGATAGCTGCGTTTTTCCTTGGTCCGAAAACTCTCAGGCCCTCTTTTTCAAAAGCATCAACGATGCCGCCCACAAGGGGATCGTCCATTCCCACAATGGTAAGATCTATCTCTTTTTCCTTGGCAAAAGCAGTAAGCTTGTCAAACTCCATGGGAGTGATAGCTACGCATTCTGCAAGTTCTGCTATGCCGCCGTTTCCCGGAGCGCAGTAGATCTTATCTACCTGCTTGCTCCTTGATACTGCCTCTGCAATAGCATGTTCACGTCCGCCCCCGCCTACGATCAAAACTTTCATCAGATTATTTTCTCCTCTTCATACCCGTCAATGACAACCTTTGAACCTTCGACTCTGACCCTTCCGTTTGCGATCATGTCGATGGCCATTGGCATTATCTTCCACTCCGCCTGCTCCATGATCCTCTTTTGCAGGATTTGCGGTGTATCATCCTGCCTGATCATAACAGGCTTCTGCAAAATGATGGGGCCTGTATCCGTCCCCTCATCAACAAAGTGAACCGTCGCTCCCGAGACCCTGACTCCCCTTTCAAGGGCTTTTTCATGGACCTTAAGTCCGTAATATCCCGTCCCGCAAAAAGATGGGATAAGGGATGGATGGATATTGATAATGCGGTTCTTGAATGCTCTGACCACACTCTGAGGGATAACCACAAGGCATCCCGCCAATACGATAAGATCCGGAGCTGCATCAAGAAGTATCTGCAAAAGAGCTTCATTAAACTCTTCTCTGCTCTCAAACTCTTTGGGACTTTTAACCACGTAGGGAATGCCTGCTGCCTTGGCCCTCTCGATGGCATAAGCCCCGGGGTTGTTGCTGTAAACAAGGCAAATCTCCGTGTTGGTAATGCTGCCGTTATTTATTCCGTCGATGATGGCCTGCAGGTTTGTTCCTCCGCCGGACACCAAAACCGCAATCTTCATCATACCAGTTCTACACCCTTTTCTCCTGAAACTGTCTTGCCCACGATCCATGCCTTCTCTCCGGATGCCTTGATGGCATCAAGAGTGCCCTGTGCATCTGCGGGATCAACAGCAAGGACCATTCCAAGTCCCATGTTGTAGGTGTTGTACATCATCTTTTCTTCTATATTTCCCTTTTTCTGCATAAGGGTAAAGATAGGAGGAACATCGTAGCTGTTTTTCTCAACCACAGCCTTAATGCCATCGGGAAGCATTCTGGGAATGTTCTCATAGAAGCCGCCGCCTGTGATATGGCTGCATCCTTTAACCCTGATGCCTGCTGCCTTGATGGCCTTCATCATCTTTACATAGATCCTGGTGGGAGTAAGAAGAGTCTCACCAAGAGTAGCTCCAAGCTCGTCATAGTAAGTATCAAGACTTTCCTTTGTCATGTCAAAGACCTTGCGTACCAGTGAAAACCCGTTGGAGTGAACTCCGCTGGATGCAACACCGATAAGAACATCACCGTCCTTGATTGTGCTGCCGTCTATCATATCTTTTCTGTCAACGACACCTACCGCAAAACCTGCCACATCGTACTCATCCTCAGGCATGAGTCCGGGATGTTCTGCTGTCTCGCCGCCGATAAGCGCAGCCTCTGACTGTTTGCAGCCCTCTGCAACGCCCTTTACTATAGCTGCGATCTTTTCGGGAATGTTCTTGCCGCAGGCAATGTAATCAAGGAAGAAAAGAGGCTCTCCTCCTGCGCAGGCAACGTCATTTACGCACATTGCAACTGCATCGATGCCGATGGTGTCATGCTTATCAAGAAGGAATGCAAGCTTTATCTTAGTTCCGACACCGTCGGTACCGGATAAGAGCACCGGATCCTCCATTTTCTTTATCTCAGAGAGGGAAAAGGCTCCTGAAAAACCTCCAAGTCCGCCCAAAACCTCGGGCCTCATGGTTCCCTTAACGTACTCCTTCATAAGTTCCACGGACTTGTATCCTGCCTCGATATCAACTCCGGCCTTTTTGTAATCCAGTGCCATTTCTGCTCCTCCATTCACAAAGATAGATTTATTTGATCAATAATTTTTGTAGCCGACTTCCTGAAGTTTTTTGTCCTTGGCTACAACGCTGTCCTTTAAGGAAGCAGAATATTCTTTTAATTTTTTAAGAAGCTCCTCATCGCTTGTAGCAAGGATCTTGGCTGCAAGTATTCCCGCATTGGCGCCTCCGTTGATGGCTACCGTTGCCACTGGAATGCCTGTAGGCATCTGTACTATGCTGTAAAGAGAATCCCTTCCGCCAAGAGAGGTGGTATGCATGGGGATACCGATGACCGGCATGGGGAAGATCGCTGCACACATTCCCGGAAGATGAGCCGCCATTCCGGCTCCGGCGATAATAACTTTAAAGCCCTTTTCCTCCGCAGTCCTTGCATATTCAAAGAACTCATCGGGCTCTCTGTGTGCGGATATTATGCGCATCTCATAACTGATTCCGAGCTGATCCAGAATGTCTGCTGCCTTGGACATTACAGGCATATCCGAATCACTTCCCATTACAATTCCAACCTTTGGCATTGTGGCCTCCTATTTATTCAAAACAATTTGACCCTATTATCTATATATAGTCGATCATATCATAACACAATACTAAATATTGCGCTATATTTTTTACAAAAAAATTAACAATTATTCCTCATCAAGAGGACGGTTAAGTTCCTCGGTACCGGGAAGCACGAATCTGCCTTTTTCTATGATGGTCACATAGCTTCCGTCTGCGCGTACCGCCCTGATCTCTCCAAGCTCGTCATAAGGAATGGTGATATCTGTGTGGCAAGAGAAATACGCCTTGTTAGGTTCTGTCTTTCTCTTGGCGGATATCTCGTTTTCCCTTGCAACTATAGCTTTTCCGTCGGGATTAAAGGTCTCGTTGTCCTCATCGTAGGAATAGCAGGTATCGCCCACAGCAAAGTGAGGGCCTGTCTTTTCAGCGATAAGGATCGGCAGTTTGTCTGCGATATCATACTTTCTTGCAACAACGTAAGCCGTGGTGTTTGTACCTATGGCAAACTCTCCTATGGGAAGAGTCTTGTGATTAAAGAGGATGTTGTCGCTGATGTATTTTTTATTCTCTTCTTCCGACTCAAAGTTTGAACAGCTGTACTCCGTAACGCATCCGTCCTTGAACTTTATCTCAAGGTTTTTAAAAAAGAGTCCTTCAAGATATACACCGGTAACATGAAGTACGCCCTCTGTTCCTGACAGCCTGGGAGAAGTAAATACCTCTCCAACGGGGATGTTCACATCCGCAACGCAGTTCTCAAAGTTGGTCTCTTTGGATCTGTCCTTAAGCTCATGGAGCATCACCTTCATTTTGGTGTGATTATCTCCCATACCGGTAACTTCGCAGTATACAGCTTCATCAAGAGCATCAACTATCTTTTGCTGAATATCCTGATAGAGCTTGTAGTCAAGAGTATTGATCTTTACAACTTCGTCAAAGATCTCTTTGAAGTTGTCGCCGATATCCGGAACCGGGAAAGAGATAATGGTAAAGCTTCTCTCTTTTCCTATGATATATTCGTTGGTCAAAAGACTTGCCTGAACCTTGTAGTCACTAAGGAGCTTTTTCTGGGAAGCACTAAACTGCACAGCATCCTTGTTGGGAACAGGAGCAAAAGGCTTTTCTCCAAAGACCTCTATAACTGCAGGTCCGCCAAAAAGCTTTGCTTCTTTTTTGTATTTTTCGCCGGCTGCTCTGATGGCTTCAAGTCTTCTGTTTACAAGGGCTCCGTCGAGGAACAGTCCGTCGTCGTCCTTGTGGTCGTAGTCAAACTGCTTGTTGGGAACAGCGCCGTAATAGCCGCTTCTGTATGCGCTTCCTCCCATATAAAAGCCGCTCATGTAAGCTCTGTAGATACCGGTCTTAAGATCGATCTTTTCAAAGTTCTCCACAGCCTTTTTAACGATGCGCTCAAAGCCAAGCTGATAGAGTATCGAAGCTGTATTTTTGATGGTGATGTCTTTTCCCGTAACTTCAAATCCGATCCTGTAGCCTTCGGTAAAGGTACTTGCAAGGCGCTCTATTTCTTCTTCGGAGAGGCCGTTTAAATACCTTGCGGTTTCAAGCTCGTTTTCTGTGATATACTCTCCAAACATGTACAGATAGCGAAGATCCGAAAGATCCATGCCTGTGATAATGTCCCTTGCAAAATCCTGTACGGGATTAACTATCTGAGAAAATCTAAGTGTTCTGGCATCCTCGGCGTAGTCGCTGTAAAACCAGTACATGATCTTTCTGATCTCTTCCGTTGCGGGAAGAGTCTTGTTCTCATCTGCACTCTTAAAGGCGCCGTAAACTTCCAAAAAGAGCTCCATCCTGATGGCAAGCTGGAATCTGTTCTGCTCATAAGCAAAACCGATCATGGATCTCATCTCAAAATAAAGGGCTGAAAGAAGCTGTCCGAAATCCCCCAGCATCTCTTTTGCATAGGTGGGATTACCGTAGCTTTTGCCGTAATTTTCAGGAAGGATATCCTCGTAGATTTCTTTGTTCCACTTGGAAAGATCTTCCAAAGAAGCAGTAAGAAGCGTTCCCTTTGAAACCCTTTCGCGGGTCCTGTCAATAAGTGAAATAAAAATGGCGACAACATGAAAATATCCGTCAAGCCCCTGATCTTCAAGGTGCTCGCCGGCTATGTCCCTGATCCTTTCCGCGCAGAGACTGTATCTTTCGTCTATAACCTCTTCTCCTGCGGAAAATTCATAAATAAGTTCTTCATTATTATTGTTCATATCAACTAAGTCCTAACACTACTACAAATATTATAAATACTATGGAAATGAAATTGAGAATAATACCCAGGTTGGGAAAAAGCTTGAAAATATCCTTTTCAAATCTGGACATGATTCCAAGGACAAATCCCACCACAGAAAATATCGCCGCAACAAAAGCCGCTGCGGCGTACCTTAGCTGAGCCTGTCCGCCGTCTCTGTATGTAAACAGAACGGCAGCTATCAGTGCTCCCACCGAGATGATACCCAGAACAGAGGACATTATCCCCTTTTCCGGATGTCTGTTGTCGGTGAACATATAACGGTCTCTGACCGGTTCAAGTTTTTTAATGCGAAGTTTTAATTTTAATTTTTTCATCAGATGATGATTTTCTTTCTGCTGCCAAGTAGCTTTGCTCCGCCGATGATAAGGAGAACGCCTGTGGCAATGCCTGCTACTATCGATATAACGCCAAATGCTATATTGACTGCACCTGTTGTGCCCATTACCTTATATG
The DNA here is from genome assembly GCA_024690635.1 of Butyrivibrio sp. Next base: position 11,346 of record JAILOW010000096.1, read on the forward strand.
TCTGCTCGTCCATATTCATACCTCCGGATCAGTCTTTCTTTGCGCCGTACTCAGCATAATACTCATCAATGGATTTCTTTATCTCTTTTGTAAGAAGGACCTCTCCGTCCACAGGTCTGTTGTAAAGATAGTTTACAACATCCTCCATCTTTACGATGGAATGAGCGCTGAATCCGTATCTTTCTTTGATCTCGTCAAGGGCGCTCATGTCGCTGTCCTGTCCTTTTTCCTGTCTGTTGAGTGAAACCATAAGTCCCACGATATCGCAGTCTGCCTGCTCCTGAATGATGGGAACCGTCTCCTCGATTGATTTTCCGGATGTTGTAACATCCTCTATGATAAGAACTCTGTCTCCGTCCCTGAGCTTGGATCCAAGGAGTATACCCTTGTCACCGTGGTCCTTTATCTCTTTTCTGTTGGAACAATATCTGATCTCTCTGCCGTAGAGTTCACTGATTGCCATGCTTGTGGCAACTGCAAGAGGGATTCCCTTGTAAGCGGGTCCGAAAAGAACATCGAACTCAAGTCCGAAGGTATCGTGGATAGCCCTTGCGTAGTAATTTCCAAGCTTTTTTAACTGGGCTCCGGTAACATATGCCCCTGCGTTCATGAAAAAGGGTGATTTGCGTCCGCTCTTTAAAGTAAACTCTCCGAACTTAAGAACGTTGCTGTCCACCATAAACTCAATGAACTCTTCCTTGTATCTTTCCATAAATATCCTGCTCCTTGTATGTCCAAGTTTTTATTTCCGAAAAAACCACAAAAAGATTATAATACCTAGCCAGCCATACATCAATCAAAATACTGTATCTTCTCGATGACTCTCACAGGTGGCTTAACAAGTCCCGCAAAGCTCTGAGCATCGCTCTTTCTGCCCACTATGCTTCCGTAATGTGTGGGGATCGCAAACTCAGGTCTTATGATGTTTATGAGCTCCGCAGCTTTTTTGTAATCCATGGTATAAGTGCCGCCTATGGGAACAAGGGCGACATCGCATTTCACAAGTCTGGATTCCTTGGTAAGACCTGTATCTCCCGCGATATAAATACGCTTGCCTTCAAGATTCAAAATGTAACCAACCCACGCGGCGCGCCTTGGATGGAAGGGCTTGATGTTGTTGTAGGCAGGAACAGCCTCAACCTCAATGCCGTCTATCTCCATAATGACTCCGGGAGTTACGGTAACAATTTTGCTGACGCATCTGCCAAGCTCCTCGGCATCATCAAGCATGCTCTCGGGAACCACCAGAACCGTCTCGGTGCCTACCACCTTCATGATATCTTCAATGGAAAAATGGTCGTAATGCTGATGGGTTACAAAAACAAAGCTTGCGTCGTGGGGTTCTTCCCTCATCTTGAAGGGATCGATGTAGATGGATCCGAATTTGCCACGGATCCTGATACTGTTTTGAGTAAAAACTTCAATGTTATCTGTCATAGCGCTCTCCGTTTCTCAAACTGTTAGGGCGTTTGCAGTTACTCATTTCAAAATCATAATACCATAGATTATGTACCGGTGGGCATTCATTTGTTCTTCTTTCGAACACTGTATCCAAATTTGCCAAGCTTTTTGCCAAGCGCAAAATACTCGCCGTGGGAGTAGGTCACAAGCTTTGCTGCTCCAAGGTCAAACCTTCCTTTGTCATCCATATACTTATCATCAACGGAGACGCACAAAACCTCTGCAACAAACATGTCGTGACTTCCCAGCTCCAAAACATTGGTAACCCTGCACTCTATGTTTACGGGGCTCTCTAAAATGCCCGGAGCCGAAATCTTTTCAGACTTCTGAGGTGTGAGTTTCATTTCTTTGAACTTATCAAAGTCTCTGCCTGAGCGAACGCCGCACCAGTCGGCAGCCTTTACAAGATCCTCAGTCACAAGGTTTACCACAAACTCACCGGTCTCTTTGATGGCCTTGTAGGAATGGCGCTCCTTTCTGACTGAAATCGACAGCATTGCAGGAGAACTGCATACATTTCCTGCCCATGCGACGGTTATGATATTGGGTTTTTCTCCCTCGCTTTTGCAGCTCACCATAACAGCAGGGAGTGGATAAAGCATATTCCCCGGTCTCCAGATCTCTTTTGCCATAAAATTACCCTTTCATTTTTTCTTACGTAAAACGGCTGCCTTAAAAAGCAGCCGTTTATTATGATCATCCAAGTGCAGATCTGATATCTTCTTTCATATCAAGAGCAGCCGCTCTTGCAGCCTCGCCCACTTTTCCATCCGCGAACTGTGAATAGTTATCGCTCTTCCATGCAGCTATGATGCCTCTTGAAGAATTGACAATAGCACCAAGTCCGTCCTTATTAAAGAAGTGAACAAGGTCCTTGCCCTTTCCGCCCTGAGCACCGTAGCCGGGAACAAGGATATATGCGTGAGGCATGATGTCTCTTAAAACCTTGCCCATCTCGGGATAGGTTGCGCCCACAACAGCACCCACATTGCTGTAAGAACCATCCATGGAATCAAGGCCCCATTTTTCAACCTGCTCTCCCACAAGCTCGTAAAGAGGACGGCCGTCAACAAGCCTGTCCTGGAACTCTCCGCTTGAAGGATTGGAAGTTTTTACAAGTACGAATATTCCTCTGTCATGTTCATTGCAGACAGAGATAAAAGGCTTTACGCCGTCTGAACCAAGGTAGGGATTGACTGTGGCAAAATCCTCATCAAATCCGTGGAACACCTTATCTCCTATCTTTACGCCGCCAAGATGTCCGACTGCGTAGCTCTGTGAGGTGGATCCTATATCTCCCCTCTTTATATCTCCTATTACAATAAGTCCCTTTTCTTTGCAGTAATCCACGGTCTTTTTAAAGGTAACAAGTCCTGGGATTCCCAGCTCCTCGTACATGGCTATCTGGGGTTTAACCGCAGGAACGATATCGTATATATTATCGATGATCTCCTTGTTGTATTCCCAAAAGGCAAGTGCTGCGCCCTCACGGTTCATCCCGGCTTCGCTGTAGCATTTATCCTTGATGCGGTCCGGAATAAAATCAAGCTTGGGGTCAAGCCCGACTACAATAGGTGCTTCTGTGTCCTGAATCTTCTTGATAAGTTTGGAGATCATCTTTTGTCTTTTCCCTTCTGTCTTTATCTTCTTTTAGCTGCCTGCATTACGAAAAAGTCATCTATAGCGCCGATAAGTTTGTCCTTGGGCATTGACTTAAGCAGATATTTTGCAGGCTTAAGCTGTACTACCTTCATAACGCTTTCCTTATCATCTTTTGCAGTAAGGAATATCACAGGAGTCGTCTTTAATTTGCTGTTTTCTCTGATAGCCTTTAATACGTCAGGTCCGCTCATGACCGGCATCTCATAATCCAAAAGAACCAGATCCACCGGGTTTTGCGACATAAACGTAAGAGCGATCTTACCCGAGCTTGCCATGTAAACATGATACTTTACTGACAGCCAGGTCTTCATCATTCGAAGCATTGCTCCGTCGTCATCGATGATAAGGATCTTTTTCCTAAGGCTCTCATCAACGGCGCTGTAGTCAACCACCATGTTGAGCTGCTCTGCCAAAAGCTTTACATCAAGAGGTCTGAGGTAGGTCTCCTGAATTTTTTCTTTTGCAATAAAGGTTGTGGCAAGGATAAGCTCATCCTGATTACCAACGATATATAAAAGAAATCTCTCGGAATCGATCTGTTCATTTAAGTATTTTAAGAAAGGTATGTCATCCGAAGTCATTTCACCCATATACAAAAGATAAATCTCAGGCTTATTTTCTACAAGCTCCACAGCAAACTGTGTAGGGCGAACCGTTACCACTTCGTAATCTTCCTTCTGAAGACCCACGATAATGGCATTGACCATGAAGCTTTTCTGATTACCAATTAGTAATACTCGCTTATCCATCTTAATCCTTTCCGTTTTTTGCTCCTACTAAAGTATATTCAAAAGTCCGTCTCTGTCAACTGCTGCCATAAGCCGTTTTATCTCATGATATTTATGTTTTTCGCTCTTGGGTACTTTGTAATCCTCAAGCATCTTCATAATATCGTCGGCGCTGTCAAAATAAGATGCGGTGACAAATTCCTTTATGGAAGCATAGGCGCTTTCAAGCTCTTCTTTGGAAATAACGGGTTTATCCGACTCCTCATCGGATATCAGCGGTTCAAGTTTGGTGTAATACTCTCTGTAAGTTTCCAAAAGATCCGGTGAAAGATCGTTTATCTCACTGATATCTCCGTCATTTCCACAGGCTTCAAGGTGCGCTGCCTTCTCCGAAAGTTCCAGCGCTCCTATGGCTCTTGCAGAGCTCTTTAGTCCGTGAACCAGAATGGTATAGTTCTTTACATCAACTTCCTTTAGATACTTTTCTATAAGGTCTGCCTTTTCATTAATGGCAAGGCGGAAGTCCTTCATAACATCCCTTGCAACAGATGCCGATCCGCACCTTTCAATGGCAGCGTTGACATCTACGCCGTTTAGCTTAAGAAGTGCCTGCATGGCAGCCTTCTCATCATCGTGGTTGTCTTCCGAAACTTCATATCCGGGATCTCCGGGCTTTGCCACAATCTCCCGGGGCAGATATGAAAGTATCATTTCTTCCAGCTTGCCGGGATCAACAGGCTTGGACATATAATTTGCAAAGCCTTCTCTGAAGTACATCTCCCTGGAGCCCGATATGGCATTGGCTGTAAGTGCCACCACAGGAGTTTCTTTGTTCAGATTGTCCTCCATCTCTTCCATAGCGTGGAAGGTCTGGATGCCGTCCATTTCAGGCATTCTGTGATCCAAAAAGATAATGTTGTACTTGTTTTTCTTAACAAGTTCAAGGGCTTCCATTCCGCTAGCCGCAGTGTCTATCCGGATCTTTGTCTTTTTAAGAAGTCCTTCTATTACGGTAAGATTTGTTCTGGTATCATCAACCGCAAGTATCCGTGCGTCAGGAGCTCTGAAGTTCTCTCTGTATTCGGGCTCGTCGATGTTTTCCTTAAACCTTGCTTCGAAATCACCTATAGGCTCCCAGTCCACAACATCCTGAACCACGGAAAAAGAAAACTCGGATCCCACACCGTACTCACTCTTTACTTCCAGCTTGGATCCCATCAGATCAAGGAGCATGTTTACGATATTTATTCCAAGGCCTGTTCCCTCAATTGTCCTGTTTTTCTTTTCATCAATTCTTTCAAAGGCAACCGTAAGTCTTTCGATATCATCATCCTTGATACCAATACCTGTATCAGCCACCTTTACAGTCATCATGATCTGATGAGCATCTTCCGTTTCCGGGTCCTCAGGCTCTATCTCGTTAAAATCAACGGTAAGGGATACCACACCTTTTTCCGTATACTTTATGGCGTTTGTCATAAGGTTTATGATGCACTGCTTTATCCTTATCTCATCACCGAAAAGAACGTGTGGTATGTTTTCATTGACCTTGGTATCAAGTGTCAGCTGCTTGTCCCTTGCCCTTAGATTGGACATGTTAAGAACATCGTTCATAAGTGATGCCAGATCATACTCAACGGGGATAAGTTCAAGCTTACCCGCTTCGATCTTGGAAAAATCAAGGACATCATTTATAAGAGCCAAAAGAGTCTTACCGGAATTCTGGATATCCCTTGCATATGAAAGGATCTCCGGATCATCCGTCTCCCTTAGTATCATCTCGTCAAAGCCAAGTACGGCGTTGATGGGCGTTCTGATCTCATGTGAAATATTTGAAAGAAATCTCGACTTGGCTTCGTTTGCAGTCTTTTCACTTTCAAGCTGAGCCTCTATGGCCTGTCTGTTTTTTACAAGTTCAATGTATTCCACAAGTCTGTAGAAGGTAAGGTCAACGGAATGATACAGTTCCTCTATCTCATCCTTGGTATTGATATCAAGACTGTGGATGGCATCGATGTTTTCATGAATGCTCGCATCGTTTGCCGTATAGATCTTGGATACTGCCCGTGACAGCTGCCTTATTGGCTCCGCTATTCGTCTCTGGGCATACCGGTTCATAAACACCGCCAGCGGAATGACGATTATGGCGATGAGCATGGCAAGCCTTATACTGAATTTTATATTGATAAAGCCAAGTCCCGAACTTATGGCTTCAAAGAAAAAGCTCTGCTCTTCCTCCACGTCACGCATAAGCGTCTTGCTGACTATAAGCTCCATTGCCTCGGCGCTTTTGGCTGATGCAAGAGCTTTTTTTGCATCAATATGATCGAAATGTCCCACAGAAAGCTCTTTTTCCATACTGGGGATCAGGGTATTGGAGGCAAGCTCCGCAGAAAAGCCAAGAACAAGAGCCTCTATGACAATTACATTCATGACCACAAGTCCAATCTTGGATCTGCCCTCAACAACATGTCTGTCTTCTTCATCAAGGATCATGGGATTCACATAATATTTGCCGTTTCCAAGAAGCAGCTTTTTTTCATCGGGAATATGTTTAAAAAGAAGATAGGTGGCAAGGCATCCCGCAAAGCATCCGGGAAATTCATTCATAAAGACAAAGAAACACTGGCCTACGGAAAAAATTTCGACGCCGTTGCCATCAAGAAGGAGCATGATAAGCCCCCAGATATTACCTACAAGAATCTGTAAAAATATGGTACATGGAATGATCTTGGACCTTTTTGCAAACCACTTTCTCCTGCTTAGAACGTCAACCACACATACCACAAGAAGGTAAATGAATGTCAGATAGGAGAAGCTGCTGGATATAAAAGTCCTGAAAGAAAAAACGATAAGAACGCATATCATACCCGGGACAGCACCGCCCAGTGCTGCCACTAATATGGTGGGTATGTATTTTACGGCATACAAGAGCCCCATGGTAATGTATCCCGCATCCTTTACCAAAAGAATGTGATAATTGTAGATAATGGTAAGTACGGATGCGGCTATCACCATAAAGGCATTAACCAGAAATCTGTTCATGTGAACGTTGTTTTTTGGTTCTTTGAACATTACCGATCGTGCCATATTCGCTCCCTGCTCCGTAGAGCCAATAAAATTACATATGTCCGTCTCTGTGCATTGAGAATTTATCCATGGGATAATTCTTGAGATTTTCCAATACTTTTCTGTCATCAGCTTTTGCAAGGAGAGCTTCCCTGGGCTTGTTGATATCGCTGATGTTTCTGTGTCTGGAAGGTCCGCCTACACAGCCTCCGGGACAGACCATACCCTCGATGAAATCCTCGGGGAGCCTGCCCACCTTAAGAAGGGTGAGGGCCTTTTTACACTCATTGCCGCCTGCCGCACGAAGAAGCTTAAGCTGCGATGTGTCCTCGCCTCTTTCCTGCATGCACTCGATAACAGCATTGGCAACTCCTCCGCTGGTTGCAAATCTCTTTCCCCAGATGGAGGATTCCTGATAGTTCTCATCAACAGGCTCAAACTTCATATCTCTTGATCTCATAAGAGCCCTGAGTTCTCCGTAAGTTACAACATAATCTGCATTTCCGGGTACAGACTTATCCTGAGCCTCGGACTTTTTAGCGATGCAGGGACCGATAAACACGGTGACGCATCCGGGTATTGTGGCCTTCAGATATCTGGATATTGCGCACATGGGAGAAACTGTTGATGACATGTTGTCCCTGTACTGATCCGGGAAATGTTTTTTAAGCATATTGATAAATGCAGGGCAGCAGGATGTGGTCATCTTGTGGCCCTCTTTGTAAGCCTCGGACCATTCCTCTGATTCATAGGCTGCAGTCATATCTCCGCCCAGGCCTACTTCCACCATATCTGCAAAGCCAAGCTTTTTAAGGCCTTCCTTGATGGAGCCCATGGAGATATCCTCTCCGAACTGACCTTCCGTAGCAGGAGCGCACATGGCGATAACTTCCTTGCCTGCCTTGATCTCCTTGATAATATCAACAAGGAAGGTCTTGCTGCCGATAGCGGCAAAAGGACAGCTGTGGATGCAGTGTCCGCACTGTATGCATTTATCCTCATCTATCTTGCAGTAGCCGTACTCATCATAAGTGATGGCGCCTACAGGACAAGCCTTTTTACAAGGTCTTTCCAGATGAACAATGGCGTTGTAAGGACAGGCGCTTGCACACATTCCGCACTCCTTACACTTGGCGGGATCGATATGCATGTGGGTATCGCCGGGCTTTATTGCCTCAAACTTGCAGGAACTAAGGCACGCTTTGCCCATGCAGAATCTGCAGTTGTCAGTTACCGAGTATGCCGCAATGGGGCACTCGTCGCAGGCAGGATCTATTACCTGCACTATATTTTCTGAATCGGGATTATAGCTTGGTGCCTTTGCCATGGCCAGGTTGATCCTCTGCCTTACTATCTCCCTTTCTTTATATACACAGCATCTGTACTCGGGCTTTGGTCCCGGGATCATCTTAAGGATCAGCTCCTCAATATGCTCCTGATCGTTTTTACCCTCCCATTCAAGCCTGCACACTTCCTCCATTATGTTGTGCTTAAACCTGTTCATACTGGCGTCATTTGTTACCATAATTAATCTCCTCTTCCCCAAAAAACGTTTTAACCAAGCTTAACTGTTCTGCCAAATTCAAGACCCTCGGTATCGTGGGTCGTTATCAAAAGGGGCCTGGTTCCCTGTTTATCTCTTATGTAGTCTATGGCCTTTTTGCGGCTTTCACTGTCAAGACCCGCAAAGGGCTCATCCATTATAAACAGATCGCTGGGTATCAGGCAAGCCCTGACAATGGACACTCTCCTTTTCTGCCCCCCGGAGAGTTCCCTTACGGGCTTATCAAGTGCCTCAGGCGGAAGCAGCTTTAAAAGTTCCTCCCTCGCGGTCTGATGAAAGACCTTTTTGCTCACAAGACACACATTGGTCACCGCATCAAAATCCTCACAGAGTCTGTCCTCCTGAAATACCGTTCCCGAGCATATGTAAGGATATTTGTAATCCCCAAGAAGCTTAATTGTCCCCTCGTCAGGTTTATCAAGCCCCAGTATCAGCCGAATAAGCGTTGTCTTGCCACAGCCCGAAGGCCCCGTAACTATATATGTATGGTCGGATTCGATGTTCAGACTGAAATTTTCCAGAACAGATTCGGATCCGAACTTCTTTGTAACGTCTTTTACTTCTATGGTCATATTTATTTAAACAGCCTCACAAGTATCTTTTCGCAAATAAATGAAATAAGAACGATAACAATGGTCCAGGCAAAGAGATCGCCTGTTTCCAGATATATCTTGGCTTCGTACAGTCCGTTGCCCATGGTTTTAAGGGGCTGGCCTATAACCTCTGCCGCGATGCCGCTTTTAAAGCTCATTCCGATGGCAAGCTTAACTCCGCTCCTGATAAAGGGTTTAAGCTGCGGGAAAAAGATATACCGAAGTCTCCTGGTGGTAGGGATCCTGTAAACCTCAGCCATCTCCATAAGCTTTGGATCTGCACTTGTAAGTCCCTCGTGAACATTCAGATACATGATGGGAAATACCACAATGGCGCAGATGATCGTTGATATGTTTCTGTTGCCAAATCCGATAAGAAGCAGGATCACAAAGCTTGCTACCGGAACTGCCTTAAGCGCCAGTACCAAAGGCTTTAGAAAATCTCCCACCCATGGTTTTTCATAAGAAGCAAAAGCAAGGACCGATCCAAGTATCACTCCCGCCAAAAATCCGGAGAGGATCCTTATACAGGAATTTTCTATGCTTTCCCAGAAAATTTGCGTTCCCACAAGCCTTATCAGAGCTTCCACCGTCTCTATGGGGCCTGCTATCAGTATTTTGTTATGTATCACAATTGCCAGAAGCTGCCATATTATAAGCCAGGCTGCTGCAGGTAGTATCTTTTTCGTAACTGCGTTTTTCATCTTTTGTTTATCATCCCTGCCAGATATCCTGCTCCGAATCCGTTATCGATATTCACCACGCTGACGCCGCTTGCGCAGGAATTGAGCATTGATAAAAGAGCTGCCACTCCTCCAAAGGAAGCACCATACCCCACGCTTGTGGGAACCGCGATAACAGGGCAGTCTGCAAGGCCTCCTATAACGCTGGCAAGAGCGCCTTCCATGCCGGCAATGGCTATGATGCAACCGGCTGTCATGATCTCTTCCATTGCCTCTTTATTCATAAGTCTGTGAATTCCGGAAACACCCACATCATAGAGTCTTACAACCTTATTGCCCATAACCTCTGCGGTTTTGGCAGCTTCCTCCGCAACAGGAATGTCACTGGTACCGCCTGTTGCTATGACTATCTTGCCCACTCCCTTTTCGGGATCCGGCTGCAGCCCTGCAATACCAATTCCGGACAGCTCATCATAAGTAAAATCCGCTATGGCTTCAGATCTGTTTTCTCTGAAATAGTCCGCCGCCTCTTTGCTCATTCTGGTGATAAGGACGGTCTTCTGACCGTGGGATACCAGATTCTCGGATATCTTTAGTATCTGTTCTTTTGTCTTGCCTGCCCCATAGATCACCTCGGCATTTCCCTGCCTTAAGCTCCTGTGATGATCCGGTCTTGCAAATTCCATATTTTCAAAAGGTGCCTCTTTTAACTGCAGTAATGCTTCATCTACGGAAACACTACCCTCTTTAACCCTTGAAAGAAGCTCTTTTACGTCCTCTTGCTCCATGTAAGTACCTCAAAATGCGCATATTAGAGTTATTATATTCCAATTTACATTTTATCATAGAATTGCTATACTTATCCTCTGAAATAACAATAAAATCGCATAAATGAGGAATATTTACATATGGATAAGTTAAGGAAAGCTATTTACGACTACTTTCACGCACCCTTTTTCCTGAAAAGATTCATCATCATGATGCTGGGTGTTTTTTTTATGGGATTTTTCCTGTCCTTCCTTGTGGAAGTCGACCTGGGAACAGATCCCTGCACTTTCATGAATCTCACAGTTTCAAGGCGTCTTGGGATCCTTATGGGAACCTGGCAGTTCGCGCTTAACGCGGTACTGTTCATTATTGTCATCGCCTACGGCAGGAAATACATCGGCCTTGGAACCCTTGCCAACATGACACTTATAGGCTACATTGTGGATCTCTTTACCTGGCTTTTTGAAAAATATCTTCCCCTGAGTCTTTTTAAAGAAGGGGCTTCAAGGATCATCATCTTTGTTGTTGCACTCTTTTTGTTTATCGTAGCCGTGGGATTTTACATGAACGCAGACATGGGCGTAGCTCCTTATGATGCTGTTCCCATGATGGTCTCGGAACATCTGCTCAAAAAAATCCCATTCTCCTTTGTGAGAATGGGATATGACTTTACTGCTATAGTGATAGGCGTTCTCCTGGGAGGAAGACTTAACGCCGGGATCATCCTGATGGCCCTTTTCCTCGGCCCTATCATCTCGGCAGTCGGTAAATTTATGGGTAAACATATTTTTAAGATAAACGGCTAAATCAGCCGTTTATTTTTTTAAGTATCTTTTCGATCTGATTAAGAGTCATGATGCCAAAGCTTGAAAGAGTGTGTATGGGCATCTCCATCATCATCTTTACCATCATCTCATCTCCGCCTTCGCCCATGGTGGCATCGGCACCGCCGCCTTCAAACATCTTATCAAACAGGGGCTTTAGTGCTTTCTTTCCCTCTTTTGTTTCAAGGATATCTTCCACAGGAGTAAAGAGATCATAGTTGCATGGAAGAGTTTTGCTGTTTTCAAGATGCACCTGCGCCGTTTCTCTTATGTCAAGAGATGACGCTCCCACCATTATGGTATAATCTCCTGTGGGCGCGTAAAAATCATGTATCTTTGTCTCGTAGTATGCAAAGGCTCTTTCATCAAGCTCAAAGGTAACTGTCTTTTTCTCGCCGGGTTCAAGATACACCTTGGTAAAGCCCTTCAGCTCTTTGGTGGGTCTTATGACCTTGGGATCATTGGCGGATACATAGAGCTGAACAGCCTCTTTTCCTGCGTACTTGCCCACATTCCAGACTGTAACGGATACCTTCAGCTTGTCCTTTCCCGTGATCTTTTCCTTACTTACAGTAACATCGGAATACTCAAACTCCGTATAGGAAAGTCCGTGTCCGAAGGGGAACAGTACCTGCATTCTCTTTTTCTCGTAGTATCTGTAGCCTATGAATATTCCTTCCGCATAAACAGGGTTACCTGCTTCTCCGGGGAAGTTCAAAAAGCTTGGATTGTCGGAAAGCTTTTTGGGATATGCCTCAGGAAGCTTGCCGGAAGGATTGGCTTCTCCGTAAAGTAGCTTAACGCTTGCTTCTCCCACTCCGTCTCCAGAAAGCTGCATTCCAAGAACCGCATCAACCTTGTCTATCCAGGGCATTGCAACAGGGGCTCCGTTATGCATGACCACAACAGTTCTCTTTGCAGCCTCGGCAACAGCAAATATCAGTCTGTCATGCTCGGGAGGAAGGTTGATATCTTTTCTGTCAAAGCCCTCCGATTCGTAGGATGCGGGAAGACCTGCAAATACAACCGCAACGTCAGCTGACTTTGCAGCCTTTACAGCCTCCTTTAAGAGCTTTTCGTTTTTGGCAGCATCCTTGATATCGTAGCCCTTTACGTAAGAGACGTCTCTTCCTTTTGCAGCGTCATACGCATTGGAAACATTGGCACTGTTAATATGAGAAGAGCCGGAGCCCTGGTATCTTGGATGTTTTGCAAACTCTCCCACAAAAAGAACCTTTTTGTTTTTTCCGATGGGAAGGGTGTGCTTTGCGTTTTTCAAAAGAATGGCGCTCTCTTCTGCCATTTTTTCAGCAAGGGCATAGTCAGCCTTTCTTGTGGCAGCACCTGACTTCTTTATCTTGGTTTTGTCAGCCTTGGTGGTCCAGTCGAAGGTATTAAGGATATTGGTAACTGCCTTGTCCACTTTCTTTTCAGACAGCTTGCCGCTCTCTACAGCCTTGATTATGGCCTTCATGTGCTCGTTAGTTCCTCCGGGCATAATAAGGTCAAGTCCTGCTTCCACTCCCTCTTTGGGCCCTTTTCCTGCGCCCCAGTCGGTAACAACAAAGCCCTTGAAGCCGAATTTCTTTCTGAGTACATCCGTCAGCATGTACTTGTTTTCCGAAAGGTAGGTTCCGTTTAATTTATTGTAGGAGCACATGATGGCTTTTGGCGAAGCCTCTTTGATCATGATCTCAAAAGCCGCAAGATATATCTCATGAAGAGTCCTCTCATCAACTATAGAGTTGCCGGACATTCTTCTGTATTCCTGATTGTTTGCGGCAAAATGCTTGGGACATGCCGCAACGTTTTTGGACTGAAGCCCCTTTACATAGGCAGCTGCGATCTTGCCCGCAAGGTAGGGATCCTCAGAATAGTATTCGAAATTTCTTCCGCAGACGGGACTTCTTTTCATATTTAGTCCGGGTCCCAAAAGCATGCTCACATCTTCCCTCAGGCACTCATCACCCAGGGCTTCTCCAAGCTGCCTTGCAAGATCCACATCAAAACTTGCCGCAACAGAAACAGCGCTGGGATAGCAAACAGTGCTGATGCTGGCATTTACACCCAGATGATCGGGCTGTCCTATCTGTTTTCTAAGGCCGTTTGGCCCATCGCACATCATAAACTCAGGTATTCCAAGTCTTTTCACAGCTCTTGTGTGCCAGAAATCACTTCCTGACAAAAGAGATGCTTTTTCCTTAAGAGTCATTTTTGAAACAAGCTCTTTTACATTCATTTTCTCTGCCTCCTGTGGGGGTACGAAAAACCGTATATATCTAGCTTATCATAATTTGACAAATAAAAAAGGTATGTCTGAACGACATACCTTTAATTTTATATGAAGTTGTGAATAATAATCATGCTCTTACTTTTACAAAGGCTACAGCCTTGGAAGGTTCTTCTTTCTTGGTTCTGCGAACCATTGTTGTGGTATGTACCGCATACTCAGACTGTGTTTCCTGTTCTGACATGCTGCCTGCACCCATGAGATCCATAGCTTTGAACTTTCCGTAGGAAAGATTCTGCTCCTTTGCCTTGATCGCGTCTGCCATAATTGCTATACAGCTCTGGCTCATTCCTTGTCTGCTCTTCGCGGAACGTCTCATTATTCAATTCCTCCATCTCATAAGAAATTATCGGATGAAATCACAGATACTATCTGTCAGGTCCCTCAACCTCTTGTGCTCTCGCAACAAAATTTCATCTAATGGGTACATTATATACCAATGAACCCCAAAAAGATAGAGAAAATTCAACGCTTTGACCCGTTAAACCATTAAAATTTTATTAACTTTTGTTTGAAATTTTGTTTCCGGCAGCATTTCCTATTTTTGTACCTTAATTCTGTCATCTCCTGCCAGATATGCAAGAAGCGCCTGCCTTGCATGTTCCTTGTCGGTAGCTTCGACGCTGACGGTAAATCTGTAGGTATGCTTTTTCATGCCGCCTTCCATGCGCTTTTTCTCTGCTTCCGCCAAAGACTTGTCCTTGGTATCCTCGCTGGTCATCTCCATGATATCCGCTATGGCGAACCTTCTGAAGATATCCATATGCTCAGGATCGGATTTCAGGTATTTTTCTATGAGTTCAAGGGTATTACCAAGGTTTAAATACTCGCCGTGAAGGTAGGACTCCATATCCATCATGTCCTGCTCACGCTTGGCAAGATCCTCATCCCAGGTAAGCTCTTTTTTCATGAGTTCTGCTCTGTTATCGCCAAACTCCTCCTGCCAGTCCATTATGTACCACTTCCAGATCTGAAGCCTTTTTCTGTTTACATCCTCATCGTTTAGCTCGCTGATCTTTTGGCAGGCGTGCCTTACGCCTCTTGAAACCAGCGCATCCGTGGTATCGTCAACATCATAGCTGCGGCTCTCCACAACTATATTTTTCTCTGTGTTTTCAATGGAAAGGCCAAGAGTATTTCCGGTCAGTTTCTTAAGATACAGGGTGTAATCTCCGTGTCTTGCAATGACAAGCGGTCTTTCGCTGAGAATGGTATCTTTGTGCTCAGCAAAAGACTTAAGAACATCGTCATTTTGAATATAGCGGAAAATCCTGCTCATCAGTATCCTCCAAGAGCCCGTCAGTTTGTCTTAAGACTCTTATATAACTCCATCTTTTTAAAATCATCAATACGGCATGGACGACCGTAATAATAACCCATCATATCGGAAACAGGGAACTGTTTTGCAAGCTGTGCCTGCTCCTCGTCCTCTATTCCCGTAAAGCACGTCCTTATACCCAGTCTGTGGGTAAATGAAGTAACCGCCTCGATCATATATCTCACCGTAAGGTTATTGCCGATACCTCCAGTCATGGAAGGCACAAGGTTTACAAGATCGATGGGCAGATGCTTTACAAGATCAAGTGAAGCAAAGTCCACACAGTCAAGGCCTATCTTTATTCCGCAGGACTTAAGGAATTCTATCTGGCTCTTTAGATGCTCCATACTAAGCTGTCTGCTGGACTGGGTCATCTCAAGGCAAAGTCCTGTGGCGGGATAGCCTGTCTTTCTCAAAATATCTATAAGAGTTGTTCTAAACTCAGATTTCTCAAGCTGCATGAATGCCAGATTTACGCTAAGGTAGAAATCCTTGCTGGTCATCCTTATCTCAAGGGCATCCTTAAGGGCGTTTTCAAGGATCCAGTTGCCCAAAAGGTAAAAGACCTGATCCTGTTCAAGCCAGGGAACGAACTCCGCCGGAGAAACCTCGCCGTAAGGCTCCTTTTTCCAGCGCACAAACACTTCCATGCCCACCAGATGCCCGTCAGAAGAAGCGATGATTGGCTGATACTCCAGATAGAATCCTTCAAAGCCGTTAAGTACGCAGTTTCTAACTTCATCTACAAGCTCTATGCTGCTTTTGTTGTTATCAAGCTCGTCATTGTGAAAGATAATGAGATTGCCGTGCTTTTGGTTTTTGGAATAATCAAGTGCATATTTGGCGCTGGTGTAGATTGAGTGTTCATCCACGTTGTGATCGGTTGCTATTATAACACCGCCTCCGATCTCCGCTCCGGCTTTTTTACCCGAAACCAAAAGAGAATCTCTGGTATAAACGCGCATACGTCCGTACATCTTTTTGATGTCATCTATGGACATGGTGTCGCTTACAAAGGCAAGGACGGTACCGTCTCCCCTGAAGGCTCTTCCCTGGTTTTCACTCTCCTGGATGAGTCTTGCCGCTGTGGTCCGCAGGATATTGTTACCCGTCATATAGCCGTATTTTCTGTTTATGTCGCCAAAGTCGATGAAGTTTATCATAAGAACCGAATATTCCTTCATCTGAGTCTTGAGCTGTCTCATATAGTTGAGCATCTCATACTGGTTTGGCAAAAGAGTTATGGGATCGTTGTTGTCCACGATACCCTTATTGATAATGGAACATGCGTAAAAAACGGGTTTTCCCGCATAATCTTTTATGACCACGCCTCTGCAGGAACAGATAACATACTCCCCGTTTTTGTTTTTTGCTCTGTATTCAAAATTGGGATCAGTCTTTTTCCCTGAATAGACAACCCCGATATATTCGTTGTATTTATCCCTGTCATCGGGATGGATCCTGTTCTCCCAGACAGATGCAGCGTTAAAGATGTATTCCCCCGTAAGGCCAAAATAGTCGACAGCGTTCTGAGACCATCTGGCGATGTTTTTTTCCATGTCGTAGACGTACACATAACGGCTTCGCGATGTTACGGCGAAGGTGTCAAAGATCCTGTTGATCGTGTCGTAATTTCCTCCCGGCATATGGCTAACCCCTTATCGTTTTTGAATATCAGCTGCAGCTGCTCCCCTCTCCTGAGCTGCAGCTCTTCTTGCCTTCATCATCCTCTTGTTGTAATACATTGCATCATCGGCCTTCTTTACCACGTCCTCAAGCTTGGATCCATCCTCAGGATAGCGTGCAAAGCCCGCACTTATGGAAACCTGAAGAGTGATATCTCCGATGGTAACCTCTCTTGCGACATTCTGTCTCATTCTGTCTATAACGCCCTCATAGAACTGCTTGTCATGGGTTCCGTGGATGACCACAACAAACTCATCTCCGCCTATTCTGAAGGCTCTGTCTTTTTCTCTTATGCTGTTCTTAAGCCTCTTGGCCACAATATTAAGAAGAGCATCTCCCGTATCATGTCCCTTGGTATCATTGACCTGTTTAAAGTCGTTAAGGTCCATATAGATAAGACCGTAAGGCAGCTTTTTCTTGGAAAGCTCGTCCATGTGCTCGTGGTAGCTTCTGGGATTATAAAGGTTTGTAAGCGCATCCCTGTAGGACAAAACCTCAAGCTCCTTGGCATTGGCCTTGGTGGACTCATAGTTGGATGCGGCAAGTGAAGCCAGAATACTGATGATAACAGCAATAATAAAGGCTCCTATTATCTCATAGAGATTCATCCAGTTATCCATAGGCTCAATACCTATAGTCCAGATGGTGGCTCCAACTGTATTTATCATGGCTTCCACAGGTGAGTTCAAAGGACGCTCGGAATACTCCATGATAGTCCTGTCATCACCGGTTATGGCATTGTCTCCCATGAGCTTGTATTCATAGCCTGCCTCGGCAAGTCCGTCTATATTGACCTCCTTGAGGAACAGTGAAAGGTTTATGGTAATGGATGCAAAGCCCCAGAAAGAATCAGTGCTCTTTTCATCGTCAGTATATATGGGACGCCTTATGATGATGCCGCTGCTTCCGTCGTCCAAAGTAGCAGGGGCTATGATAACGGAAACACCTGACATCTTGCTGTAGTCGGCATATACTCCCTGAGCATCGTCTCCAAAGAGATTCTTTCTCTCGGCAAGCCCTGCCTTGAGAGGATATATATAATTAACAACTCCGGCGGGAGCAAGTGAAATATCCACGATATCAAGGTAGTCGTCAAATAGCTCCTCTGCTATTGTCTGGAATCTCTCCTGAGTGATGCCACCCTCATGTGTGGAAAGCTCCATCTCAAGGATCCTTGTGATATAGTCTCTTCGTCTGATTTCGGCAGATACTCTCTCCGCCATGGACTCAGAGATAAATTCAGCTCTTTCTCTGCGTGCATGTGCAGCATACTGAACGTAAAAGACCGCTATTACAGTGGTTATCGCCAGAGTAACTACAAAAGTTAAAAGACCGACTGTTGTGCTCTTTTTCATAGATGCGCCCCTCTTGTAAGGACTAAATAATTTAAGCCCATATATATTAAAATTTTACCATATTTTGTACTATAATGAGTAGATAGAATTGGAAAAACACTATAAGAGAGAAGGTACTACTCATGGCCGAAAGAAGAAAAGTAATAATCAGAACAAGTCTCATCGGAATACTGGTAAACATCCTGCTGGCAGGCTTTAAATTCCTGGTAGGTATGTTATCCGGATCCATCGCCATCGTACTTGATGCAGTAAACAACTTAAGCGATGCTCTTTCCTCGGTGATCACCATCCTTGGAACTTCACTGGCAGGCAAGGCTCCCGACAAAAAGCACCCTTACGGCTACGGCAGGATTGAATATCTGAGTGCCATCGTAATATCTGTCATCGTTTTATACGCAGGTCTTACATCCCTTATTGAATCCGTAAGATCGATCCTTAATCCCGAGGCTGCAAACTACACAGCCGTAACCCTTGCGATCGTTGCAGTTGCAGTTGTGGTAAAGATCATCCTGGGACAGTTCTTTATAGGTACCGGAAAAAAGGTTGGTTCAGAATCACTTGTAGCTTCCGGAACCGATGCAAGATTTGATTCCATAATCTCTGCAGGCACACTCTTTGCTGCTGTGATCTTCCTTACTACAGGTTTTTCCCTGGAGGCATGGATAGGAGCTGTGATCTCCATCATCATGATAAAATCCGCCCTTGAAATGCTGCGTGATACCATCAGTGAAATTTTGGGAGAGCGCATAGATTCAGCAGTCTCCACCGCAGTCAAAAAGACAATCCTCTCTGTTGACGGTGTTCAGGGAGCCTACGATCTTATATTCAGCGACTACGGTCCCGACAGAGTCATGGCTTCAGTTCACATTGAGATTCCCGATACCTTTACGGCAGACAGGATCGATGCTCTTGCAAGAACCATCGAGGATAAAGTGTACGAGGAGCACAACATAGCTCTTGTATCCATCGGTATCTACTCCGTAAACACCAAAAACGAAGAAGTTTCCAAGGCAAGAGCCAAAGTCTCCAAGCTTATATCAGTCCACAACGAGATACTGCAGATGCATGGTTTCTTCGTTAACTTTGATAAAAAAGACCTTCGATTCGACCTTGTTCTGGACTTTGTACCAGACAGAGTAGCCATATTTGAAAAAGCTCTCGAGGAAATCCGCGAGGCCTTCCCCGGATACAAGGTTGTTGCAAATATGGATACCAGCTACAGCGATTAAAAAAAATCCCGGAGCACCTAAGCCCCGGGATTTTTCTTTATCTTTTTTATTCCTCCGTCTGCATATCTTTAAGCTTGTTTGCCTGCATAAAGATATCTCCAAGTATCTTTTTAAAGTCTCCGAATTTTTCAACCGCATCATCAGAGGACTGAACGCCCTGGTTGGACAGGGATGCAACCTCTTGACTTGTTGCGGAGAGATTGGAGATACTGTCATTGATCTCTGTGGTGGAAGTGGCAATTGATTTCATGCCTTCTGCAATCTCCTGGAATCTTGAGAGCATCTCAGTTACGTTATCATTGATGCTGTCAAAGTTTTCTCCAACAGTCTGTATCATCTCATTTTGTTCTGATACGGAATTTACAGTATCGTCTATGCTTGCCATAGCCTTCTGAACTTCTTCCGTAAGCTCGTTTATGATACCCGATATCTCGCTGGATGCTGTATTGGTCTCAGCTGCCAGTTCTCTTACATCATTGGCTACAACCGCAAAGCCTTTTCCGGCATCTCCGGCTCTTGCTGCCTCTATGCTGGCATTAAGAGCAAGCAGATTGGTCTGCTTGGATATGGACATGATGGAGCCCACGATCTTTTGCACATCCTCAACCTTGTTGATAACGGCCTGAGTTGCTTCAACAGTGATCTTACTGGTTCTTTCAACATCATCGGATTTTTCTCTGAGGTCCTTGATGACCTGAACGCCTTCCTGCACAGTCTTTTGAGCGCTCTCGGAAGCTTTGGTCATCTCTCTTCTGTGATTCTCGGTAGCTTCTGTCTCTTCCTGGATCTGCTGAACCCTCTGGGCCTGATTGGTTATAGCCTGAGCGGTGCTTTCCATGCTGCTTGCTATATCCTGCATACCGGCGTGCTGAGTCTCCATGATCTCCTGAAGATCCATCATATCATTCTGAGATTCATTGAAAAGATCTGTGATGGTATTTGCAATATCCGCCATGGCATTTCCTGTTTCCAGGCTTTTTTCGGCGTTATGTGTTATCTTTGCGTTATTTTCCTCATTAAACTTGGTCAGCATGGTAACCGTGCAGATGCATGCAATAAACGCAAGTCCCAGAGTGAGCGCCGCAGGTACCAGTGAAGTATTGAATGTGCCTGTGGTGACAACAGTTTTCACGCAGGTGAGTATAAAGGAAATGGTTATGGCTCCGATACCGAATTTACATAATCTCGCATTAAGATAAATGATGCTGCAGATAAGGATCGGAAGACCAAAGGCAAAATATACCAGATTATCTTCAGCTATGAGAAGAACAAAGTAAAAGATAGTTGCTCCTCCCATTATCATGATCGCGCCCATCTTTTCGGAAGCATGCATGAAATTTCCAAGGGCAACTATTCCGCAGCTTATAAATGCGCTGACAATAATGGCGATCCTTCCGATGGTGGGTCCGCTGTGAACCATGGAATTGATGGTTATGAGAAGTCCTGCGATTATAATGATAATTGTTACGTAAAAGCTGTTATTATTGGCTCTTTTATACTGTTCAAAATTCATATATTAATTCCTTTCGTCTTTAAAACGCTGTTAAAGAGTCGTACATAAAAATTTTACCATACTGATGCTAAAAAAACGTTTTTTCGATTATAAAATAATTCTTAAATTAGCCTCTGATGTGCATAAAATAAGGGGATGTCATGAAATAACACACGATATCCCCTCAAATGTTATGATTATGATTTTATTATATTTTTATTTTACAACGATGTTTACGATCCTGCCGGGAACATAGATCTCTTTTACAATGTTCTTGCCCTCAAGCTTGTCGGCAATAAGCTCTTTACCCTTGGCAATCACTTCATCCTTGGGATCCTCTTTGCCGATAGCAAGAGTTGCCTTTACCTTGCCGTTGATCTGAACTGCGATCTCCACAGTATCCTCAGCGATCTTGGACTCGTCGCAGGTAGGCCAGGGCTCGTAAGCGATGGTGCCTTCATGGCCGAGGATCTGCCAGATCTCCTCACCTACATGAGGACAAATGCAGGAGAGCATCTTGATGAAGTTCTCTGCATACTCTCTGGGGCAGCTTCCCTCTTTGTAAACAGCATTTACAAAGATCATCATCTGAGCAATGGCTGTGTTAAAGCCAAGCGCCTCAAAGTCGCCTGTAACCTTCTTTACAGTCTGGTGGTAAACCTTATCCAGGTTTCCGTTGTTTTCATCTGTTATGTTGCTGCTCTCGGTAAAGAATGTATATACACGGTTGATGAACTTTCTTGCTCCTGTAACAGCAGTTGAATTCCAGGGCTTGGATACCTCCAAAGGTCCCATGAACATCTCATAAAGTCTTAATGTATCTGCGCCGTAATCGCGAACGATATCGCTGGGGTTAACAACAAATTCAGGGAAACGCTTACCCATCTTGATGCCATTTTCGCCAAGGATCATTCCCTGATGAACCAGCTTTTTGAAGGGCTCCTTTACAGGTGAAAGTCCGTTGTTGTAGAGGAATCTGTTCCAGATACGTGAATATAACAGATGTCCTACCGCATGCTCAGGTCCACCTACGTAAAGATCAACAGGCATCCAGTGCTTGAGCAGTTCCTGATTGGCAAATTCATTGTCATTATCAGGATCGATATATCTGAAATAGTACCAGGAAGATCCTGCGGAACCGGGCATTGTAGAGGTTTCTCTTGTGGCCTTAAGTCCGTTCTTGTCATAAGCCTTCCACTCTGTAGCATTTTCAAGAGGTGCCTTGCCGCCGCGTCCCTTGTAATCCTCAAGCTCGGGAAGTACTACAGGAAGCTCGCTGTCATCAAGGAACTGAATGCTGCCATCCTCCTTGTATACGCAGGGAACAGGCTCGCCCCAGTAACGCTGTCTTGCAAAGATCCACTCACGGAAGTGATAGTTGACCTTTTCTCTTGCAACGCCCATATCAACAAGCTTTTTGGTAATAGCCTTCTTGGCATCCTCAACGGTCATTCCGTCAAACTCTTCTGAGTTCATAAGGATGCATCCCTTTCCGAGATAATCCTGCTTTTCAAAAGCATGTCCCGAAACATCTACGGTTCCCTCGGTATTGTTGATAACCTGGATCAAAGGAAGTCCGTGAACCTCAGCATACTCAAAGTCTCTCTGATCATGAGTAGGTACTGCCATAACAGCACCGGTACCATAGCTTGCAAGTACGAAATCGCCCATAAACAAAGGAACTTCTTTGCCGTTTACGGGATTGATAGCATATATTCCCTTAAGAGGGCATCCTGACTTGGTCTTGTTAAGATCTGTACGGTCAAGGTCGTTCTTCTTTAAAGTCTCATCAATGTAGGCCAGTACTTCTTCGGGATTCTCAACACGGTCCATAAGGCCCTTTACTATATCTCCGTCGGGAGCAAGTACCATGAAGGTAATACCATATATGGTCTCGATACAGGTTGTGAAGATTGAGAACTCTCCGCCGCCTACTATCTTGAAATCAACTTCCACACCGGTTGACTTGCCGATCCAGTTGCGCTGGATCTCCTTGGTTGATTCGGGCCAGTCGATCTCGTTAAGACCGTCAAGGAGTTCTTCTGCAAAAGCCTGCTGGTCGATAACCCACTGTTTCATCATCTTTTTAACAACAGGATATCCGCCACGCTCTGACTTGCCGTCAATGACCTCATCATTGGAAAGAACTGTACCCAGCTCCTCACACCAGTTAACAGGCATATCTATATGCTTGGCATAGCCTGCCTCGTAGAGCTTTTTAAAGATCCACTGTGTCCACTTGTAGAACTTGGGATCACTGGTTGCGATCATCTTGGACCAGTCATAGTCAAAGCCAAGCTCCTTGAGCTGCTTTGAGAAAGTCTCTATGTTTTTCTCGGTAAATCCTGCAGGGTGATTGCCCGTTGTAACGGCGTACTGCTCTGCGGGAAGTCCAAATGAATCATATCCCATGGGATGCAAAACGTTATATCCCTGCATGCGCTTCATACGGGACATAATATCCGTTGCGGTATAACCTTCGGGATGACCTGCATGAAGGCCTACTCCTGAAGGATAAGGGAACATATCAAGTGCATAATATTTGGGCTTGGAAAAATCCCAGACATCAGTCTTGAAGGTATCGTGCTCCTCCCAGTACTCCTGCCACTTTTTTTCAATCGCGTGGTGATTGTAAACTTCTGCCATAACTGCTACTCCTCTTAAATCTTTACATCTTCACTAAACTAACTAAATAAACATTATACAATATCCGCTCTTTATCAGCAAATACAAGATGTTACTTAAAAAGGGCTCCGGGTTTTATCCCGAAGCCCCTCATAAGCTTTTTAGTTTTACTGCTCTTCTTCAGTCTTCTTTCTCTTGCCGGTGATGATAAATGTTGCTACAGCACCTGCTGCGATGATGATGATAAGAAGTCTGGTTGTTCTGCTGGCTGTCTCATCCTCTGTACGAGCTCTTCTTGCTCCGAGAACTGCTGCGCCGTCGCCACCTTCTCTTCTTGCTCCGAGAACCTGTCCCTGTGCAGGAGGAGGAGTTGTTGTGGTTGTATCCTCATCTGTTGGAGGCGGAACAATATTCTCTTCATCATAGATGGTCAGTGTTCCGAATGCCTTGGCGATCTTGTAGTCATCAGCAAAGGTTGCGGATGTAAGGTCGTAGTCGAAGGTATTCTTTGTTGTTCCAACAGCGGTTCTTGATGCCCAGTTCTTGCCGGTAGCACCTTCACCCTCTACAAATCTGTCCTTGGAGACATCTTTGTTCTTGTCAGTGAGGTTCTTGGCTGTAAGAGGCTGGCCTGCCCTGTAAGCTCTTCTTGCTGATCCTGATGTAAGAACTACATCTCTGGGCTCGATGTAAAGACATCCGATCTGATCAACAAGTCTTTCTGTTTCAACCTCAGGAAGCACGTTCTGCTGTCCGTCATCACTGAATGTAAGAACTTCTTCTCTTGTTTCTCCGTTTGTCTCAACGAACTGGATCTTAATTTCAAACTGATCATGGATATCAGCATCAGCGCCGTTGATCTTGGTCATGATGGTTGTATCGGTGTAATCAAGATAGATAGGATAACCCACGTTCTCTTTTGTCACAGGATCAAGATTTACGTGGATACCTGATCCGCCGCTTACTGTCATTCCGTCAACGGTAACATCGATGGTCTTATCTTCAGTAACCTGTACGGAAACTGTCTGTGCCTTTACGGGCTGAGGCTTTCTGTGCTCTTCTGCCTGCTCTTCGCTGGCACCCTTGGCATTATTAAAGAGATTTCCGATTCCTGCAAAGAAGGTCTTGATACTCTCGAACATTCCTCTTGACTGAGGCTCGTTCTCGGGATCTTCTTCGTGACGCTCTTCTTTACCTTTTACTGTAACGATAACATTCTTGTTTCCATCAAGGACTGTTCCATCGTACTTGATGTGCTTGATATGTCCATCGCCTTCGGAATCAGCCTGGATGGTGATGTCGATGATCCACTTTCTGCTTCTGTCCTTCATCTCAAGATCACCAAATACTGTAGTGATATCGTAGTTCTCAGCATCGGTATTCTCAAGAAGAACATATTCAAACTCGTTACCTTCAGTCTTCTTGCTGATAAGATCCTGAAGCTTTTCTGCTACTGTGATGCTTCCTGTGAATCCTGCCTTGGTTGCATCGATATCAAGACCTTCAGCTTCTCTGTCTTCCTCTTCGAATTCTACGAAGCCGACTTCTTTCTCAGCATCGAAAGGTGTTACTTCAGGAACGTTAGCCTTTTCATCGCCGTACTTGTCATAATCATCACCTGTCTTGGCTGCAGCTGCAACTCTCTCAGCAGCTGTAAGGTCAAGGCCGTCAAACTCCTTGATAAGAGTATGTGATCTGAGGGTTACAGGTCTCTTTGTGATCTCTACGGTACCGTTCTGGATAAGGTAGTTCTTGAAAGGACTGTCTGTAACATCGATGATGTTAACACCATCTTCGTTCTGAGTAACAGTGAAGTTCCATGTAAGCTCTTCTACAGTATCTGTAACTGTAATGGTCTTTACAAGGTTATTACCTTCAGCGTTCTCGCTAACGTTTGTAATAGTCTTGTCTTCGTTTTCTGTATTAAGTTCAACTGTTGCAGTTACTGTATATCTGCTGTCTGCAGTAACAGTCTCACCGTTTGTGGTATCGGTAACAACTGCGATCTCTGCCTCGGGCTTGTTGTGTCCGTAGCCGTTGTAAACAACGCTGTCGCTTGCTGCCTTAACCCAGATAAGCTTATCAAAGTCTGCTCTTGCGTAGTAAACCTTAAGGATTGCGGGAGCATCCTCGGTATTATCTTTGTTTGCTGTTCCTGACCACTTTCCGTTTATACTCTCGTCAACAAGCTTGTATGTGAGCTCGTCATGAGTTGTAAGTGCCTTGTCAGCATCTGAAACTGCAATGTCAAGCTCTGTAACAGGCTCTTCAAGACCGAAGTTAATGGTTCCTTCTGCCTGTCTTACTTCGGAAACATCACCTGCAGCAACTACTTCTGCTTCTGTAGGATATGTTCCGTCAGCGTTCTGATAGAAGTACTCAACCTTGTAATATGCATTGTAGTCGTTTGCTTCCCATCTTGCCCAGAAATCCTTGTGCTGTACAAGAGTGAAGTCATCGCCGGGCTGGTAGATCTTCTCGTTTTCTGTAACATTCTGAGTCTCTGCCCATCCAAGGAATGTCCAGCCGTCTCTTACTGTAAGAGGAGCTGCGCCGTCATTGCCCTGTCCAAGGATTGTGTAGGATCCTGTTACAGCATTTTCATCTGTGAAAGGATCAGGCTCGCCAACATAATTTGCATGGTATGTTACGTCAACAGAAATACCCTTGATGTAGCCGTCAATATGAGGTGTTCCGTAGTACTCATGCTTGTATGCGTACCATGTGATATCTGCTTCTGTAAGGGTGATGCCATACTCTTTGTAATAATTCCTGATGGTCTCATCACTGTTGATATCACTTACAGGTTTTCTGATGATATACTTCTCAATTTCTTTTCCGGTAACATCGTAAACAGGATTCTGAAGTGTTCCGTCTACATAAACGGGATCTACAAAAGGCTTTGCAAGACCTACCCACTCACCTTTACCGTTGTAAGGATAGTAGTTTGCATTGGGCTCGGGCTTTCCTGAACCGGGAACCTTCTTTTCGGGAAGAAGTACGAAGAACCATACTTCCTGGCCGTCTCTTGCGTAGTAAACCTTCAATACGTTCTCTTCAACCTTATTTGTAAGGACCTTGGTAAGAACGTTTTCTTCGTTCTGAGAATCCAGCTTATAATCAAGATCTTCATAGGTCGTCTTATCATCAAACTCGGGAGCTATCTCTTCTCCAACCTGTGATGTTACTGCAGGATCTTTCTTGTCTGCCTTTTTGTTCCATGTTCCGTCTACCTTCTGATAGTAGTACTCTACTGTGTAAGTAGTCTCATCGCCTACCCATGCAGCGTAAAGCTGAACATCGTCTTCTACAAGAGACTCGAAGTCATAAACTTCGCTCTCTTCTGTAAACTCGGGATCTGTGTACCATCCGTTTAATGTATAACCGTCATCAGTCTTGTCTTCGTAGTCAACACCGGCTGTAAGCTCTAATGCCTTGCCGCCTTTTTCTACGGTCTGATCCTTGTCTTCAAGATGGATTCCATCGATGAAGAAGGAAACTGTTACAGTACCCTTTGCTGTAACTGTAAGGCTTCCGAATTCTGTTGTTACATTGTAGTTATCAGCAACATTTTCGCCGCCGGTAAGCTCATACTCAAAGGTATTTGCATTTGCTTCTACTGTTTCAGTCTTGGCATTGCCCATAAGGCTTCCGGTAAATGCTGTA
The DNA here is from genome assembly GCA_024690635.1 of Butyrivibrio sp. The sequence continues at coordinate 38,359 of JAILOW010000096.1, forward strand.
ACCTTGTAGCCGTCATTGCCCTGGAACTCACCTGCTACGGAAACCATATTTGTAACTCCGGTGGTCTCATTCCATGTATAGGTATCGGGCTCAGCTTCTGCTCTTTCAGCTGCTGTAAGAGCTACTCCGTCATATTCCTTGGAAAGAGGAACAGATGTAAGAGTAATGTCTCTCTTGTTGATCTTAACAGCTCCGCCGTACTGAGAATCATATTCAATGGATATATTTACATCTTCTGAGGTAAGGGTTGTTCCGTCAGAACTCTTAATTACGATATCATCTGCATCAACATCAGAAGGAACAGGTGTCTGCGTGTAATCTGTTGCAGATGCAAGCGCACCTGTAACACCGTTCTTAAGTTCTACTGTGTAATTGTCATTAACTGAAAGAGTTGCCTCATGTGCTGTAGCATCATATGTGTACTCGCCACCTGTTACGGTTACGGTAACAGAAGGAAGCTCATTCCACATAGCATAAAGGCTTACGCTCTTTACTGTCTTAGTAAGTGTAACTGTGCTGCCTGCTGCATAAGAAGTTCCTGATCCGTCGGGCTTGGTGTTCCATCCTGCAAATTTCTTTCCTGCAGGCTTATCTCCAAGTGAACTGAGTGCCTGTGCGCCGTAGTCAAGAACAGTGTGATCCTTGGTGCTTGTGTACTCACCAACTGAAATAGCCTTGTTTGTTGACTTGTCGGCGTTAGCTACTCCAAGATCGTTCTTGTAATATGTTACGCCGCCCTCAAGCTTGAAATCTGAGATTGAGAACTCATAGTCAAAACCGATAACATCATCATAAATATGTCCGGGATGTTCAGCTCTGCATCTTGCATAAGCTTCAAGGTTTGTAGCCTCTCCGGCCTTTTCTTCGGTTGTATAATGCTGACCGTCGATAACAAGTTCGAACCAGATCTTGGACTTTGAGCTGATGGTCTTTGTTTTTGTGGTATATCTGATCTCGTAGTGACCGTTGTCATCATACTTGGTGTTCATGTTGTAGCTCTTGTTATCAATGTGAATGATAACGTTTTTAGCTTTATCACGAACAGCTGCGCCTTCTTTGAACTGAAGGTCTGCATGGTCAACCTTAAGCTCTTTGGTGCCTTCCTTTTCATACTTGAAGATTACGTTGCTCTTGTCGGTTACCTTCTTGTTATGATCGTCGTCCTTTACAGCATACAGAACA
>JAILOW010000103.1 GCA_024690635.1 Butyrivibrio sp.
GGCTTCTATTTGGATCATTGCAATCGCTGCGGGAGAAATAGTTGAAAAGATAGACAAAAAGGCAATCGGAAATGCTTTTGCCTGCCTGCTTATCGCGGTATGCGTATTTATAGCCTGCACCGGCTTATCCAAGTATAAATACCTTGGCTCCGGCGGACGCGCCCTTGACCAGTTCAGGGACGACATCACAGAGTTTACTGAGCAGACCAATAATGAATATGCCGGCAAAAGAGCTTATCTTGCCAATGACAGGCACAGGATAACCGGTGGCAGAGACCACTGGGAGCTTGAATTTTTGTTCTATGGAGAAGCCATCGCAGACCTTACCTGCGTGGATGGCGGCGTAGAGGGTTTCCTTGCGGATGAGGACTCACTTATGGTCATCGACGGATCCCTCTGGGATGAGTATGCAGACGTCCTCACCGGCTACGTCTTCCTTGAGCAGAACACTTTCTATGTGCTCAGTCATGAGAGGTATTGAAGGTAATATTTTGATGATGAATGTGAAATAAAGGAGGAGTGGCATTGTCTGAATGGTAATCAATCAGCAGCTAGACTTGCAGAAGTTATAGGAGTTTCCAAGAGAACAGTTCAAAGAGCATTGAAACGCCTTATGGATGAAGGCAAGATTGAGCATGTTGGTTCTAACCGATCTGGCCATTATGTCGTAAAATAGAAATAGATGGATGTCGTAATAAGTGACGTAATAAATGTCGTAATAAAATATAGCGTAGATGAGCAGGATGACAAAAAGTGTATAAGGAGTACAGTCATGGCAAAGTGACCAGATGCATCACTTATGGTATACTGTCTCTAGCATTTGTAATGAAGCATTGAATTGAAAGCACGTAAAGGCACTGCAATTGCGGTGCCTTTTTCTGTATGGATTGGACTACCGGATAAATGAAAAACCAACACAAAGCAGGTGTCATTTTATCGTACACTTCAGAAGCAATTAAAATATTATCATCTTTGTTATATACCCCAATTATGTTGCGTCTTTTGGGAAGGAGCGAGTATGGTCTGTACCAGCTCGTATACTCCTTTGTGGCATATTTGGGACTGCTTAGTTTTGGATTTACGGCATCATATATCAGGTTTTATTCGATATACAAAAAGAATGATGATAAAGAGCAGATATCCCGTCTGAACGGTATGTTTCTGACGATCTTTTGCGTTATAGCTACTATAGCCATAATATGCGGCGCGGTAATGATCCTGAATATCCATGCCATTTTCGGGACAAAGCTTACAGAATCGGAATACGGTACTGCCAAGATTTTGATGACTCTTATGGTTTTCAATCTGGCCATATCATTTCCCAACAGTGTTTTTACATGTATCACATCTGCACATGAGCAGTTTTTCTTTCAAAGGCTTCTTGTGGTACTTAATAACCTTTTGAATCCGTTTTTATCATTACCTCTTTTGCTGATGGGTTATGGCTCCATCGGAATGGTTGCGGTTACAACGGTCATAACGATTTCCAAGTTTTCGGTTAATATATGGTTTGTCCTTGTGAAGTTAAAGGAACGATTCATTTTTAACAATTTTGACTTTTCTCTGCTTGGAAATATCTGGAAGTTTACTTTTTTCATTTTCCTCAACCAGATCATCGATCAGGTCAATTGGAGTGTAGACAAATTCCTTTTGGGACGTATGATGGGAACCACTGCTGTGGCAATATACGGACTTGGCGGCCAGATAAACACTATGTACGTCACATTCTCATCGTCTATTTCCTCCGTGTTTGTACCTCGAGTCAATAAACTGGTAGTGGAATCCAATGACGACCATAAAATTTCGTTGCTGTTTACGCGAATAGGCAGAATACAGTTCATGGTTTTAAGCCTTATCATGACCGGCTTCATATTCTTTGGAAAACCTTTTATGAGGATTTGGGGCGGAGAAGGCTTTGAGGATTCATACTACGTGGCATTATGGCTTATTATACCCGTTACGGTTCCTCTTATTCAGAATCTTGGAATAGAAGTGCAGAGGGCAAAAAATAAGCATCAGGCCAGAAGCATTGTCTACTTCCTGATAGCTATAGGAAATGTGTTCCTGAGTATCCCTTTGATACGCTATCTGGGACCCGTCGGAGCTGCTATAGGAACAGCAGTCTCACTTTTCCTTGGAAATGGACTTTTTATGAACTGGTATTATGCTAACAGGATTGGCATAGAGATAAAGAATTTTTGGAAAAGCATATTCACTTTCGTTCCTGCATTTATTGCCCCTGTTGCTTTCGGCATAGTAATAAAGAATTTTATTCAGATCAAAGGAATAGTAAGACTTTTGGTTTGGGCAGTTCTGTACGGAACAGTATATTTTGTTTCCATGTGGATTTTGGGAATGAATGATTCTGAAAAGAAACTTATAACAAATATGTTTGGCAAACTAAAAGAAAGTTTCGCTCAGAGAGATAAGGAGCAACCTTCGAAATGATAACCAAGTGTTTTGCGGCGTATTGTAAAGACGAAAAGATCAGAGATGCCAGTTCATCAGGCGGAATATTTTATTATCTGGCAAAGAGTATCATTGATGAAGGCGGCGTTGTTTTTGGAGCGGCCTTTGATGAAAACTGGGAAGTTAAGCATATTGCCTGTGACAATTTGGAAGAGCTGCCCAAGCTGATGAAAAGCAAATATGTTCAGTCGGATATGGGTAATGCATATGAGCTTGCTAAAAATGAGCTGTTAAGTGGTCGCAAGGTTTTGTTTTGCGGAACACCCTGTCAGGCCTATGGACTTATATCTTTTCTTACAGCTTCCGGCATTTACGATAAAGTAATGTCAGGTCTTTATACCATGGATTTTGTCTGTCACGGTGTTCCCAGTAGAATGGTCTGGAGAAAGTATCTGGAAGAACTGTCATCCGGAAAAACTATTAAGAATATTGATTTTCGTGACAAGACAAACGGGTGGAGAGACTATAACCTGAAAGTTGAATATGCAGACGGCCCCACGTACATAAAGTCCTGGCATAAAGACAGTTACTCTCAGGGATTTGTAAAGAATCTTTATCTGAGAGAGTCTTGCTATAATTGTGCTTTCAGGGGTGTGGAAAGAAAAACTGACATTACAATCGCTGACTTTTGGGGTGTACATAAGGTATTGCCTGATTTTTTTGACGACAAAGGCGCAAGCACCATGATCGCTCATAGTGAGAAAGGTGTTGGACTTATAGAAAAAATAAGCGATGAAATTGAGATGCGTGAGATTGAGAAAGAAATAATAATTCAGAACAATTCTCCGCTGGTAAAATCCGTTAACAGAAATGACAAACGTGATAAGTTCTTTTCGTCCATAAAAAAAAGAAAGATTAGTACAACTGTTGAGAGGCTGACAAGAAAATCATTATTCAAAAGGGTTATTAAGAGAGTAAAAAGAGTGATGCAGTAATATAACCTTCGAAAAAGGAGATAACGTGGAAAGAGCTATACCGATCCTATATGAAAAGAAAGAAGATTGCTGCGGGTGTACTGCCTGTTTCGCAATATGCCCTGTTTATGCCGTTGAGATGATCGAGGATGAGGAAGGGTTTGAATATCCTGTCATTGATCCTGAAAAGTGCGTGCGTTGCAATTCATGCATAAAAGTATGCCCCATAAAGCAGCAGAGAGCTTTATGAGGCATTGATAAGTATTATTTGAATATTGAATTGAGATAATTATCTGAGATCTGCTTTTCTTTTTCCAGATTTGTCTGGAAGTCACTGTAGTCTACGTAAAAAGGATCTTTCACCATGTAATTGGTGTCGCTGTCTACAAATCTGTCACTGTATCCAAAACGACTAAACAGCGTATCGAACCTTGTTCTCATCTGCTGTATATTCTCGCTTCCAATCCTGTCGCATATAACAAAGGGCTTTCGGAATATCATCGAGAAAACCGAACAGTGGAAAGAGTCTGTATAGATGACCTTTGCATTGCTTATAAGTGCAAGCCATTCCTGAGGTGAAATGGTAGCATGATAAAAATTGTTCTTATCATAGACTTTTATATTCTCAAGTCCGTATTTTGCAGCGATGTTATCTATTTCCGGCGGTGTAGGTCCTAAAAAGTATGAAAACATATACTCTTTATCGGGGATCCAATAAGGTGTTTCCGCCATATCCGCCCATTTATCGGCACTTATGCATAGGCAGGGATCCAAAACGGTTTGACATGTTTTGCCGGTAAGATCCTTTATAATATCTCCTGCGGAATCTTCACGAACTGAAATAGCATGCATATCTCTCAGATTATTTTTGTAATATTCGATCTGATCTTCAGGTATCTTTGCTGCGCCGATACTTGCTGCGTAAGCGATGCGTTTTTGTGGAGGACAAAAAGTCAGGAATCCGTCATCAAGCTTTTTGTAGGTGGGGTTCCAAACCTGATCGCTTCCGGTGACAAAGTAGTCATAGTTATTTACTGTATCTTCCAAAGATCCGGTAGGGTATACGTTATTAATGTACTTCTGGTTAAAGTCATAGAATCTTGCTCTTCTGACGTAATCCCAGGCATAGTGGCCTTTGCTGATCTTATCTCTGAATCCCTTATAGTTTATTGCAAATTTAATGTAATCTTTTTTGCGCCACTTCCAGTATTTCTCCAGAGTTCTATTTGGAGTATGCCAGATGGAGTCCACGGTATCAGCATAACCAAGTAAGTATTCCTGCAGAGCATACCTTTGGAGCGTGTTTCCGTAATTGTTATATCCGTCTTGTGTGATCTTGGCGATCTTTATGTGATTAGAAGGGTTCAAGCTATGTTCCTTTCTGAAAAAGCCAACGTTTTTTTACTAATATAATTATAGAGTACCATGCATTAGTGTCAAACCGATAAAAAGGCGTTTATGTATAAGATGTGGCTTAAAAACATACCATAGTGTAATATATATCATGGGTTGCTTTATTATTATATAGCTAATAAGTATTTGAAAAACAAAGGAATCAGTACATGCACGATTATTTGAATGAGCATCAAAGAGATGCTGTAGAAGCGCTGGAATGCCTGAAAAAAATATGCGATGAAAACGGGATACGTTTTTATCTTTTGGCAGGTACCACACTGGGCGCGGTGCGCCATAAAGGCATGATCCCCTGGGATGATGACGTAGATGTGGGGCTTTTATATGAAGACTGGTACAGACTCAGGAAAGTTATAAAAGACGGGCTTAAAGGAACGAAATTTACATATATCGATGAAGATGAAGACAAGACCTATCCCCGCCTTTTCGGAAAGATTCTTTGTGACGGATATGGATGCGTTGATCTTTTCCTGATCGTTAAGTGGACTACCAATAAGTTCTTTGGAAAGATCCACTGGCTGATAAAGCGCTTTGCTGTTCTTGCCTACAAGTGTTCAATTCACAACGTGGATACCAACAGGCAGAGAGTAAAGATGATGTCCTTTAAAAAGAAAGCAAAGCATTATCTGTTCAGATATTTCAGCATGTTTCTTTATTTCATTTCATGCATCTTTTGCAAAAGGGAAGATTACATCAGACTCGCCAGATGGAATGAAAAGTACTACGAAGGAAAAGATACAGGCTGGTACGTTAATCTGTACAGTATCTATCCCATGACCAAAGAAATGATCAAGGGAGAATGGATAGAGAACACATCCTATGTGGAATATGAGGGCGGTTCCTACATGACCGTGGGAGATACACATGCCTATCTCACACATTTGTATGGCGACTATATGACTCCTCCGCCTCAAAAGGACAGAGTCAATTTCCACAATGGCCAAAAGTTTTCTGATTAAGGGAGAAGTAAGAGAATGTCTAATGTAGCCGTTAGCGTTATCGTCCCTGTATATAACGTTGAGAAATATCTGGAGCAGTGTGTGGATTCGCTGCTGAACCAGACTTTCTCCGATATGGAGATCATTCTTGTGGACGACGGATCTACAGATGGATCAGGCGCAATATGCGACAGGTATGGCAAACTGGATAATGTGACTGTCCTTCATCAGGAAAATCAGGGCGTTTCCGTTGCCAGAAATAATGCTCTTAAAATAGCAAAAGGAAAGTGGCTTTTGTTCGTTGATGCGGACGATTATGTGGAGCCAACCTTTTGCGAGATCACAGTTAATACCGCTGAGAGCACGGGCTCTGATATAGTAATGTTTTCCTACTATACCGAAAAGAAGAACAAAACCACGGAGTCGTATTTGATTGATCTTCCTTTTGGAGATATCACTGGTGACAAAGAGTATCTGGAAGCTAAAACCATTTCCCAGTACTACGGAAAAGAAGTCCTTAACAGCGGAGTTTCTGCCGGTGCTGTGGTTGGGAAAATAGTAAACAGTGACCTGATACGATCAAACGATATTCGTTTCCCAAAAGGGATTTTAAGGGGAGAGGATTCCGTATTCTGGCTTAGTGCTTTTGAAGTGGCGCGGAAAATATATTATATCAGCGCTCTTTTGTATCATTACAGGCAGTACGGAGAAGGAATCACCAGCGCCAAACGCTTTATCCCAAATTGCGAGGAGAGGATGTTTGGCTTAATGGATGAGTATGATAAGTTTATCGCCAAATACAACAAGAAAAGCAGCGCAATAAATGATGCTCTTGATCTGCGTGTTTTGCAGATGATGATGTGGGTGGTAAAACACGAGATATGTAACCATGACGCGGGTTATTCTCTTTCTCAGAGAGCAAAAGTATTCAAGAAAATGGCTACCCGTGAAGATGTATCACGGGCACTTAAAAGAGCTGACTACAGCAATTTTAAAGATAAACCCAAGATGGTAGTGTTCTATGCAAAGAAGCACATGTATCACCTTTTTATAATTGCATATGAGCTTAGGATATTTCGTGAAAAAGTGAATTATAAGATCAATATGCTTTTTAAACGAGTGTAACAGCATTTCGGGGGACCAGGTGGAAAAGATCGATTCATCAAAAAGAACTGCATACTTTGACTACTTAAGGGTTATTGCTACTTTCGCAGTCATGGTTCTTCACATCTCTGCCCATAACTGGGGAAAGGTGGATGTGACGGGACATGAATGGGGAGTGCTCAACTTTGCAGACAGTATCACCAGGTGGGCTGTTCCTGTTTTTGTAATGATAAGCGGAGCTCTTTTTCTTGAGCGCGAGATCACTGTAAAAAAGCTATATTCAAAGTATATTTTGAGAATGGCATGTGCCTTCGCGTTCTGGTCTTTTGTATATGCCCTGTACTATCATAAGTCGTTGTTTGATTTTCTGAAAAGGATCATCAAAGGAAATTATCATATGTGGTTTGTACTTATGATCATAGGCATTTACATGTGTATCCCGTTTATAAAGCCTATAGCTGAGTCTATGGAAAAAACAAGATATTTCCTTGCTCTTTCGTTTGCTTTTGCGTTTTTTATACCGTGGATCATAACGATCCTTACGGATTTTGGAAGTGACAGGCTTAAATCATTGGCTTTGGTACTTAATGATACAGTGGATAGAATGAATATGTATTTTGTCCTGGGGTACGCCGGTTATTTTATTTTGGGATACTATCTGAATAAAGTTTCTTTGAGCAAAAAAACGCTCATATTGATTTGTGTTTTAGGGGGAGTAACAGGGTTTACATTCACTATCTGTGCGAGTTTGGCGGCTTCTGTTAAAACGGGGGCTCCCTGCAGTAATTATTACGAGTACCTTAGTGTTAATGTCCTTTTGGAAGCGATGGCGGTTTTCCTTTTATTCAAACATTTGCGTTACGGCCATGAAAAACTGAATGCTATTATTTCAAAGATGGGCAGGCTCAGCTTTGGGGCATATCTTGTTCATCCTTTGATTTTGGATATTTTGGATAAGTATTTTGGATTGAATTCGCTTGCCTTCACACCTGAGCTTTCTATCATATGTGTGGCACTCATAGCTTTTGTGGTGTCGTTTGCGATTTCCTGCATTCTGAGCCTGATCCCGGTAGCCAACCGGTATATTGTCTAGCGCTGATGCAGGGAAATGGACTTGCCCCTAAATTTGCTTATTTATGGTACAATTTGTAGTGCTGAAAATTTTTTTATATGAATTTTGTCTTTAAATATATATTTGAGTGTAGAAAAGTATTATGACCAATAATTTAGCTGATAAAGTGAATACGAAGCAGCATGTCTTTATCATAGGTGCCAAGTCTGTGGGACAGTACGGCGGCTACGAGACATTTGTTGATAGATTGATTGAGCAGCATCAAAATGAGACTTCTATTAAATACCATGTTGCCTGCAAGGCTAACGGCGACGGATATATGGATGAAACCAAGCTTTCGCCTATTTCGGATGTTGTAAAAGACAGCGCCGGAAATGTCTCAGAGTTTACATATCGAAATGCTCATATTTTTAAGATTCCCTGCCCCAATATGGGAGCGGCGGTAGCTGTTTACTATGACTGCGCAGCTCTTCGCTATTGCATTGACTATTGTAAGAGCAAGTCAATAAAGGAGCCGATCTTTTATATTCTCACCTGTAGGATCGGACCCTTTATCGGGCATTACTTAAGGCAGATCAGACAGCTGGGAGGAAAGTACTATCTCAACCCCGACGGCCATGAATGGATGCGTGCAAAATGGTCTGCACCTGTGAGAACCTATTGGAAGTATTCCGAAAAGAAGATGGTTAAACTGGCAGATCTGGTGATCTGTGATTCCGTGAATATAGAAGAGTACATAAAAGAGCAGTACGGGCATACCAATACTGTGTTTATTGCCTATGGAGCGGATGTGGAATCTTCAAAGATATCTGATGAGGATCCTGCATTTACCGGATGGCTTTCCAAAAACGGACTTAAGAGCGGAGAGTACTACCTTATTGTTGGGCGCTTTGTGCCTGAGAACAATTATGAGACCATGATCTCCGAGTTTATGAAAAGTGACAGCAAAAAGGATCTTGCTATTGTCACAAACATAAACGAAAAGCTGAAAAAGAGCCTTGAAGAAAAATATCATTTTGAAAATGACCCCAGAATAAAGTTTGTGGGTACGGTTTATGAAAAAGAGCTTTTAAAGAAGATCCGCGAAAATGCCTATGGTTATCTTCACGGACATGAGGTAGGCGGAACTAACCCAAGCCTCCTTGAAGCACTTGCAAGCACCAAACTCAATCTTTTACTGAACGTTGGTTTTAACAGTGAAGTTGCAAAAGAAGCAGCTTTTTACTGGAGTAAGGATTCCGGTGACCTGAAGAATGTGCTGGAAAAAGCGGATGCTGTTACTACAGAAGAAAGAAACCACTACGGAGAAATGGCAAAGCAGCGGATTATCAGTGCATACAGCTGGAAAGGCATTGGGGATAAATACCTGAAAGAGTTTTTACAGACGGATTGATCATATGGAATTTACTACTGACAATACAACAAAGCAGATTCAGGATACCATCATAAAGATCCTGAAGTCTTTTGCTGGAATATGTGAAAAGCACAATTTGCGATATTATCTGATCGATGGCTCCATGCTGGGCGCTATACGCCATCACGGGTTTATTCCCTGGGATGACGATCTGGACATAGCAATGCCTCGTGAGGATTACGAGAAGTTTTGTAAGATCGCTGCAAAAGAACTTCCGGGCAATATGTACTTTGTTTCCTATGAAGAAAGCCTGAAGGGCAAGTCCCTGGGAGAGATATCCCAGATATATTGCACAGACCTTAAGGTTGAGATGGACTATTTCAGCGAGACAAAGGATACTGACGTTTGGATGGACGTCATGATAATGTATGGCATGCCCGGCGGAAAGCTTCGCCAGAGGATGCATTTCTTCCACTACTATCTTATAAAAGGAATTGCCAGAATGGGCAGGATAAAGAATGTAGGCGGAAAGAAGTACGGCTTTGTTGAAAAAACGGCAATAGCCCTTGCAAAAGCTATAGACCTTAGCAGGATCATAGATACAGAAAAGATGCTTCTTAAGAGCGTTAAGGTCCTGAAAAAATATCCTTATGATTCTTCTGAAAGCCTGATAGTGGTTCCCAGTGAATACGGCAAAAACGAGATCGTACCAAAGAACTATTATGAGGGCGGAAGAAAAGAAAAATTTGAAGATCTTGAGGCATCCGTTCCTGCAGAGGCAGAAAAGGTGCTGACGAAATTGTATGGAGATTATATGGAATTTCCTCCGGTTGAAAAGAGGAAAAGCAAGCATAAGGTACGTATAATCGGGAGTAAGCAAAGTGAATGAATTGGAATTAAAAGAGCATCACTTGTATGTTAAGAAAGCACTTCGGGAAGTGGCTGATATTCTTGAGGCTGAGCACATTCCATTTTTCCTTATAGAAGGTTCGGCTCTCGGAGCTGTAAGGGAACACGATATCATTCCCTGGGATGATGATGTGGACCTCGGAGTTTTCTTAAAAGACAGAGACAAGGTTGCAAACTTACTTAAAAATGGGCTTTCGGGGGAATTTACCTGGAAAGATATGAATACCTCCGATAATTATCCAAGATTTTTCGGAAAGGTACTTCATGAGGGCTTTGGATGCATAGATGTTTTCCCGCTTGTGAAGATGCCTAATAATTCATATAAAAGAAAACTGATGTGGACTGAAAGAAAGGTACTCTTTAAGCTTTATAAAGCGCACATCGGCTACTCAAACAGTAAAGAGAACGCCTCTTTGGGCGGGAAAATAAAGCTTGCATTTGCAAATGTTTTTTCAAGATTTGTTTCAAAGAAAAGCTTGCTTCGCAAAAAAGCACGCATGGAAAACAGATATGAATCACGTACTGACAATGTCTACTATTCCAACCTCTATGGAGCTTACAAGCTTGAGAGAGAGCTTATCAAGGCTGAGTGGATAGGTGATGGCGTCGATCAGACTTTCGGAGATCATACCTACAAGGTATTTAAAGATTACGACAGCTATCTGCGTAATCTCTACGGCGAATACATGACCCCTCTTCCGCCAAGCGAGAGGATAGTTCGTCACGATGAGAAATTTTGACTTATGAATGTTTACTGTTATAGTTATTTATATCGTAGTTTAGTAAAAAGGAGTAAAAATGAAAGCACTAATACTTAATTCCGGTATGGGAACACGTATGGGAGTTCTTACTTCAGAGCATCCCAAGTGTATGACTGAGATTTCATACAAGGAAACTATATTATCAAGGCAGCTCAGACAGCTTCAGGAAGTTGGCGTTACAGAGGTTGTCATTACTACAGGAGCTTTTGATACTGTCCTTATGGACTATTGCAGAAGCCTTGAGATGCCGCTGGATATCAAGTTCGTAAAAAATCCCGATTATAAGGATACAAACTACATATATTCAATTTATCTGGCAAAGGAATATCTTCACGATGATATCATCCTTATGCATGGGGATCTTGTATTTGAAAACGAGGTCATCGATGCAGTTATGGCTTCGGATACAAGCTGCATGACTGTCAGCACTACAGCAAAGCTCCCTGAAAAAGATTTCAAAGCTGTTGTAAGCGGCGACAAGATCACAAAGGTTGGAATCGAGTTCTTTGAAAATGCCTACGCTGCGCAGCCTCTTTACAAGCTTCTTAAAAAAGACTGGGAAGAGTGGCTTTCAAGCATCATAGATTATTGCGAAAACAAGGATAAAAAGTGCTACGCAGAAGTGGCACTCAATGCTATATCAGACAAGACCGACATCAGACCTTTGGATGTCAGAAACATGCTTTGCAACGAGATCGACAACGCAGAGGATCTTGCTGTTGTTTCCGACAAATTAAAGGCTGTTGAGAACCGCACCGTTTATATGTGCTTTTCAACAGATATGATCCATGGCGGATATATCGAGATCATCAGAAAAGCCAAGAGACTTGGAAAGCTGGTTGCCGGTATTCTTTCTGATGAAGCAGTTGCCAGCTACAAGAGATTCCCGCTTCTTCCTTTTGAGGAAAGAAAAGCAATGTTTGAGAACATTGTTGGAATCGACAAGGTCGTTGAGCAAAAGACCCTTAGCTACAAGGAAAATATAGAAAAGTACCATCCCGATATTGTGGTTCACGGAGATGACTGGAGAGAAGGCATTCAGAAGCCTATTCGTGACGAAGTGGTATCACTTCTTGCATCCTATGGCGGCAAGCTTGTTGAATATCCTTATTCTGCAGATGAAAAGTATAAGGCTATTGATAACCGGGCCAGGGCAGAGCTTGGAACACCTGACGTAAGAAGAGGAAGACTTAAAAAAGCTCTTGCCATGAAGGGCACTATTACCGCCATGGAAGCTCACAGCGGTCTTACCGGTCTTATAGTTGAGAACACCGTTGTGGAAGAAAACGGCGGAGCAAGACAGTTTGATGCTATGTGGATCAGTTCTTTGTGTGATTCCACTGCCAAGGGTAAGCCCGATATCGAGCTGGTTGATATGACATCCAGATTCAGGACCATAGATGATATTTGCGAAGTTACCACCAAGCCCATCATCTTTGATGGTGATACCGGCGGACTTACAGAGCACTTTGTATATACCGTAAGATCTCTGGAGCGCATGGGCGTTTCCATGGTTATCATCGAGGACAAGACAGGCCTTAAAAAGAACTCTTTGTTTGGAACCGAGGTTCAGCAGACTCAGGCTACAATAGAGGATTTCTGTGAAAAGATCGCAGCAGGAAAGAAAGCTCAGCGCACACAGGATTTCATGATCTGTGCCAGAATAGAGAGCCTTATCCTTGAGCGCGGAATGGAAGATGCTCTTACCAGAGCCGAGGCTTTTGTAAAGGCCGGAGCTGACGCTATCATGATCCACAGCAGAAAGAAAGATCCTGCAGAGATCTTTGAATTTGTTGAGAAGTTCAGAAGTAAGGATAAGTCTACACCTATCGTTGTAGTGCCTACTTCATTTAATACAGTAACCGAGGAGGAGTTTAAAGAGCGCGGCGTAAATATCGTTATTTACGCAAATCAGCTCACAAGGACAGGTTTCCCTGCAATGCAGAACGCAGCAGAACTTATCCTCAAAAATCATAGAGCAAAAGAGTGTGATGACATCTGCATGCCTTTCAAGGATATCATCAGACTTATTCCGGAAGATGTGTGATCATATGAATGAACAAGTGATAATTAAATGTGATAATGACTACCTGGAATTGCAACAATACCTTAAAAGACTTGGATGTAGCCGCATATTATTAGTATGCGGCTCTTCAATTGATAAGTTGAAAGTTGGCGATTTCTTTAAAAATGCTGAGTCCAAAACCGGCTTGTCCGTTTTCAGATTCAGTGGCTTTAAGCCCAACCCCGATTACCTGTCAGTTGTTGATGGGGTGAGATTCTATCTGGAAAATGAGTGTGAAGCCGTTGTGGCAGTAGGTGGCGGAAGCGCTATGGATGTGGCAAAATGCATCAAGCTTTTTGCTACCATGGATCATTTAAAGAGCTATCTTGAGCAGACCATAGTGCCCAACGATATTCCTTTTATTGCGGTTCCTACTACAGCAGGAACAGGATCAGAAGCCACAAGATTTGCCGTCATATACAAAGACGGCGAAAAGCAGTCGGTTTCTGATTACAGCAGCATTCCTGAGGCTGTAATGTTTGATCCGGATGTACTGCGTAATGTCCCCGAATATCATAAAAAAGCCGCAATGCTTGATGCTTTTTGCCATGCAGTTGAGTCCTACTGGTCTGTAAACTCAACTGATGAAAGCAAGAACTATGCAATGGAAGCCATAAAGCTTCTTGTGGCAAATATGGATGCTTATTTAAGCGGTGATCACAGCGTGGATGAAAAGATCATGCTTGCAGCAAATCTTGCAGGCAAAGCTATCAATATAACCCAGACTACTGCAGGACATGCCATGTGCTACAAGCTTACAACACTCTTTGGCCTGGCGCACGGACATTCAGCCATGCTGTGCGTAAGGAAGTTATATCCCTGGATGGCAGAGCATCTTGATCAGTGCATCGATCCAAGAGGAGATGATTACTTAAGGCAGACTCTTACAGATATTGCAGCGATGCTGGGGTGCGAAGAAATTGATGAAGCAAGTGGCAGGATAAATGAGATCTTTGAAAAGCTTGATCTGGAAGTACCAAAGCCTACGAAAGACCAATACGATATTCTGGTTAATGGCGTTAACGTAGAGAGGCTAAAAAATCATCCTGTAAGGCTTGAAAAAGAAGACATTGAAAAGTTATATCATGAAATACTGGGAGATATGTAATTATGAAAGTTGAAAATCTTGTTAAAACAATAGGCGCTGATTTCTATACCGGAGTTCCTGACAGCCAGTTAAAGGCTCTTTGCAATTACCTTATGGACAGATACGGGATCGATCCCGAGCATCATGTAATTGCAGCCAATGAAGGTAACTGTACAGCTCTTGCTGCAGGCTATCATCTTGCTACCGGCAAAGTGCCTGTAGTTTATATGCAGAACAGCGGTGAGGGAAACATCATTAATCCCGTAGCCAGCCTGTTAAATGATAAGGTTTATGCCATCCCTGTTGTGTTCATAGTTGGCTGGAGAGGCGAACCCGGTATTCATGATGAGCCTCAGCATATCTATCAGGGAGAAGTTACTGTTAAGCTTCTGGAGGATATGGATATTGAGACCTTTATTATCGGCAAGGATACTTCCGATGAGGAAGTTGAAAAAGCCATGGAGGGATTTAAGAAGGTTCTTGAGTCCGGCAAGTCCGTTGCTTTTGTTATCAGAAAAGGCGCTTTGACCGATGCTCCTTCAGTTGAATATAAAAATGACAATGAGATGAACCGTGAGGATATCATCAGACATATCACGGAAGTTACAGGTGAGGATCCTATTGTCAGCACAACAGGTAAAGCTTCACGTGAGCTCTTTGAGATCAGAGAGGCTAAGGGACAGGCTCACAAGTATGATTTCCTTACTGTTGGTTCTATGGGACACAGCTCATCCATTGCTCTTGGAGTGGCTATTAACAAACCCGATAAAAAGATCTGGTGCATAGACGGCGACGGAGCTGCTCTTATGCACATGGGGTCCATGGCTGTTGTTGGAAGCATGAAAAGACCCAACATGGTTCACATCGTGATCAACAATTCCGCTCATGAGACAGTTGGCGGTATGCCTACAGTAGCCGGAGATATCGACCTTGTTGCTGTTGCGAAAGGCTGCGGATATCCCAATGCCGTTTCAGTCAGTGATTTTGCTTCTCTTGATGCAGAGCTTGAAAAAGCAAAGAACAGAAACGAACTTAGCTTTATAGAGGTTAAGTGCGGAATAGGTGCAAGAGATGATCTTGGAAGACCTACTACCACAGCCCTTGAAAATAAGAACAACTTTATGAAATATGTTATGGACATGTGATGGCAGAAAAGATGCTTAGACTTGGTACTGTAAGTTATAACATATATGCGAACTTTACAAACTACGGTTCTGCGCTTCAGACGTGGGCCTTACATCAGGCTGTAAAAAAGACGGGTAACGAGCCGGTACTTGTTGACTATTGCCCTGATATTCTGGCTGATAAAGACCCGCTTAATCCTTATGCCAATATGTGGGATAAGAACGATGAAGCCAGGAGAATGGTAGAGTTATCGCTTCCTGCAATACGAGCAAATTATGATAAATTCGATGCTTTTTATCATGATGAGTTTACCAGAACATCAAAAAAGTATACTTCAGCTAATTTTGATGATATTTTGGAAAATGAAAACTTAGATGGATTCGTTTGTGGAAGCGATACTATTTTTTGTCCGGATGAATTCGGATTTGATGACGGCTATTACGCAAACTATGATGTAATGAAAGGCCAAAGCGTATCCTATGCTGCCAGCTTTGGAGATCCGCATTTTGATGAGGATTCCTACAAAAAGCTTGACGACAGACTTGGCAATTTCAGAGCCCTTGGTATCAGGGAGAATCAGATGATACCGTATATCAAGGAACATACATCCGTTCCGACTAAGAGGACCATTGACCCTACTTTGCTTTTGGATGCAAAAGAGTATGCGCCCATAACCGGCAAAAACGGAATGACCAAAAAGTATCTGCTTCTGTATTCTCGCAGGTATACTCCTGTAATGGAAAAGTACGCAGAGAAAATAGCTAAAGAAAACGGCTGGGAAATCGTGGATATAAGCCTTAGAGCTACTAATTCCGAGCGCGGTCATATCATGAGATATGATGCAGGTGTACAGGAATTTCTTTCTCTGGTACAGAATGCGGAATTTGTAGTTACCAATTCATTTCACGGAATGATCTTCAGTGTACAATTCAGAAGACCTTTTGTAGTTTTCTCCCGCCAGCAGTGTGATAACAAGATAGAGGAAGTGCTTGATCTTTTTGGACTTTCAGACAGACTTGCTGTTTCAAAAGACTGTGATCCGAAGCCAATAGATTACGATCTGGTTCATGAGAACATAGATCGTGCCAGAAAAGAATCTTTTGATTTCCTTAAAATGGAGCTTGGACTTTTATAAATGTTTTTAGTTAGTGGCGAAAAAACTGAATGCTTTGGCTGTGAAAGCTGTGTGCAGGCATGTGAGAAAAATGCCATCTCCATGGTTGAAGACAAGGAAGGTTTTAGATACCCTGTAACTGACAAGTCTTTGTGCGTTAACTGTGGAAAGTGTTTCAGGGTATGCCCGCATGATAATTCTCAGCTTAAATATACACAAGAAAAGTATGCATTTGGCGGCTACAACAGTGACTCCGTTAGCCGCTTTGAAAGCACCTCAGGAGGAGCCTTCTCTGCGATAGTGGAGAGCTTTTGCGACAGGGATTATGCGATATTTGGCGCCGAGGCACAAGGCCTGAAGGTGTTCCATAGTTATATCACCGATAAGAGTGAAATCGGAAAATATAGAAAATCCAAGTACTCTCAGAGTGTTGTAGGTCAGACTTTTAAAGAGGCAAAAAGCTTTTTGAAAGAGGGGAAAAAGGTCCTTTTTTCGGGAACACCCTGCCAGATTGCCGGACTAAGGAGCTTTCTTGGAGATACTGATACGACTGAACTTCTTACGGTGGAAGTCATCTGCGAAGGTGTGCCAAGCCCTCTTTATGTGAGAAAACTTGATGATGATATAGAAAAAAGATACGGAAAGAAAATAGATTTCCTTGACTACAGATACACCGGAAAGAGCCTTCTTTCCCATGGAAAATGGGACTTTCAGGTTATGAGGATGGGAGTCGGAGCTACAGGAGAAGAGAGCTTTGAAAAAGAGATAGTTACAGATAGGTGGTTTAATCCCTTCTGGTCGGTATGGCTGCAGCATCTTATGAGCAGACCTTCCTGCTACCATTGCATGTATACGACCCCTGAAAGAGTAGCAGACATTACTCTGGGAGATCTGTGGGGAGTGCATATCTACTGCCCTGAGCTATATGGCAATAACGGTGGCTCATCTCTTGTTTTTTGTAACACGGAAAAGGGAAAACGTGTTTTTGAAAAAGCAAAAGAGCATATGACTGGCCATGAATTAAGGCCTGAGGATGCTTTAAAATATCAAAGTCCCATGAGGAAGACGATTGATATGAACGCTGACAGGGACGCTTTTATTGCTGATCTTCAGAGCAATATGGGATATAAAGAGGTCAACAGAAAGTGGGCTAAGAGACCATCTCTTAAGCTTCTGATACAAAAATATATCTGGGGAAACAGGCAAAAAGTGTTTTTTTGGAATTTGGGGAACAAACTGATGGGAGGCGCGAAGAATGCTTAATTTTACTGTGGGACCGGTTATGTCCGGCGCAGATGTACTGGAGGTTGCCAGTCATTCAACACCATATTTCAGAACTCCTGAGTTTTCCGAAACTATGAAGGAAAACGAGAGTTTTATGCTTAAACTGTTAAACGCACCTGCAGGATCCCGCTGCGCTTTTTTGACTGCGTCAGGTACAGGAGCAATGGAATCCTGTGTGATGAATATATTAAATGAAAAGGACAAAGTGATCGTTATTAACGGCGGAAGCTTTGGACAAAGATTTGTTGAGCTGTGTAAACTCCATGGCAGGGACTATGTAGAAGTTAAATGCGAATTCGGAAAGCAGCTTAAGGCTGAGCAGCTGGGCGGACTTGAAGACGCGACTGCTCCTTTGATCAATATGCATGAGACCTCATCCGGCCTTTTATATGACATGCCCATGGTTTCTGATTTTTGCAAGAAGAACAATATACTTCTCATAATAGATGCAATTTCTGCTTTTATCTCAGATGAGCTTGATATGAGTGAGCTTGGAGCAGCTGCGGTATTAACCGGATCACAAAAGGCTCTGGCAGTTCAGCCGGGAGTTTCATTGGTGGCTCTTGCTCCTTCTGCAATAAAGCGTGTGGAAGAGAACAAAGAGGTTTGCATATATCTAAGTCTGAAGCAGGCTTTGATAAACGGAGAGCGCGGTCAGACTCCTTTTACCCCTGCCGTTACCACACTTCTTCAGATAAATACCCGTCTTAAGGAAATTGTAAATAAAGGCGGAGTTAGCGCAGAAAGAAAGCGGATCGCTTTTGTTGCGGAAGAGTTCAGAGCTGGAA
>JAILOW010000114.1 GCA_024690635.1 Butyrivibrio sp.
CATTTTCCAAAAAATCGTGAATATAATCCTGACTTTTTAAAGGAAAATCGACTCCCGATATCAGATGGTAATAATGATACTCCTCTTTTGTCGCAGATGAAAGAAGGTCCAGCTCGCATTTTACAATGCTAAGAGTTCCCCAATATATCTTCCTTCTTTTGATAAAGAATATCCCCGATCTGTGAACAGCTCCTCTGAGCATATCTGTATCCACATTTCCGGCCTTTTTATCTATATGGATATAAATGTCATTTCTCTCATCATCCAAAGCCTTAAGAAGATTTTCCAGCGTATGAAATTCATTGTGAGCCATTATCAGATAGGCATGTTTTTTCATATATCCAGGACCTTGTCAATAAGGCATTTTCCAGGTGGCCACAGGCTCCCTTTTCTTTACCTTTCTGTATAGATCAAATGTATGCCCGGAAAGCTTCTGCCAGAGGTTTTCTCCGCAGAGTTTTCCTCTTAAATACATGTGATATCTGTATTTCATCCCTGCGATCTCGCCGGGATACAGGCTTTTGAAATCATCTTTTGAATCCGTAAAAGACCTGTAGATATCCTTCATAAATTCTTTGTCCGAAGGTTTATCCAAAGCTTCCAAAACCTGCATAGGAGTACTTCCAACATATATGCTGTCAAGAGCAGCCCCTGATATCAGGGAAGCCTTATCTGTAATATAGCTTTTCTCTCTGCCCTCTCCATAGGATAGGACATCTCTTAATACCTTAAGTCTTTCCGATAATCTTACAGAAAGTCCCTTACTTACATCCATGGCAGAGCCTTCTCTTATGAGATATCGATATATCCTGTCAGACAAGCAGGTAATGCTGTGACAGTTCATCAGATATTTTATATTAAAGGCAAGATCCTCTCCGATCCTGCAGTCCGCCGGAAAAGAGATGTCGTTTTGCTTTATGATGTCTGCCTTAAATAGCTTTGCAAATACTTCATATCCCACATGATACTGTAAAAGCTCATGAGTTATAAATGACATTTTCCCCGTATCTAAAGAAATGTCTCTTTCACCAGTCCAAAGATCAAAATCATCAAGGACGTTCCCTTTCTCATCAAATCTTAAAAAATTGCAGGAAACAAGGTCTGATGCGGAAATCTCCATGGCTCTTACCATAATGCTCACGGCATCTTTTGTAAGTTCATCGTCGGAATCAAGGAAGGTGATAAAATAGCCTGTAGATGCTGAAAATCCCACATTTCTGGCAGAGGAAACACCTCCGTTTTCTTTGTGGATGACAGTAACTCTTTCATCTTTTTTTGAAAGATCCTGTGCTATCTCAAGACTGCCATCCCCGGAGCCGTCGTCAACGACTATGATCTCCAGGTTTTCATAGGTCTGAGAGCAGGCTGATATGATGCACTTTTCTATATACTTTTCCGCATTATATGCAGGAATGATTATCGAAACTTTCTTTTCCATCCGTATACAGCGCTCATCCTTTTAACCACTGATAAATGCCTCTGAAGAAATAGAACAGTTCAAATCTGCCGCTTCTAAGGCAAAGGTACCTGATCTTGCTGATCTTTTTTCCCTGATATATTTCTGTAAGGAGCTGTCTGTATTTCCTGCTTCGTATCTCCTCGTTTACCTGTTTTTTCACCTTACAAAGGCCTTTGTTTTTTCGCTCGTTTATAAAAATGTCTTTTAGTCTGATAGTCCAGTCCATAACGTAAATAGCCTTTACTATCAGTATATTGTCATAGGTAGCCCCTTCCTGAGACATTTCCCACTCCACAAAACGGTCATATATTGCCTTGGTATCTTCAAGGTCTCCCTCATGATAGGAAATGGAAAGACTGCCATCGGTCCTTTTTATGTAGTGATAGAGAGGCCTGTTTATGACCCCGAGGTATCCGTGGGAATTATCCAGATAATCCAGATTAAATGTCAGATCCTCGCCGATATGGACAGATTCGTCAAAACAGATCTTATTATCTTTTATGATCCCAAGGACATAACACTTATTTGTCACAAAGTTAAAGAGCCTTAGCCACGCCAGTAAGGCTGCGGAGGCTTTGGAGATCAGATATTCCTCTCCTTCCACATAGCCGTGCTCAGCTTCAAGGATACGTTTTCTGCTTCCCACATGCCTGTTCACGTAGTTATCCATGTACATGCCGCAGACAGCCAGCGCCACATCCTTTTCCTTCCAAAAATCATAAGCCTTCACATAGCTCTCAACCAGATCTTTTTCAGGATAATCATCAGCGTCAACGAATATCACATAATCTCCCCCGGCACTTTCAAGACCAAGATTTCTGGCAGCGGATACTCCCCTGTGCTCCCCTTTAAGGAGCCTGATGCGACTGTCACGTCCTGCGAATTCCTCACACACTCTGCAGGTACAATCACCTGATCCGTCATCTATGATGATGATCTCTAGGTTTTGGTAGGTCTGTGAAACCACGTTTTCAAGGCAGACTCCGATATACTCCCCTGCATTGTAAGCAGGAATGATAACGGATACTAATTTAGTTTTTTCTTCATTTAGTATCTGATGTACTTCCACAATAATAACGCCACTTTCTTTTTTCCCCCCATCAAGGATGGAGCGTTACCAATGTTTACAGTTTCTTTGTATTTTCTTACAACTTCGTCTTTTATGTTTTTATCTTCCACAGTCCTGTAGACATACTTCATTCCGTCAAGCAGTGTGATCAGGCTGTGCTGCATAAGAACAGGTTCGTTATTTTCCTTAAAAAACTCATATCTGTCGGAAAATGCTTTTAGCAAATCTTTGTATCTTCCTTCCACCCCTCCGTGCATAATTCCGGTGCTTCTCTGATAATACTTGTAGAAAAGCTTTGGAGTAAAGGAAACAATCGATGCTTTGTATAAAACCTTGTAGATTGTAGCTTCATCCTCATTTAAAACTCCCAGCGGGAATCTTATGTCATCAAAAAGCTCTCTCTTAAAGAGTTTATTGCAGGCAACAGTGCAGATGCTGTTATTTCTCATCATCTCAGAAACGCTGTCATGTCCGTTCCACCTGCCGGGCTTATCGGATGTAAAGGTCTTTTCTCCCTGCCCTGTCTCAAAATACTCATCATAAACATGAGAAAAACCGCAGGCAGTAACATCAGCTCTGTCTCTTTTTATCATGAAAATAAGCTTTTCAAGGGTTTCCGGTGCAATCACATCATCGCTGTCGCAAAAAAAGACATAATCACCTGACATCACATCAAGTCCTGTATTTCTGGCTCCCGAAAGGCCCATGTTTCTCTGATGTATGACCTTTATCCTGTCATCGTCCACAGCAAGTCTGTCGCAGAGCTCTCCTGATCCATCGGTTGATCCGTCGTCAACTACGATGATCTCAAGGTTTTTATAGCTCTGACCCGTTACAGAATCTATGCATCTTTCAAGGTACTTTTCAACATTGTAAACAGGCATCACAACAGATATTTTCTCTTTAGGATCCACGTTCACCGATATGATATCCAAGAAGCCTTTGTAGTAGTTTTTTATGTCAAAAGAAGGATTACTTCTTGCCCTTTCAAAAGCTCTTTTGCCAAGGTCCTTCGTAAGATCGGCAGATCCTGCCAGGTTCTCCATAGCCTTAGCAAGGTTAGAGATATAGTCTCCTTCCCTTTTTGCGATAAGGGCGCTGTCACCCACAACCTCAGGAAGTGCTCCGGAGTCAGACACAATAAGCGGCATTCCCATGGCCATTGCTTCCAGTGCCACAAGTCCAAAGGACTCTTCAACCATGGAAGGCATCACCACCACGTCCGCCGTATCATACAGCTCTTGCATCTGTTCATGGGGAACCTTTTCAATACATCTGATGCTGTCCTTCTTGCCGGCCGCAAGCTTTTTTATCTCAGCTTCGTAGGAATATTCCCTGTCCGAAAAACCGGCTATATCAAGGGCATACGACCTGCTGCCCCGGGTATCGTTTTTATCTGTCAGCTTACAAAAAGCTTCTGTAAGTTCCTTTACTCCCTTACCTTTGATGATCCTTCCTGCATATAAAAATCTGAAGGTATCACCTGGAGTCTTTTCATGTCTGTTAAATCTGCCTGTATCCGTTCCGTTGTAAAGAACGTGCACAACGGCCTTTGGTT
>JAILOW010000138.1 GCA_024690635.1 Butyrivibrio sp.
TGTCATTCCTTCTTTAAGATCCTTTCTGCTTTTGTTAAGATGCCACTTTACGGTTCCTTCCGGAATACCGTACCGTTCGGCAATCTTCCTGATAGGTTCGTTTTTGTAATAGAAGGAAAAAACAATATCGCGTCGCATTTCAGACAGAAACGCTATTTCCTGGCGCAGCCTGTACTTTTCTTCTGCAGTAACCCCGTTATCATGGTAGTCTGCAGCTATGGCATTCATGTAATTTTCGCACAGACCTTCCTGCTTTTTGACTCTGGTCACGTATTTTGAATAGACGTTCTCGCATATACGCCAGATATAACCGCTGATGTTATAAACATCTTCTGCAGCCAAAAGAGCTGCATATACTTCAGCAGTCATATCCGCAGCCAGTTCATCTGCCTCATCATATGAATATGACTTCTTGAATGCAAATCCGTAGATTTTTTCGAAATACCGCGTTATGATCGCATCCGCTTTCTGTTTTTCCATCTGTTACTTCCTGCCTGTAATACTTTGCTCTGAATTCTAAGAGAAGACGGCAGTTCTTACTTAAAAATCAGAACATATTTGAGATCTCATTTATATAGTGTATTCTCAGTTGAAAAGGTTGGCATATTGAAAAAAAATCTTTCTAAAAAGATATGCGTGACGCTGTCCCGCAAATCGTCTAAGTGTAAAAAGTGCAAGCTGACTTGCACTTTTAGTAACCATACAATAAAGCCAAGTCATTATCAAGTCATCCAACAAACAGATAACAACGGGCCAATACAATCTAACAAACCATATTAAAACACACCATCCACATACAATCCTTTGTCCTGAAGCATTTGCATAGACTTAACCATATAGGCATATGCTAAAGGATCTGTGTTTCTAAAGCTGCTGATCTTCTTTATTCCCTTCGCCTTAAACTGAACTTCTCTATAGGCATAAGGATCGGAGATTCTCTCAAAATCCTGCCCCGTCAATATACACGTTGCAAGATACATCACTTCACTCGAATAAGCGCCGGCATTTTCACCGTTTATTCTTCCCGCAAAAATATGTCCTTGGATTGCTCCGATACCCCTGGAAAAATACTGATACTCCTCCGACCTGACATTGCCTCTCCCCATAATGCAGATACAGCTGTCAATCGTATCCTTTAAGCAATCCTCTGCGCTTACATCCAGTCCACGATATCCCCGTTCTATAGCCGATATTTGGCCATATACGTTTGACACAACGGAATAATTGTCCATCTCCTGTATCAGTGTCCAGCAATCAAACAGCTGCTTAATAATCTCCAATTCTTTATCTACTCCGAACGGGATTCCCGTTGTATGCGGGGCAAAAGCAGTCAGCTTGTCCCCGAGAATACTGTTTTTATCCGGCACAATCACCCTCAGATCTTCGCCCTCGCTCATTAAAAGAGAGCTGAGGATTGGTCTTTCGTGAACAACCGGATATGGATTATCTTCAAATACAACGTCTAAGAGGATATTTATTTCTTTTCCACTTCTTGGAGACAAAAAATGAAACCTGAAATGACGCTTTTCAATATCATTAAGGCCTTTACGCTTGTGCTCCTCAACATTGATAAATGGAAACACCTTTCCGGCTTTCTCAATATATCCGTCCACATCGGTTCCATGACTGACTATGATGTCTATATCCGTACTCAATCTCCTGGGATTATCCAACATAAGCATAAGGGATGTTCCACCCTTGAAAATAAATGGCATCCCTACACTACGGATTGCCTCTAAAAGCCCAAAAGCAAACACCGTCCGCTCCAATATGGACGGATCAGCCCCGATTCTGGTTCTTAGTTCTGCAATGTGTTCGGCAGTATAATTTTCACGTGCCAGCATTTTCTACTCTCCCTTCAAGATAATTACAGATTTCTCCGTATCTGTTTCTTCTCCTCGCATAACGTAACATCCTCTTTTTGTCCAATAGGAAACGACTTTCTGCTTGCTCAATAACATCCGAATACTCTGCTTTGCTATATGATGCCGAAATCAGTTTATCAACCAGCATATCTACAAGCATTTTTTCTAACGTAATTGCATGAACATCTGACGTTCGCAACGGAGCTTCCGATACCATATCAGTGACTATAATACTTCCCTTAGACCAGTACAGTTCCATATCCTCTCGTAGTGGTCTGTACAGTACATTGTCATATCCCTCGTCTTGCAGATACCTGAATATATAGATACTGCTCTCTTTTTCAACCTGAACAAAAATGGTATTCTGCGCTATAAGGTGATTTAAAAAGTCATTCATCAACACTGTCTCAAACACCGTAAAACTGACATATGGATACTTATCAGAAATAGCATTGATTATATTCTTAGCATCATCCGAATAAAGAGGCTCATACACCTTAAGTTCTTCTCCTTGGAACAAAGAATAAACATCATACCCCCGCCGAAGTAATTTCCCATCACGTATCAAGCAGCTGATACTCCAATGATAGGTGGTATCAGCCAAGTCTGGTTTTATCTTTTTCAACAATTCAAGTAATTCTTTATGTGAATACGTTCGATTAAGTTCAAGCTTATCAACAACGCCTTCATACCATTGCATTTATATCACTCCTTCACCAAAAAATCACGCACATTGGCAATTTTCACAGTTTTTGCCGATATTCAGTATAAGGCAAAGCAGCGATAATGTCAACGCACATTGGCAATTTTTTCGATTTTTGCCGATATGTGTGAATGTTTACTGGATTTTACTTTTAATCCACTTATCAAGAAGCGAAAAAATCACCTCCTCCATCCTCTGCGGTGTATAAGACCTTGGGAAATACTTTGATACTTTATTTATAGGCAACGTCAGATTCCAGCATTCCGGTTTCTTTTGCTCTGTAATGATCTTCAGGATCATATCGTCCGTCAACTTCCCTTCGCGTGAGAGCTGCTTCATCCTCTGTGCCTGAGAAAGAGAAGGCGTCGCCATTTCACTATCAATAGTCATTAACAGGATTTCCTGTTTCTCTTTCGATAGATATGAGATCTCTGCAGCCGGTGTAAGGGCAATCTTACCTTCATCCACCATCTGAAGGAGTTCCGGTATCAGTTCATTCAGCCTTAAATACCTCTGTATCTGCGACGAACTGTCAGGGCTGTTCTCTGCTATGAGATCCCTTGACGATTTCCTGTCCGACTTCTGCCCAACTTGGGCAGAAGTTAAATCTGTCCTCGTGCCCTGCCTCTTAATAGCCTCCAGCTTCATCTTGTATGCCCTGGCTCTTTCGCTTGGCAGGATCTCCTCGCGTTGGAAATTGCTGTCTACCATCATCACAATTGCGGTGTCATGATCCACTTCTCGTATAATAACAGGAAGCGTATGTAAGCCAAGAAGCTCTGTCGCTCTTTTACGCCTATGACCGGATATAAGTTCATAGGTGCCATCAGATAAGGGCCTGGCTATGGCTGGAACCAGCACGCCCACAGAGCCAATGCTTTCCGTTATCATCTTCATTTGTTCATCATCACGCACTTGAAACGGATGATCCCTGAACGGAATAAGCTTTTCGATTGGAATTAATGTGATTGTATCTGAATTTTTAGACATCTGAACCCTCCTTTGCTTGAAATGCATTCGGATCGATCCAGACAGTGAACTGCATTGGGTTAACGTGTAAGACAATGAAGCGCCCTCAGACGATTTTTTAATGCTGGGAGTTAGCCCATTTTTTAACCCATAAGGGAATTTAACCCCTATTTAACCCCTAAAAATTGAGTCAAAACGAGTTAAAACCAAACAGAATTTTTCAAAAGAAAAAACCCGCGGAAACCAGCATGTTTTCGGGGTTTGTGAGCAATGATTATCTCTTTGAGAACTTTTTCATTGCCTTAAGTGCCTTGTTTTGGGCATTTGTAAGGCGAGTTGCTGTTTACCTGCTGCGTACGGTAGAAAGCTCAGGGCTACTGTATGCGGTTGGTGGCAACTTTAATAACCGCGATCAAAAATAATACTCTGATCTTACTTTCTACTCATTAAATCTTTGTCTGTTTTTTGTAAGATTATCTTCCGAGATAACGTTCCACCGTTCATCTCGATAAATTCTGATTTAACACACTATGATTCTTTTACTTCCATTTTACGCTGATATTTTATAAGTTGATCATTCAACTCTTTCGTTTCCGCTTTTTCCGTCATATAGTCAATAACAATTGTTAA